>NZ_JBHXTM010000049.1:0-62354 GCF_042677325.1 Streptomyces sp. NPDC127117
CCAACCCCACACCCCACACACCCACACCCACCCCCACACCCCACACACCGAACTCCCCACCTACCCCTTCCAACACCAACGCCACTGGCTCAACCCCACCCGCAAGACCACCACCGGATCCCACCCCCTCATCACCACCACGGTCCACCTCTCCACCGGCCACACCGTTCACACCGGAAGGTTCGGTGCACGCGAGCACCCGTGGCTCGCCGAGCACACGATCAACGGCACACCACTCGTTCCGGCAACGGCCCTGCTCGACCTCGCCATGCGCGCCGGCCGAACCGTGGAGGAACTGACCCACGAAGCACCGCTCGTCGTCGACGACACGGCCGAGGCCGAGGTCGAGGTGACGGTCGACGGTGACGCCGTCGCCATCCACGCCCGGCAGGGGGAGGACTGGACCCGGCACGCCACCGGCAGGCTCTCCGAGCGGACCGTCGAGGTCACGCCGCCGGTCTGGCCGCCGGACGCACCCGAGCTCGACATCCAGGACGCCTACCAGGAGCTGGCCGAGCGCGGTCTCGACTACGGCCCGTCCTTCCAGGCGCTGCGACGTGCGTGGCGGCGCGGCGACGACCGGTTCGCCGAGGTCGAGCTGCCGGTGCCGAACGACGGCTACGACATTCACCCGGCTCTGTTCGACGCCGCGCTGCACGTACTCGCCCTCACCGGTGATCAGACCACCGGTCAGGTCGTAGTGCCGTTCGCGTGGCGGGGTGTCCGCCTGTTCAGGCCGGCCGGCACGACGCTGCGGGTGCACATCGACCCGGCCAACCGGATCACGATCTGCAACCCTGACGGCGAACCGGTGCTGGTCGTAGAGGAGTTGGTGACCAGGCCGGCCACGTTCGCCACCGACCACCTCCGCTCGCTGCATCGGCTCGACTGGGCCGAGCTCCCGGTTCGCCCGGCCGGCGGCTCGCCGGAAGACGTGCTCACCGTGTCCGGCAACACCCGGGAGACGACCGCCGGGGTACTGGCGGCGGTTCAGGAATGGATCGCGGCCGACCACGGCCGGACCCTCACCGTGATCACCCGCAGGGCGGTGGCCGCCCTGCCCGGCGAGGACGTCCCCAACCTGTGGCAGGCACCGGTCTGGGGGCTGGTCAGGACCGCGCGCACCGAGCATCCCGGCCGGTTCGTACTCGTGGACACCGACGGCACGCCCGCGTCCGAGGAGATCCTGACCGCGGCGATCGCCACCGGTGAGGCGGAGGTCGCGCTGCGGGATGGGCGGGTGCTGCGCCCCAGGGTCGTCCGCACGGCACCCGAGCCGGGGGAGGCCGACTTCGGCACCGGACCGGTGCTCGTCACCGGCGCGGGCGGGGTGCTCGGGCAGCGACTGGCCCGGCACCTGGTGGCCGACCACGGTGTGCGTGACCTGCTTCTCGTCGGGCGACGGGAAATGCCCCACGCGCTGCTCGGCGAGCTGACCGCGTCCGGTGCGCGGGTCAGGGCGGCGGTGTGCGACATCGCCGACCGCGATGCCGTCGCCGCGCTGCTCGACGAGCACCGGCCGACCGCGGTCGTGCACGCGGCGGCTGTTCTGGACGATGCCACGGTGACCGAGCTGAGCCCTGAGCGGCTCGACGCGGTGTGGCGGTCGAAGGTGGACGGAGCGGTGCATCTGCACGAGCTCGCGGGTAACCTGTCCGCCTTCATCCTCTTCTCGTCCGTCGCCGGCACGATCGGGAACGCCGGCCAGGCCAATTACGCCGCGGCCAACTCCTTCCTCGACGCCCTGGCCTGCCACCGCCTGGCCAACTGCCGCCCGGCCACATCGCTGGCGTGGGGGCTGTGGTCCGGTGACGGTCTCGGTGCGACCCTCTCCGAAACGGACCGCGCCAGGATGGCCCGACTCGGTATCGTGCCGATGTCCGCCGAGACCGGTCTCACCCTGTTCGACGCGGCGGTCGGATCCGGCGCCGCCGTCCTGATCCCGACCACGCTGAACTCCAACGCCGAGGCACCCCCGTCCGTGTTCGGCGAGGTCGTACGGACAAGGGCACGGCAATCGAAGCCTTTGGCATGGACGCACACCCTCGTCGGCCGGGATCCCGAGGAGCGGCAGGCGCTCGCGTTGGCCCTGGTGCGCAGGACCATCACCGAGGTGCTCGGCATCCACGGCACGATCGATGCGGAACGCGGCCTGATGGATCTCGGCTTCGACTCGCTCACCGCACTGGAGCTGCGGGAGCGGCTCATCTCGGCCACCGGGATGCAGCTGGCAACGACGCTCGTGTTCGACCATCCCACCCCCGCCGGGCTGGCCCGCCACCTCAGCAGCGAGCCGGAACGCCCCGACCCCCTCACCGCACACGACAGTGTGTTCCGCGCGCTGGAGCAGCTTGTCGTCGACGCGGCCGGTGAGACGCGAACGGCCGTGGCCAAACGCCTTCGCGGAGTCCTGGACGCCCTCCGCGAGCCGGACACCACCGACCTCGCGACCGCGGAGGACGAGGAGATCTTCGAGCTCCTCGACAGGGAGTTGCGACCGTAGCGCTTCTTAAGCGACCGCTAAGCATCGCTGACCACCATGACGGTGAACCCGTCTGAGGAAGGACGCACATGGACACCCACGACATCCGCGTTGTCGCGGTCGGGACGGCGCTGCCCGGCCCTCCGGTCGACAACGCGACGCTGGTGCGACGGTTCGGCATGCCGGCGGTGTGGGAGCAGTGGATCGACGCCTTCGTCGGCACCGACACTCGGCACTTCGCCAGGAACCTGGAGACCGGTGAGGTGCGGTACTCGCTGACCGACCTGTGCGAGACGGCGGGACGGCGGGCGCTGACCGCCGCGGGTCTCACCGGTGCGGACATCGACCTGGTCGTGCTCGGCACCGCCACCCCCGACCTGCTCATGCCGTCCACCGCCTGCCTCGTCGCCGACCGGCTCGGCATCGACGGGGTTCCGGCGTACCAGATGCAGTCCGGCTGCACGGGTGCACTTCAGGCACTCGACGTCGCCGCCCAGGCGCTCGCCGGCGGCCGGTGCCGCACCGCGCTCGTCCTCGGCGCCGACACCAGCGCCCACCACCTCGACCTCGATCTGAATCTCGCCGACGCCCCGCCCGAAGTGCAGGTGAACGCCATGCTGTTCGGCGACGGCGCGGGCGCCGCCGTGCTCGACACCAGGCCGGGCGAAGGCGGTCCCGTACTGCGGCACGTGTCGTGCAAACTCGTCGGACTCGGACGCGAACCCGGTCAGGTCATTCCCTGGTACGGCCCGGCGGAGCGGATCCCCGACGAGCTCCCGGTCAGCGAGGACTTCAAGGGCGTCGAGCAGTCGGCCGGGCCGATGGCCAATCGGGCGCTCGCCGATCTGCTCGACCGGCTGGAGTGGAAGCGGACCGAGATCGACTACCTCCTGCCGCCGCAGCTGTCCGGCCGGATGACCAAGCGTGTGGTCGACGCCCTGGACATGGACGGGGCGAAGGTCGTCAGCCGGGTCACCGAGATCGGCAACACGGCCAACGCCCTTCCGTTCTTCCAACTCGAACGGCTGCTGCCGCTGCTCGAACCAGGTGACCGCGCGGTCGGGCTCAGCGTCGAGGCAAGCAAGTGGATCGAAGCATCTTACGCGGTCGAGATGCCGGGCAGTGACCTGCAGGACGACCTGGAAGGCATCTGAAATGCAACCCGTCGCGCAGCTGGCACAGATCTGGCTGACCGTGTTCGGCACCGAGCCGGGACCGGACGACAACCTGGCCGACATCGGCATGGAGTCGGTCAAACTCGTCGAGCTGATCCTGCACGTGCAGAAGGAGTTGGGGGTGGACCTCCCGCTGGAGACCTTCCTGGGGCCGACGACGCTGCGCGAGGTCGCCGCGGAGATCGCCGCACAGGAAGGGACGCGTACATGACGGAGACAGTCACGGCCCCGGCCGGGCCATATCTGTCGGCCCTGGACGACGACGACCTGTTCCTGATGCTGACCATCCGGCACTTCGAGTGGAAGCTGCTCGACCTGTTCGCCCAGGGCAGCCTGAACGGCACCACCCACACCTGCCTCGGCCAGGAGTACGTCCCCGTAGCGATGCGAGGACTGTTCGACGAGCGCGACCACGTGTTCAGCAATCACCGCGGTCACGGTCACTACCTGGCACGGCACGAGGACCCGCGCGGCCTGCTCGCCGAGATCATGGGCCGTGACGGCGCGGTGTGCTCGGGTGTCGGCGGCAGCCAGCACATCCTGCGTGACCGCTACCTCTCCACCGGTGTGCAGGGGCAGAGCCTGCCCGTCGCCGCCGGCGTCGCGCTGCGGCTCAAGCGCACCGAGCCGGGCGCGCTGGCGTGCGCGTACATCGGTGACGGGACCTGGGGCGAAGGTGCCGTCTACGAGGCGCTGAACATGGCGCGGCTGTGGGAGCTGCCACTGCTGGTCGTGGTCGAACACAACGGGATCGCGCAGTCGACCCCGACGTCCGTACAACTGGCCGGCAGCATCGGAGCGCGAGCCGCGGCGTTCGGCGCCGACCACGTGCGCAGCGAGTCCACCGACGTCAATGTGCTCCGCGAGGAGCTGGCACCGGCCGTCGACCGGGTGCGGCGGCGCAACCGGCCACTGGTGGTGGAGTTGATCACCCACCGCGTCGGGCCGCACAGCAAGGGCGACGACGCGCGGCCGGAGGCGGAACGCCGGGCCGCCGTGGACCACGACTGGTACCAGCGCTACCCGGTCGGCCACGTCGAGCAGTTCCGGCGGTTCGACGACGCCGCGCGTGAGCTGGTCGACGCCGTGGCGGACGAGGTCGCCGCACTGCCGCCGAGCAGGTGGATACCGTGAGAGTCGCCGAGAACCTCAATCACGCCCTGCACGATCTGTTCGCCGCGAACCAGGACCTCATGCTGCTCGGCGAGGACGTCGTGGACCCGTACGGTGGCGCGTTCAAGGTCACCAGGGGACTGTCCACCAAGTGGCCCGACCGCGTGCTGGCCACGCCGCTGAGCGAGGGCGGAATCGTCGGTGTCGGTGCCGGGCTGGCCCTCGCCGGCGCACCGGCGATCGTGGAGATCATGTTCGGTGACTTCGTCGCGCTCGCGTTCGACCAGATCGCCAACTTCGCCAGCAAGTCGGTGTCCATGTACGGGCACAGGCGCCCGATGCCACTGATCGTGCGCTGCCCGACCGGCGGCGGCCGCGGGTACGGTCCGACGCACAGCCAGAGCCTGCAGAAGCACTTCATCGGCCTGCCCGGGCTCTCGCTGTACGAGCTGACGCCACTGCACGACAACCGCCGTCTGTTCGAGCGCATCATCGACGCGGCGGAGCCCGCGATCGTGTTCGAGGACAAAGTGCTCTACACCCAGCGCCTGTTCACCGACTCCACGGTGGACGACCTGTTCTCCTACGACCTGCTCACACCGGACGTGGCCAGGGTGTTCGTCGAGGACCAGGACAACTACGACTGCGTGGTGATCGCGCCGGGCGGTGTGGTGCACCGCGCACTGGCCGCAGCCAGGTCGCTCCTGCTCGACGAGGAGATCACGTGCATGGTCCTGGTGCCGGCCAAGCTGCACCCGTTCGACGTCGAACCCCTGTTGCCGGTGCTGCGCGGCACCCGTGCGATCGTGGTCGCTGAGGAGAGCACGGCCGACGGCACATGGGGTGCCGAGGTCGCGCACCGGCTGCACCGCCGGCTGTGGAAGAGCCTGAACGGCCCCGTCGTCCTCGCGCACTCCGCCGACAGCATCATCCCCACCGCGCCACACCTGGAGGCCGAGGTCCTCCTTCAGGACACGGGGATCCGCCGCGCCGTCGTGGAGGCCGTCCGTGGCTGAGATCCGTGTGCCCAAGCTGAACAACAACGACGACTCCTACGTCCTGCTCGAATGGCTCGTCGGCGACGAGCAGCCGATCGGCGCGGACGACGACGTGGCCACCATCGAGACGTCCAAGGCCGCCGAGGACCTGGTCAGCGACGCGGGCGGCGTGCTGCACCACCTGGTGCCCGCAGGCGCCGAATGCCGGCCCGGCGACCTGATCGGCAGAGTGGTCCCGGCAGGGACGCCACGCGCCGAGCCGGCCGCACCGGCGGAGAATGCGAAGGCGGCGGCGTCGAGCACGAACGGCGGCCCGGTGATCACCGCCCCGGCCCGGCAATTGCTGGCGGAGCTGGGCATCGACCCCGAACTGACCCGCACGCTCGGCGTGAAGGTCGTCCGGCGCAGCGACGTCGAGCGGCTGACCGCACAGTCCGCAGCAGACCGGAACACCGTGACTCTGCCGGCGGGACAGCAGGCCGTCGCACGGACGGTGACGCTCTCGCACCAGAGCATTCCCTCCGCGTACACGGTGATCCGGGTCGAGGTCGGCGGTGTGGTCGACAAGGCGCGGTCGTTGACCGGCGAGTGGCGCAAGCTCGTCGGGGTGCCCGAGTTCCTCATCATGGCCGTCGCCGGCCTGCGCGAGCGCTTCCCGATGTTCTTCGCCTCTCTCGTGGACGAGCGCACGGTGTCGATCGCCGACGGTGCGCACGTCGGAGTGACCATCGACATCGGCAAGGGCCTGTACGTGCCCGTCGTGCGCGACGCACACACCATGGGGCTGGAGGAGATCGCAACCTCGGTAGGTGAGTTCCGGAACAAGGCGTTGCGTGGTGCCTTCCGCGAGCAGGACCTGACGGGCGGCACGATCGCGGTGACGCTGCACAACGACGAGGACGTCACCGTCGCCGTACCGATCGTGTTCCCGGGCCAGGTCTGCGCGCTGGCGCTCGGCGGCGCCCGGCCCGAACTCGTCCCCGGCGCGGACAGCGGTACTGACACCGGCGGCGCGCGGATCGCGCTGGTCGCACACATCGGGCTGGCCTACGACCACCGGGTGATCAACGGGCGCGACGCGGTGCTGTTCCTCCGCGCGATCAAGGAATCTCTGGAGAAGACGGGAAGTGAGCTGTGACCGAGACAAGGACGACCGGCCCGGTGACGATCGCCGGCGCCGGACCGGTCGGCCTGATGCTCGCCTGCGAGTTGGCCCTTGCGGGAGTACCGACCACGGTGCTCGAACGCAGGGCTGAACGCGGCCGGTCATCGGGCGGCATGGTGCTGCACCCCCGGTCGCTCGAAGCGCTGCGGGCACGCGGACTGGCCGACCGGTTCGTCGACGACAGCACACCGCTCTGGCCCAGAACCCACTTCGGACTGTTCTACCTGGACCTGACCGAACTGCCGGAGGACCACTACTTCATAGTGCCTCAGGCGGTCACCGAGGCACGCCTCGCCGATCGCGCGACGGAACTCGGCGTCGAGCTCCGCAGGGGTGCCGAGGTCGTCGGCGTCGAGCAGGACGACGACGGCGTCACCGTGCGCCTGGCCGACGGTACGGATATCAGGTCTGCCTACCTCGTCGCCTGCGACGGCCCGGCCGGCCGGGTGGCCGACGCGGCCGGGTTCGAGTTCGAGGTGCTCGCGCCCTCGTACTACGGCGTGCTCGCGGACGTACCGGTGTTCGAGGGCAAGAACGACCAGTTCGACGTCGGTCTCTTCCAGCAGGGCCAGTTCGGTGTGCTGCCGCTCAAGCCGGGCGAGATCAGGGTGATGACCGTCGAGTTCACCGGTGAACCGCAGGGCGAGGACGTCCCGGTCACCGTCGAAGAGGTACGCGCCAGCGTCGAACGGATCACCGGGAAGGCGCCGGACCTACAGGATCCCGTGTGGATGACCCGCTACGGCTACCCCACCCGGCTGGCGCGGCACTACCGGCACGGCAGGGTGCTCGTCGCGGGTGACGCGGCGCACGCCCACCCGCCGTCGGCGGGGGACGGGCTCAACACCGGCATCCAGGACGCGGTGAACCTCGGCTGGAAGCTGGCCGCGGTAGCCGCCGGCCGCGCCCCGGAGTCCATGTTGGACACCTACCACGAGGAGCGGCACCCGGTCGGCCGCCTCGCCTGCCGTCGGGCCCAGGCACAGGTCGCCCTGATGCACCCGCTCGACCAGGTCGAGCCGCTGCGGGAGGTGATGTCCGACTTGCTGCAACTCCCGGACGTCACACGCCATCTGGTCCGGATGCTGACGGAAATCCGATACCCGATGCCGGGAGACCACCCGTTGACCGGCACCCGGATCCCCGAGGTGACGGTCGAGACCGCGGACGGACCGAAAGCGGTGTCCGGGCTGATGCACTCCGGTCGCGGCGTGGTGCTGAACATGACCGGCGCACCGGTGACCGTGCCGACCGACCAGGTCGATGTGGTGGACGCCGCGCCGAACGAGGAACTCGACGCCCCGACGGTGCTCATCCGGCCGGACGGCCATGTCGCCTGGGCCGGCGCCCCCGAAGGGATGCGGCTCGCCGTCAAGACTTGGTTCGGCTGAAACACAACGGCATGGGCGCTTCCGTGCGGAAGCGCCCATGCCGGGTGTCTCCGGCGGTTGTCCCGACCGCGATCGGCGCCTCGGCCGGCACCGCATGGACGACCCGTCAGGCCCGATGGGGAAAGCCTTCCCGCAGGCAGACGACGGTGCCGGTCGTAGCAGCCCGGTGCAGGGCAGTCAGCGTGTGTGCGTGCGCGGTGAGCGATGTGTTCGGGAGGTCGTCCAGTCCGATGAACGCGTGCCGGTCGTGCTCCGGACTCAGACGGACCGGGCCGCTGATGACGCCGCCGTACCAGAAGAAGTCGACGACGGGTCCGGTGCCGCCGACATCGGCTCGGTGGTCGTAGCCGATCAGCGTCGGGGCGGACGTCAGCTCGATCCCGGTCTCCTCGTACATCTCCCGCCGTACGGCGCTCTGCGGGTCTTCGCCGTGGTCGAGCATTCCGCCCGGCAGCCACCACGTTCCGCCACCGGGTTCGGTGGGGGAGTAGCGCAGCATGAGCATGCGGCGTCGCTGGTCGAGGAACAGGCCGCACGAGGCGATGAGCGTCCGGGGCTGGGTCCTGACCCACTCCTGGCGGGGCATCCAGGGCCGGGCCGGCTCGCCCGACGTGCCGGGGACTGCCGTGGTGCGGGTGTGGTTCTGGTGTGTCACGGGGCGAGGGCCTCTTCCTGGTGGTGTCTGAGGTGTCGAGATGGTGGTACGCGATCGCCATCAGCCGGGGCCGAACGGAACTCACCTTGGAGTGAATGCTCATCAGCCGACTGACCAAACGTGATCCGAGTGGGTGGTTTCGGTTCTTTCGGGCACTCTTCCTCGGAGTTGGCGATCACGATGATCCCGTTGCTCTGCAACTCGGAACACACACCTGCCAACCACCGAACCGAGGAACGATGAAGCTCTCCCGCACCCTGTCCATGCTGGCCTCGGCCGCTGTTCTGGGCACCCTCTCCTTGGCCGGCCAGACGGCACCGGCCACCGCCGATTCCTTCGTGGTCGGTGAGGGCCAGTTCAACCAGATGTTCCCGAGCCGGAATTCCTTCTACACCTACGGCGGCCTGGTCGACGCCCTGAGTGCATACCCGCAGTTCGCGGGTGCGGGCAGCGACGCCACCCGCAAGCGCGAGGCGGCGGCCTTCCTCGCCAACGTCAGCCACGAGACGGGCGGGCTGAGGTACGTCGTCGAGCAGAACACCGCCAACTATCCGCACTACTGCGACGCTTCACAGCCCTATGGCTGCCCGGCCGGACAGGCGGCGTACTACGGGCGCGGGCCGATGCAGCTGAGCTGGAACTTCAACTACAAGGCCGCCGGCGACGCCCTGAACCTCGACCTGCTGAACGACCCGTATCGGGTGGAGAGGGATCCGGCTGTTGCCTGGAAGACCGGACTCTGGTTCTGGAACACACAGTCGGGCGCCGGGACGATGACCCCGCACGACGCCATCGTCAACGACAAGGGCTTCGGCGAGACCATCCGCAGCATCAACGGCGCCCTGGAGTGCGACGGCAAGAACCCGGACGAGCGCAACGACCGGATCAACCTGTACAAGCAGTTCGTCTCCGTCCTGGGCACCGACGTCGGCGGCGGCAACCTCTCCTGCTGAGGGGCTGACCGGCGTGGGGTGGAAAGCCGAGCGCGACAGCTTCCCACCCCACCCCACCCCACCCCACCCGGCACGGCTGACGCCGGCCCGGACGTGCCGCTCATGCGCGTGCCCGGGCCCCGGTCAGCAGCAGGTCAGACGCGGTCGGCCGCGATGAGGAGGTACTGGAAGGACCCGTCCTTGTAGGAGTTGATGAACGCGTCTTCAATTCCCGTGACCAGCGAAGACGTGGCCCGTAGCTCCCAGTAGGGCAGGGTGTCGGGGGTGAGGTCGACGACGGCCTGCGGCACGAGGCGATTGTCGGCCATGGCGCGCAGGTACTCGCGGCGCGAGTGGATGTTGCACTCGAAGTGCGCGTTGATCTGCGAGACCCACTTCGAGGGCTGGCCGTACCGCGGATTCCAGCAGCCGGTAATGGTCACGTAGCGACCGCCGACCGTGAGGACGCGGGAATGCTCGGCGAAGAGATCGTGCAGGTCGACGTACATGCTCGACTCGTTGTTCCACGACGCCGCGGTCGACCCGGTCTCGAAGGGCATGCCGAGCATGTTGCAGACCCGGGCGCGGACGTGGTCCTGGAAGCCGAGTTCACGGGCACGGCCGTTGGCGAAGTCGGCTTGCTTGCCCGACAGCGTGACACCTTCGACCTTGCAACCGAAGCGCTGGTGCGCCATCACCATCGAGCCGCCGCGGCCACAGCCGGCGTCCACCAGAGTGTCGTCACGACCGATGTCGCCCAGGTGCCCCAGCAGGAGCTCCGCCTGCGCCGACTCCAGTCGGTGGAGCTCGGCGATCAGCTTCTTCTCGCTCTCGCTGTCCTCGGCGTGGCCGAGTGCCGCGTGGTCGATCTCACCGATGCCGTAGTGGTGGTGGTAGAGGCCGTCGACATCGCCGAGACGCAGGTTCACGGGCCTGGCCTCTCCATCCCAGTAGCGGGCGATGTCCTTCTGGTAGGGCGTCGCCGGACGGGGGTTGCGCAGGGCGGTGGCGGTGGCGGTGAGCTCGGTGTTGATCACGGATGAGTCCATTCTCCTACCAGAAGTCGGGCAGGCTGTAGCGATAGGTGTTGGATCGGTGCCAGTAGTGGTTGCCGTCGACCCATGCGGCGACGCCCCGCAGGAAGCGCTGCACATTCGGGGCGGGGCAGGCGGCGGCCAGGGCTGAGGCTTCGGTCTCGAAGTCGTGCATGAGGTCGTTGTGGACCTCGACCGACTTCAGATAGGCGTCCCGGTCGGAGAGGCCCTCACGCTCGGCGATCACGACGGGCAGGTTCAGATGCCGGCCCGGTGAATCGAGTTCTTTGGTGTACGAGTACAGGTCGTTCACGATGGTCGTCGCGTTGCCCGCGAGTGCGATGACCTTCTGCATGGCGGCCTGGGCGTGCAGATCCGCCGGCAGTTCGTAGCCGCCGACGGTGTCGGTGATGGTCGGGCAGGGGCGGAAGTTGTTGAACTGGCGCATCGCCAGGTACTCCCACACCTCCGGGACGTGGCCCAGCTGTGCCCAGGCGGCTTCGGCGAGGTACCCCATGTGCAACCGGGCCATGTCGTGCCGGAGCCGGTCCGCCTGGGACGGGCCGGCCGCCCGGACGAAGTGCTCCATGGCAGAGCGGTAGGCGCGCCGAGGCGCGTCCGCGTGGAGCGACTTCGCCCATTGCGGCTGGTACTCCTTGGTCGTGTGCAGGGGGTCGAGGGCGGTGTGCGCAAGCAGAAGGCGTTCGCCCAGGCCGATGGGCGAGCCCCCGTGGTCCTCGCAGTAGCAGTCGTCCACCGCGTTCTCGGCCACCATCAGGCGTGTGGCGACCATCAGATGATCGATGGTGGGTGCGTCCGGATGACAGGCGACCATGTAGCGGCCCACGGAGAAGCCGTCGAACTCCTCCTCCCAGTCCTCGGGATACAGGGCGACCTCGTCCAGGGCCCAGGACTTGATCCTCCGGCTGACCTCCTCGACCCGCACCGGGTCGGGTTCGGGAACCGGGTGGTAGTAGAGGCCCGGGACCGGTGTGCCTTCCGCCGTATCCACCGGCGGGACCGAAGGCGCCGGCGGCTCCTCCCGCAGGAACAGTCGCAGGCCCGCCGTGCCCAGGCCGGTGGGGCCGCGCAAGATCCGGTCCAGGCCGATGCCCGGTGCCGGCACGCCGGCTCCCGGGGCGTCGAGGGGAGGCGGAGCGGGCAAGGAAGGCGCGGAAGGTGGGCCGCCGGTGGCGGCCTTGATGTCGCAGGCGCGGGCCGCCGCGGCAGCGAGTACGTGCGCTCCGAAGTGGGAAGTGGCCTCTGGCAGGCTCGACTGTGGCGGTGGCAGCTCAGGCGCGGGCATCCATGGCTCCTCGGTGGGGTGGGCGGCTGTCCCGAAGCTCTTCGGGCATGCGCGACTTCCCGTGAGCGTCCTGGGTGTCGCACTGAGCCTCTCGGGCTCGGCCGCTAGTTGGGCCGGCGGGCGATCTGTACGTTCTCCAGCACGCCGACCGCGTCCGGCACGAGGATGGCGGCGGAGTAGTAGGTACTCACGAGGTAGGACGTGATCGCCTTTTCGTCGAGGCCCATGAAGCGGACCGACAGACCCGGTTCGTACTCGTCCGGCAGTCCGGTCTGGTGCAGACCGATGACGCCCTGGTTCTCCTCGCCGGTACGCATGGCGAGGATCGAGCTGGTCTTTTCCTTGGTGACGGGGATCTTGTTGCACGGGAGGATCGGAACCCCTCGCCAGGCCGGGACCTGCTGGCCGCCGAGATCGACGTGGTCCGGGTAGATGCCGTATGAGTTGAACCCGCGCCCGATCGCCGCGATCGTCCGGGGGTGCGCGAGGAAGAACTTGGTTCCCCGGCGTCGGCAGAGCAGCTCGTCCATGTCGTCCGGGGTCGGCGGCCCGGAGTGTGTCTGGATGCGCTGCTTGAAGTCGGCGTTGTGGAGCAGGCCGAACTCCCGGTTGTTGATCAGCTCGTGCTCCTGGCGCTCGCGCAGCGCCTCGATGGTGAGCCTGAGTTGCTCCTCGGTCTGGTTCATCGGCCCGTTGTAGAGGTCGGCGACCCTCGTGTGGATCCGCAGGATGGTCTGGGCGACCGAGAGTTCGTACTCGCGCGGGTTCAGTTCGTAGTCGACGAAAGCGCCCGGCAGCTCCTGCTCGCCGATGTGGCCGGCCGACATCGCGATCTCCGCTTCACCGCGGTGGTTCTGCCGCCGGTGGGAAAGCGATGAGAACTCTTCGAGGTGGTCCCGGAGGGTCGGCGCTGTGGACAGCACGGCCGCGAAGTCGGCGCGTGACAGCGTGAGCAGTGTGCCCGAGGTCGCGGCGGTGGCGGTGTGCTCCCACCGGGCGTCCTCGTCCAGGAGGGCGTGCTCTCCGAACCGGTCGCCGTCGGCGAGTACGTCCAGGGCGACCTCGTCGCCGTAACTTCCGACCGAGGTCTGGTCGATACGGCCGTGGGCGATCAGGTGGAGCTTGTCCGCGGGCGTCCCGCGCTCGACCAGCGTCTCGCCCTGCCGGAAGTCGCGTTGGACGCACCGATCGGCGATTGCCGTCAGTACCTCCACGTCGTCGAAGCCGCGCAGCAGGGCCAGTTCACCGAGCTCACGGGGGATCACTCTGACGTGGGTGCCCTCCTGGACGAACTCCACGGTACCGTCGCCGACTGTGTAGGCCAGGCGACGGTTCACCCGGTAGACGCCACCCTGGGTCTCCACCCAGGGGAGCATCCGCAGCAGCCAGCGAGAGGTGATCTCCTGCATCTGCGGGGCGGATTTGGTCGTGGTGGCGAGGTTACGGGCGGCCGCGGTGCCCAGGCTGGATTGCCGGGGCAACACCAGTTGCGCCTCCGGGCTCAAGTCAAGACTCATCGGGCAGGTTCTCCTTGGTGAGGGCGGCGACGCGCGTATGTGGACGTCGCCGGGCAACAGGAGGAAAAGGGGTTATGTGCACTGGAATCCGTCCAGATCCAGGGGAACACTAATGGCCGCTTCGCCCTCTGGACCAAGGAAAGTCGCCGACATTAACTCGATACGATGATCGCGCCCGCGCAATGTTTGTCTGAAGTATTGACGGGGTTCGGCCCCTGACGGGGAGAGCGGGTCGGGTTGCCGGGGCCCCGATCACCGCAGCCGGAGCGACTTGTTGACCCCGCCGGACGGCGGGCGCTCGACGGCCGCCCGGCCGGGTGGCCTCCCATGAGGGAGCCCGCCCGACCGGGCAGGGTTTTCCTGCCGATGTGCTTGCTGGTGTGTGTGTCCAGGATCTCGGTGAACTCCGGCACGTCACGCCGGTGCCCTGCAATTCTCCGAGTGTGTGCCTCTTCGACCGCCGGGTGGTGCGGCAGGTCTCACACGGTCGCGATGCCCGGGTCGCTCACACCGGCCTGACCGTTCTCGACGTGCCCGGCCAGGCGCCGCAGGTATCCGGCGTTGCCCTCGACGACGACCGTCAGGTCGTACCAGCGTTTGGTGGCGCGCAGGTCGAAGCTCTGCACGACGGTGGCGCCGGCACGGACCGTGTAGGTCTGGCGCTCGCCGCCGTACGCGTTGGTCACCGTGAGGTGCGCGTCAGCGGTCGATGGGTTGGTCAGGGTGAGCTTCAGGTTGCCGGCGTCGTGGCGTGCCGTCACCTCCGGCTCGGCGGATTTGTTGTTGCCCCCGAAGGTGCGCAGGAAACCGTTGGGACCGTGGACCGCGAGGTCGTATTTTCCGCCGGAGTAAACCGAGTTCCAGCTGTCGGAAACGGGCTTCCCGGCTGCCGCCGTGTACGTCCACGGGCCGTCGGTGCGCTTCTGTGAGCGCACCTGGAAGGCGGCGCCCGCCCGGTCCCCCGCGCTGAACGTCAGCTTGTACTTGCCGGTGGTGAGGTCCGCGGCCCCGTCGACGTAGGGGTCGTAGGAGAGCGGGCGGCTCGGCCGCGCCCCGGCCTCCTGCCGGGGCAGCGCGCCCTGGGCGGGTGGCTTCGGCACGTAGCTGTTGTGGCGGTCGCGGTCCGGCGGGGTGTAGCCCGCGGTGTCCGGCAGGTCGGCCGGGTCCGTGATCTTGAGGGAGAAGTCGAAGGCGGATGTGAGGTCACCGCAGATGGCACGCCGCCATGGTGAGATGTTGGTTTCCTTCACTCCGAACCGGTTCTCCATGAAGCGCAGGATCGAGGTGTGGTCGAAGGTCTCGGAGCAGACGTATCCGCCGGTGGACCAAGGTGAGACGACGATCATCGGGACGCGCTGTCCGAGGCCGTAGGGACCTGCGGCGTATCCAATGCTGCCCTTGTAGTGGTCGAGCGTGGTGTCGACGGTGGACAGGCCCTGGTCGGCGGAGGCCGGCGGATAGGGCGGCACGACGTGGTCGAAGTAGCCGTCGTTCTCGTCGTATGTGATGAACAGGGCGGTCCTGCTCCAAACATCAGGATTCGAGGTGAGTGCGTCAAGGACATGCGATATGTACCAAGCGCCATAGTTCGCAGGCCAGTTGGGGTGCTCGGAGAATGCCTCGGGGGCGGCGATCCAGGAGATCTGCGGCAGCCTGGCGGCCTTGACGTCGGCTTTGAGGATATCGAAGTATCCGTCTCCTGCCTTGGCGTTCGTGCCGGTGCGGGCCTTTTCGAACAGGGGCTCGCCGGGCTTGGCGTTGCGGTAGTTGTTGAAGTACAGCAGGGAGTTGTCGCCGTAGTTGCCGCGGTACGCGTCGTCGATCCAGCCCCAGCCGCCGGCCGCGTCGAGGCCGTCGCCGATGTCCTGGTACACCTTCCAGGAGATGCCTGCCTTCTCAAGGCGTTCGGCGTACGTCGTCCAGCCGTAGCCCGCTTCCTGGTTGCCGAGGACCGGGCCGCCTCCGGTGCCGTCGTTGCCGACGTGTCCGGAGAGCATGTAGTAGCGGTTCGGGTCGGTCGCACCGATGAACGAGCAGTGGTAGTCGTCGCAGATGGTGAATTTGTCGGCGAGGGCGTAGTGGAACGGGATGTCGTCCCGTGTCAGGTACGCCATGGTGCCGGTGCCTTTGGCGGGGATCCAGTTGTCGTACTTGCCTTTGTTGAACGCGCTGTGGCCGCCGGCCCAGTCGTGGTCCAGGCCCGCGATGAACTGCATGCCCAGGTCGGCGGCGTCCGGGTGGTAGGGCAGGGTTTCCTTGCCGCCGCCTGTCTGGTGCCATACCGGTTTGCCGCTGGGCAGTGTCACCGGGCGGGGGTCTCCGAAGCCCCTGACGCCCTTCATCGACCCGAAGTAATGGTCGAAGGAACGGTTCTCCTGCATAAGGACGACGATGTGCTCGATGTCCTGGACGGTTCCGCTGCGCCGCGCCGCGGGAATGGCCGCGGCGCGGTCGATGGAGCCGGAGAGGGCGGCGAACCCTGTGGTGGCTCCGGCGATTTGAAGGAAGCGACGCCGATTGATTTCGGTCATGGCTGCGGGGGTCCTCCTGTTGTGTCGGTGATGTCCGTCCTTGAAGAGGGGCAGACGGAGTATTCAAGAGGACCCGGACTTGAGGAAAGTGGGCCGAGGTGACGGTCGGGCAAAATGTGGGCGGCTGGTGTGAGGGCCGTCCCGGGAGGGTCTTCTTCGGTCGGTAGAACTGACGGAGTGTCAAATAGGTCACCTGTCCCGGACTCTTGACTCATTGTCAGGGCCGCGCCATTCTCGACGGGACCTACGCGCGAGTAAGTTAGCGCGTGCCCATCCCGGACAGCGAAGGTAGCCCGGATGACCCTTCTCCGCAGACGTGGACTGTTTGCCGTCGTCGTCACCCTCCTGCTGGCTCTCGGTGTGGGCTCCCCGCCCGCCGTAGGCGCCGACACCCCCTGGTGGGAGCCCATGGCGCGGCCCTCCGCCGACTCCCAGATCAACGTCACCGGCGAACCCTTCCGTGGCACGGACAGCCAGGGCCGGGTCCGTGGCTTCGTCGACGCGCACAATCACGTGATGTCCAACGAGGGATTCGGCGGCCGCATCATCTGCGGCAAGCCGTTCTCCGAAGCGGGCATCGCCGACGCCCTCGCGGACTGCCCCGAGCACTATCCCGACGGCTCGCTCGCCCTCTTCGAGAACGTCACCGGTGGCTCGGACGGTCACCACGACCCGGTGGGCTGGCCGTCGTTCAAGTCCTGGCCCGCCCACAACTCCCTGAGCCACCAGCAGAATTACTACGCGTGGCTGGAGCGCGCCTGGCGCGGCGGGCAGCGGATCCTGGTCAACGACCTGGTCACCAACGGCCTGTTGTGCTCGATCTACGTCAGGGACCGCGGCTGCAACGAGATGGACGCCATCCGTCTCGAAGCCCGCAAGACCTACGAGATGCAGGACTACATCGACAAGATCTACGGCGGAGCCGGTAAGGGCTTCTTCCGTATCGTCACCGACTCCACCCAGGCCCGCCAGGTCGTCGCGGACGGCAAGCTCGCCGTGGTGCTCGGCGTCGAGACCTCGGAGCCCTTCGGCTGCAAGCAGATCCTCGACGTACCTCAGTGCAGTAGGGCCGACATCGACAGTGGTCTGGACGAGCTGTACAAGCTCGGTGTGCGCAGCATGTTCCTGTGCCACAAGTTCGACAACGCCCTGTGCGGGGTGCGGATGGACTCAGGCGCCATCGGAACGGCCGTGAACATCGGCCAGTTCCTCTCCACCGGCACCTTCTGGAGCACGGAGAAGTGCAGCGGCCCGCAGCACGACAACCCCGCCGGTAACGCGGCCGCCCCGGCCGAGGTGACCAAGCTGCTGCCGGCCGGCACCACGGTGCCCACGTACGACAGCAACGCGCAGTGCAACACCCGTGGGCTGACCCGCCTCGGCGAGTACGCCGTCAAGGGGCTGATGAAGCGCAACATGATGTTCGAGGCCGACCACATGAGCGTCAAGGCGGCCGGTCGCGCCCTGGATCTGCTGGAGTCGGCGAACTACCCCGGCGTGCTGTCCAGCCACAGCTGGATGGACGACGGCTGGCTGGAGCGCGTCTACCGCCTCGGCGGCTTCAAGGCCTCGTACATGTCCAGCGCCGAAAGCTTCGCCAAGGAAACCGCCGCCACCAGGCCGCTGCGCCAGAAGTACGGCGTCGGAGTCGGCTACGGCACCGACATGAACGGCGTCGGCGGCTGGCCGGGACCGGTCGGACCCACCGCCCCCAACGCGGTCAAGTACCCCTTCCGCAGCGCCGACGGCGGTTCCGTCATCGACCGTCAGCAGACCGGACAGCGCACCTGGGACTTCAACACCGACGGTGCGGCCCAAGTCGGGATGGTGCCCGACTGGATCGAGCAGATCCGGCTCAGCGGCGGCAAGGACACCGTGCAGGACCTGCTCGGCGGCGCGGAGTCCTACCTCCGCACCTGGAAGGCGACCGAACTCCACGAGCCCGCACCCAACCTCGCCGCCGGCGTCGCGGCGAGCGCGAGTGAAACGGAGTGGAACCCGATCACCAGCTACGCCGCCGGGAAGGCCGTGGACGGCGACACCGGCACCAGGTGGGCGAGCGGCTGGTCGGACGACCAGTGGCTGCGACTCGATCTGGGCGGCTCCCGTACGGTCGGCAAGGTCTCCCTGGACTGGGAACAGGCATATGCGCGGGCCTACCGGATCGAGGTCTCGGACGACGGGACCACGTGGCGGACCGTGTGGTCCACGGACAGCGGGGACGGAGGCCTGGACAACGCGGTGTTCAGCCCGGTGCAGGCGCGGTACGTCCGTATCCACGGCGTGACGCGGGCCACCAAGTACGGCTACTCGATCAACGAGGCAGCGGTGTACAGCCGCTGAGCTACTCCCGCACCAACGTCAGGATCTGGTCCGCGACGATGTCCAGCACGTCGCCCGCCTTCTCCTCGTCGCCCAGCACGAGGAAGTTGAGGGTGAGCCCGTCGGTCAGCGCGGCCAGATACCTGGCGGCCGCGGGCTCGGGCACCGTCAGCTCCACCCCGAGGACCGAGGGGAGCTGACGGATCACCTTGGTGTGTGCCGTGCGATAGCGCTCGTACTGCCGCCGGGCGAGATGTTCGTAGCCGGGCTCCCGCAGGGCGTACTGGGTGAGTTCGTACGTCAGCATGTGCTCGCCGGGATTGGCCAGCACATGGTCCCAGTACGCCTGGAGCCCGGCGCGGATCGTCTCGCGCAGGGTGGGCCTGCGGACGAGCGTGCTGAGGACATCCGACTCGGAGTGCTCGGAGATGGTGTCCATCACCGCTTCGAGCAACTCCTGCTTGGAGTCGAAGCAGTAGTGGAAAACGCTCAGTGAGACACCCGCCTCCGCCACGACGGACCGCGTCGTGGTCTTCGCGACGCCGTCGCGGGCCATCACCCGGATCGCGGCCTCGACCAGTTGCCTGCGCCGCTGCGCCGACGGCATCCGCCCCATGGCGCCTCCTCCCCTGACCGGCGCAAGCATACGCCGCGGGGGGTACGCGGCAGCGGGCTGCGGGGCCATGCGGCCCCCAGGTCATCGGGCGCCCGACAGATCCTGCCGGTGCAGCGCACAACCGCCGGGAATCACAACGAACTTCATTCCGAACCCTGCCCGATGCCTCGGTACGGGCGCGGGTGAACTCGCCGGTAGAGGTGCCCGCCCGCATGGGACTGTGAGCCGGGGAGCGAGGCGGTGGTGAGACGCTGCTCGCAGAAGCGTGCGCGGGCAGTCCGCCGGGCATGTCGTTCGACGTCTGAGCACCCCGATATCCTCAAGTGAGGATCGGCAGCGATTCCGGACCGCGAACCAGCCGGGTGTGACGTCGGCGCAGTTGCTCGGGCTGTTCGGCAAGCCGGATACCGGGAAACCGAGTCAGGACTGCTCGCAGGGCGATCTCCACCTCGGCCCTGGCCAGGGGAGCGCCGACGCAGCGGTGGATGCCGTGGCCGAAGCCGAGCTGGGCGGCGGTGTCCCGGTCCAGGTCGAGTCGGTCGGGTGACGGGAATCGTTCCGGGTCGCGGTTGGCGGCTCCGAGGCCGATCAGCACCGGGACACCGGCGGGGATGTCAGTGCTGCCGAGCGTGACGGGCTCCGTGGTGAACCGGAAGGTGGCGGTGCTGACGGGGGAATCGAAGCGGAGCAGCTCGTCCAGCGCGGCCGGGATCCTGTCCGGGTTCTCCCGGAGGTGGTTCAGCTCGTCAGGGTGCTGGAGCAGCGCGAGGACGGCATTGGAGAGGAAGTTGGTGGTGGTCTCGTGCCCGGCGACGAGCAGCAGTACCGCCAGCGAGACCAGTTCCTCCTCGCTCAGGCAGTCGTCACCGTCGCGAGCCGCGATGAGCCGGTCGAGGAGAGCGCCGCCGGGGTGTTGGCGCTTGGCGGCGATGAGACCGGTCATGTAGTCGGCCATGGCATGCGAGGCTGTATCGATGATGTCGGGCCTCCCGGCCGCGAACAGTTCTCCGGACCAGCGTCGGACGTCGGGCCGGTCGCCCTCCGGCACTCCGAGCAGCTCGCAGATCACGATGACGGGCAGCGGAACAGCCAGGCCGGCCACGAAGTCGACGCGCTCACCGACGGGCCACTGATTCAGCAGCTCGTCGGTGACCCGGGCGATGAACGGACGAAGCTCCGCGACGGCCCCCGTCGTGAACGCCTTGGTCACGGACTTGCGCAGCCGGGTGTGCTGGGGAGGGTCGCTGGCCAGCATGGTGTGAGCCACCGCGGGGTGCAGACGACGTCGTGACCCCTTGTCCGCGAAGAAGACGGCCGTGTCCTTCGAGAGCCGGGCGTCGCAGAGGGCTTCCCTGGCTTCGGCGTAGCCGGTGACGAGATAGCCGGTGTGTCCACCGGAGCCGCTGGACACCGGCAGCACCGGGCTCGTGGACCGCATGGCCGCGTAAGTGGGATAGGGGTCCTGCAGAAAGCGGGCGTCCTGCGTCGGGTCGGTCATGCGTCAGCCTCCTGCTGGTGCTGGTGCTGGTGCTGGTGCTGGTGCTGGTGCTGGTGGTCGGCCGTCGTCGGCGGCACGCGCAACACGGTGCGCGCGGGCGTCCGTCAGCTCAGGGTGAGAAGCACTTCGTCGATCTCGCCGTCGCGCGCCCGGGCGAAGCCTTTGCCGTGCCCGGTGACGGCGAAGCCGCACTTCTCCAGTACACGGATCGAGCCCGCGTTGTCGGCTGCTGCATGTGCGTACAACGGCCTGGTACCGACGAGATCGACCAGTTCCGTGAGCGCCGCCGTCGCGAATCCGCGACCCCAGTGCGCTCGGCCTATCCAGTACGTGACCTCCCGTTCGTCCGGCGGTCCGTACACCGCGGCATGGCCGACCACCTCGCCGTCGGCAAGCACCGTACGCATCAGGACAGCGGGATCGGAACGGATCCTCGTCCAGTGGCTGTCGAAGGCTTCCCTGTCGTAGTGGTAGTCCCTGGTCACGGCGGCGACGCGCTGCGCCGCAGGGTCGGACAGGTGCTCCCGGAAGGTGGGCAGGTCACTGTCACGTACTTCGCGCAGGTGGATCATCTCGGTGGTGGCTCCTCGGGGTGGCGGCGAACCTGACGGCTCATCGAACGGGTCATCCGGTAAATGGTCAAACGAGGAAGGTACTTCTGGCCTGCCCGGCGTCGTAGCGGCGTCGGTTGTCGTCGCTCTCGTGGCGGTACGCGGCGGCCCGTTCTCCGAGGGCCACAACGGATTCCACTGTCGTGCCGAGTCCGGTGAGCGTGCAGTCGACGCGTGGGGAACGGTGGGGTGGACAGCGGGTTCCGTCACGTGGGCGTCCGCCCCCGGGTGACCTTTTGGGTGAAGCCGCGCGGTCGCGCGGGAACGACTCGATCGGGTTCGTGGTTGGCGGATGGCTCCCAGGAGCTCGCGCTCATCGGCCGTGACCTTCGTGCACAGCTTTGTGTCACTCCGTCCCGCACTGTCCGGTGAATGCCCTGACGGCGCACGCGGCGTGCTCGCGGTCCTCGGCGTCGGTGATGTCCTGAACCGCCGCCATGGCCGGGGCCGGGCCGGCTCCGGGTCGGCGGGGCTTCGCCGGGTGCGGCACGGGAGCGGCCCTGGGTTCCCTGTTCGTCACCCGCTTTACTCTGCCGTACCGCCCTGCGGCTAGTTTGTGTGCAGGACAGGTACGCAGGCCCGTGGCGGCAGAGGTGCACGGGGGACGGGAGGTCGGGAAGAGTGTCGCTGCGCGGAGGTGATCCAGCCGAGATCGGCGGTTATCCGCTTGAGGCACGGCTCGGCTCGGGTGGCATGGGCACGGTCTTTCTGGCCCGTACGAGCTCGGGGCGGCCCGTCGCGATCAAACTGATCCACCAGCAGTTCGCGGGGGACGACGAGTTCCGCATCCGCTTCCGCCAGGAGGTGGCGGCGGCGAGGCGGGTGAGCGGCGCCTTCACCGCCGCCGTGGTCGACGCCGCCCCTGAGGCCGAACAGCCGTGGATGGCGACGACCTACATCGAGGGGCAGACGCTCTCCCAGCGCATCTCGGCGGAAGGCCCGCTGAACGGAGCGGAGCTGAAGAGGCTCGCGATCGGGCTGGCGGAGGCGTTGCGCGACATCCACCGGGTGGGTGTCGTCCACCGTGACCTGAAGCCCTCGAACGTCGTGCTCTCGCCCGAGGGCCCGCGCGTCATCGACTTCGGCATCTCGCGAGCCGTGGACCAGCAGACGCTGACGATGACGGGGCGGGTCATCGGTACGCCCCCCTTCATGTCACCGGAGCAGTTGCAGGCGCCGCGCGGCGTGGGGCCGCGGTCCGATGTCTTCTCGCTGGGGACGCTGCTGGTGTACGCGGCGACGGGCCACGGGCCCTTCGACGCGGACAGCCCGTACATCACCGCGTATCAGGTGGTGCACGACGAGCCGTCGCTGGGTGCCGTGCCGACGGCCTTGCGTGTGGTCGTCGAGTCGTGCCTGGCCAAGGAGCCCGAGGGGCGCCCCTCGGCGGACGAACTCCTCGTGCTGCTGCGGGACCTGCCGGCCGATCTCGGCGGGACCGACGCGAACGGGGTGGGCGCGGGCCGCACCCGCGACATGATCACCCAGCACCACTTCGCGACACCGGCCACTCCGGCGCCGAATGCCTCGGCCGGACCCGATACGGGGAGCACGAGAGCCCCCATCGGCCGCCGGCTGCGTCGCCGCTGGCGCCCCGTGCTCGCGGCCGCTGTCGCGGTGGCGGCGATCGGCGGGGGAGTCGCCGCGCTGACGGCGGGCGGCTTCGGAGCGAACAGCGGTGACAGGGACAGCAGTGTCGCGGAGCCGGGTTCCGCACTTCCGGACGGCTTCCGGCCGTGGCGCAAGACTGTGCCGGGCGGTAGCGAGGACACCCCCGACGAGCTGCGTTGCGTCGCACGCGGCGACGCGCTGTTCTGCGGGGGCGGCGGCGTTGTCGCGACCCGTATCAGCGCCTTGGACGGCTCCCGGGCGTGGACGGCGAAGAGTCCGGGCGTCCCCGTCCAGGGCATGCACCTGGTGGGCGCCACCGACGACACGGTGCTCGGTTACCGCTTCGCGGCCCAGGACGCCCCGCAGGACCCGCTCAGCGAGGTGGTGGCCATCGACGCGAACACCGGCCGGGAGCTGTGGTCCGTGCCGTCCGGCGCCCAGTCGAGGGCCGTGACCGGTCGCACTCAGGACGCCGTTGTGGTCGGCTCAGCCGTCGTGACGGTCGATGCCTTCAACTCCCGCTTCGAGGCCCGGGACGCGCACAGCGGCAGGGTTGCCTGGAAGACGCCGTTCCCGGCGGGCACGCAGTGCGCTCCCGTCCTGGTGGGCCCGCAGCTCCTCGCGATGTGCGCGACGAACACGGAGGTGGACGACTCGGCGGTGCAGCACCCCGCCCTGTACCCGGTCGACCGCGCCTCGGGGACACTGGGCAGGCCCATCGCGGTCGACGGCCCCGCCGTTGCGATGGGCGTGGCCGACGGCAGGCTCGTACTCCTTCAGGAGCACATGGAGGGAACGGCGCTGGCCGGCTACGACGGAGTGGCGCGGGTCGACCCGGCCTCGCGGAAGGTCACGTATTCCCGGCTGGCCAAGACATACACGGGGACGCCCGGAATGGCGGACGGCACCCTCTATGTGAGCGGGCAGACGGGTCTCCTCGCGGCGCTGGACCCCGCGAACGGCCGGGAGAAGTGGTCCCGGCAGACAGGCGTGGAGGGCGCGTCGGGGCCCGTGGCAGGAGCCGGCGCGCTGTATTTCAGCTCGGCCACCGGCCGGGTGGTCGCGCTGTCGCCGCACGACGGCAAACCCCTGTGGACGACAGATCCGCAGGCCGACGGCCTGACCGGCGAGCAGGGCGCGAGCCCGCGCGTGACCGTCGCGGGGCGGGTGGTGATCGTGGCCGCGGCCAAGAACACTCTCTTCGCCTTCGACGCGCAGAACCCGCCGAAGTCGGGCTGACGCCGGCGGCACCGGCCGCCGTCGACCTGCCTTCCTCGCTGCGCGGACACTCCAGCGGCTCGCTGGGGCGCCTGCGCAGCGAGTTCGCGTCTCGGGCGAGTGCGACGCCGCGCGCCCGGACTTCTTCCGCGTGAGCTCGGGGTGAACCACCGCTCCATCAGGTTCGGTCAGGAGAAGCAGTCCGGTGCGAGGTGCGCGCCTGGCGCGACCCTCCTCGTCCGCGCGAGGGCGCCGGCGCCCCGTGGCGGGCCCCTGCCCAGTCGTCGACGGTGGATACCCCATGCCGTGCCGATACCCCGACCGGTGGCCGGCCGTCAGTTTCCACGACGCGGCGAGTCCCTCCATGAATTGTTTATACAGAACAATCTCTCGCTCGCGAATCGGTCTGCTCCTACCCTGAATTTCCCTCTGGGCGCTGGCATGATCCCTATGGGGCAAGTCGAGCGCTATGTAGCATCTTTACAATTCAAGGAGGCTGGTGTGACCCGTAACGGTTGCGTGCTGGTGACGGGCGTCGGTGCGATGACGCCACTGGGAGCCGATGCGCCGTCATCGTGGGCGGGGCTGCTGGACGGAAAGTCGGGGGTGCATTTTCTTGAGGAGGAGTGGGCCGCGGACCTGCCCGTGCACGTTGCGGCCGGGCTCACGGTGGACCCTGCTTCCCTGCTGCCGAGGACCGAGGCCAGGAAGCTGGACCGCGGCGAGCAGGTCGCCATCCTCAGTGCGCGCGAAGCCTGGCAGGACGCCGGTGCCCCGCAGACCGAGCCGGAACGACTCGCCGTCGTCATCGGTACCGGAACCGGTGGTGTCCTGACCACACTCGGGCAGGACGACATCTTCGAACGCGCCGGGATCCGCCGGCTGTCGCCGTTCGCGGTCCCCATGCTGATGCCCAACGGGCCGGCTGCCCGGGTGAGCATGGATCTGGGCGCGAAGGGAGGCGCCAGGACTCCGGTGAGTGCCTGTGCGTCCGGGGCGGAGGCCCTTGCCCTGGGGCAGGACCTGATCAGCAGCGGGCGGGCGGACGTGGTCGTCGCGGGTGGGGTGGAGGCATGCCTGCACCCCTTCACCATCGCGGCATTCGCCCAGATGAAGGCCCTTTCGACGCGGTCCGTGGACCCGGAGACCGTGTCCCGCCCGTTCGACATCGAGCGGTCCGGGTTCGTCATGGGCGAGGGCGCGGGAATGATGGTGCTCGAACGCGCCGAGTTCGCCCGGGCCCGTGGAGCACGTGCCTACGGCACGCTGGCCGGCAGCGCCGTGAGTTCGAGCGCGAACCACATCACGGCCTCCGACGCGGAAGGCCAGGCCTTCGCCATGGAACTGGCCCTGCGCGACGCCGGCCTGGCCCCGGGGGACATCGGGGTCGTGCACGCCCATGCCACCTCGACCGAGTCCGGTGATCTGGCGGAGGCCGAGGCGATCGGCCGAGTGATCGGCAGCCACACGGCGGTGACGGCGACGAAGTCGATGACCGGTCACATGATGGGCGCGTCCGGGACGGTTGGCGCCATGGCCGCTCTGTTCGCGCTCAAGAACGGCACGGTGCCGGCCACACGCAATCTCGACGAACTCGACCCGCGCGTGGAACTGGACGTGGTGCGCGGTGAGCGGCGCACCGGGCAGTGGTCCGCCGCGCTGGCCAACTCGTTCGGGTTCGGCGGACACAACGTCAGTCTCGTCTTCACCAAGTGACCACGAGACCTTGATACGAGTTCAGGCGCCCCGGGAATCCGGCGTCTCATGGTGTGGTTCGATCTCCGGGGCGGGGGAGCCGGCGAGGAGTCGGCTCCGGTGGTGGGTGAGGGTCTGGTCGAGTCGCTTCGCCAGCTGGGGGACGGTTACCGGGGGCAGGTACACCTCGGCGCCCGCGTCGAGCAGGCGGCGGACGGGCCCCTGGTAGCTGACGCCGAGTTCGTCGTCCTCGATCTCGGCGACGACGACCCGGGCCCTGGGGAACGCCGAGCGCAGGCTCCCGATCAGCTGCGGGCTGACCGGCGGCACCAGCAGGACATCGGCCGATCCGGGGGCCGCGTGCATGTCGAGCACGATGTAGTCCGCGCCGAGTTGGTCCGAGAGCGAGGTGCGGGCCGAATCCGACAGCTTCATCGCCGTCACGACGACCGTGACACCCTTGTCGGCGGCCGACGGCTCCTCGTCCGCCGCGCTCGGTGCGACCGGATCGATGACGGTGCCGATGACGACTGCGCCGGAGACGCCGGAGATCCTCGCGACAGGTTCGCCGCCCCGGGTGATCACCAGATCCTCTCCGGGGGCGAGGGCGTCGATGCGTGCCATGACGTCCTCGGGCAATCGCGTCGCGTCGACCGCACGCGCGGCGCCTTCGGCAGTCATCGGGTGCGGAACGGAGGGCGGGCCGGAGCCCGGTGTGCGGCCGGGGCATGCGTGCGGTGGTGGGCTGCCCGGAGGATGAGCGGTACCGGCAGACCAGGTCCGATGGGTGCGGTGGACTGAAGGGGAAGCGTCCTCACAGCGGCTGATCCTCCCATATCGGACAGGTGATCGCCGGGTACTCAGCCGGACCGATACGGATCCTGTCCGCCAGTCGTGTGTCTCATCCGTTCACCTCGGTGAGAATCCGTTCGGCCAGTTGCCGGGGGCTCGCGTCGTCCGTCAACAGGACGACGGTGTCCGCCCCCAGCCGCTCCTCGCAGGCCATCGCGCTGTCGATCTGCGCGAGCCGCCACCTCCTGACCTCGGCGTCCCGCACCGGATCGTCCGGGTGTACGACCTGGTCGGTGATGCGTCGTGCGAGGAGTTCCCTGCCGGCCGACAGCCAGACGTGCAGGACGTCACCGGTGTCCTTCCGGATGATGTCGAAGATCTCCCGCCGATAGGCGTCGTTCACCACGGTCATCGGGACGACGAGAAGGCGATCCGGGTAGTGCCGCACGAACGCCGCGCATGACTGCGCCACGACATCGCGCCAACACGCCAGATCCTGGAAGTCCCCTGACTCCGGCATCGGCACCCAGGCCCGGAGATGGAAGCCGGCCTCTTCCGGGTCGAAGACGATGATCCTGTCGACGATCCGTGTCAGCTCGTCGGTGACGCTCGACTTGCCGGCCCCGAAAGGGCCGTTGATCCATACCAGCATCTCTCTCCGTCCTGGCTTTCGGCGCGTTCGGTTCGGGCGGTCAGGGACGGGGGCGGTGTCCGGGACAGCACCGGTCGACGCACTCGTACTCGTGCAGAATCATGCCGACGCGTCCCGTCCACCGCGTGTCGAGATCCCCCATGGAGGCCGCCCCCGCCAGCTCCACACAGACGGACAATGCCGCCCGCTCGTCGATGCCGGAGAAGGACGGATAGCTCGCGTTCACCAGCCCCTGCAACCAGTCCCGCAGCGTCCGGGTCTCGTCCCATCGCGCGAGCTCGATCCTGCGGTGCACGAAGCCCCGCCACAACAGCCACCTGTGCAGACGCTGCCGCTGCCCTTTGGTCCAGTACGGGAAGACCCCGCCGGACATGTCCGCCAGCCGTGCGGTGATCGCCCCCTGCAGCCGGCCGATCCCGGCGGCGGGCGCGGTCTCCAGCTCGACGCGGTAGAACCGGCCGCCCAGAGCCAGTACGCGTTCGACCTCGGTGGCCGCCAGTAACGGCTCCGTGCAGAAGTCGATGCTCTCGTGCTCGACGACCGCATCGAACGAGCCCGTGGCGAACGGCATCGCCATCATGTCGCCGTGCCGCACGTCCAGGCCGTCCCGGCGCCCCGCGTCGATCATCGCGCGCGATGCCTCGATCCCGGTGTAGGAGCCCACGAAGGGCGCGACATTACGTGCGAGCCTGCCGGTGCCCGTGCCCAGTTCCAGGACGCGGCGCGAGCGGAGGAAGTCCTCGGCGAAACCGCGCAGCACATCGTTGAACCGCACCGTCACCTGCCGCGCCGGGGCGTACCGCCGTGCCAGCTCCGGTCCGTAGAGCGCGCCGTCGGGAGACCGTGCCCCGGCGGGCCCGTCCACCGCGATGTGTACGCCGGTGAGGAAACGCTGATTGGCGTCGAACCAGCCGACGCACTCCAGAGCCGCCCGCACCGTCATCCGCTCGGACCGGGCGTGCCCTGCCAGCTCCGGGGGCAGGCCACCGAAAGCGAGGGTGCAGCCGTCGTCCCCGCCCCGCAGTCGTACGTACGTGCACGCGGCGATCAGCGCCGCCGTCTCGTCGGCGGTGATCGGTTCGTCCGGCCGGGCGGCCGAGTAACGCGCCGCCACGTCGGCGACCGGGGGCAGGACCCGCTCCGTCAGCGACCCCAGCGTCGCGGCCCGCCACGGCGGAACGTAATGGAACCGGCTGTCGCACGGTGGAACGGCAACGCTGTCGCCGGCCTCGCGCACCACATCGATCGCGGCGCTCACCGGCCGGTCCGCCCGTCGGGCGATGCCTTCGGCCCGGCTGCCGGTCCGGTGCAATCCGGCCAGGTGAGGACGAGATTGCCACGTACATCGCCGTCCGCGAGCCGTTTGAGCGCCGCGCGTGCCTCCTGCGCCGGCAGCACATCGTCCACCAGCGGTCTGATGCCGGTCGTACGCATCAACGTCAGCATCCGCCCGTACTCCTCCCTCGTCCCGCTGAAGGAGCCGACGACGTTGATCTGGTGGAAGTAGATCCGGTGCAGCCGGGCAGGCGGCACATCACCCGTCGTCGCGCCCGCGACCACCACGGTGCCGCCGTGCCGGACACTGCGCAGCGTGTGCGTCCACGTCTCCCTGCCCACACTGTCGATCACCGCGTCGACCGGTCCGGGCAGTTCGGCCCCCGGTTCGTACGTGGCGCTCGCCCCCAGTCGGCGGGCCAGGGCCCGCTTGTCGGCGGACCGGCCGGTGACCCAGGTGCGCACGCCGCTCGCCGAGGCCAGGCTGATCAGCGCGGTGGACAGCCCGCCCGCGGCGCCCTGGACGAGTACGGTGTCCCCGGGACGCAGCCCCGCCTTCGTGAACAGCATCCGGTACGCGGGAAGCCAGGTGCACACCAGGCACGCCGCCTCCTCCCAGGACAGGTGGTCCGGGACCGGCAGCAGGCTCCCCGGGGGAGCGGCGACGTACTCGGCGAGAGTGCCCGGCCGGGCACCGACGAGCTGCGCCGCGGGCATCGCCAGCGTCTCGTCACTCATGCCCGGAGGACAATCGAGAAGCGGATACAGCACCACTCTCGCCCCGTCCGGCCGTTGCCCCGCCGCTTCGCAGCCCAGGATGCGCGGGTACTGGTCATGGTTGATCCCGACGCCGCGCAGCGTCCAGAGGTCCTTGTGGTTCAGGGAGGCCGCCCGGACCTCCACCCGCACCCAGCCCGCAGGCACCTCGGGATCGGGGCGGTGCCCGACGACGACAGCGGACAACGGGTCGTCGGGATCGGGGGCGGTTGCGAACACGGCCTTCATGAGTCCTCGTCCCTGGACTGTCCGACAGCGTTACCACGCATATGACTTCCTTCGCGTCGGTGGGACGGAGAGCCGAGCAGCTCGGCCGACGGTACGGTCGCCCGCGCGAACCACATCGCGAATCCGGACAGCACCAGCGCCCGAACCCGCAGGGAGGGCCCGGAACCGCCCGTATCGCAGCGCACGCGCACCTCGTCACCTGCCGCGATGCTGTGCACGCTCCTGGTGTGCAGGCCCCCGCCGTCGTCGATGTCGACGACCACCCGCGCGGACGGGAGCGGGCGCGTACCACCGGCGGGCCGCGTACCGTCACGGAGTTCCGAGCCGGCGGCGGGCCGCGTACCGTCACGGAGTTCCGAGCCGCCGGAGGGCCGCGCACCGTCGTGGAGTCCTGGGCCGCCGGAGGGCCGCGTGCCACCGAAGAGCCGCACACCGACCACCCCCGGCTCCGCCACGGTGATCAGCGGGAACCACTCCCCGTCCGACGACCTCGCCAGGTGTCCGCAGACGTCGCACCGCGCCCAGAAGCACTCCCGGTCGTCCGCCGCCCCCCGGGCCGTGCCCACGCGGACCGGGAGCCCGCACACCCGGCAGGCGCACAGCACCTGTGATCCCGTGGGCCCGAAGAGCAGCCCGGCCTTCATGGCGCGCTCGACGGCCCGGGCCCCGATCGCGGGCACGCTCGCCACGCAGGAGGCCAACTCCCGCTCGAACCGTTCGGCGAGGCCCTCCACCCTGGCGACGCAGCGGGTGAAGTCGGCCCGGACGGTATCGCCGTACAGCGTCCGTTCATTCGCCGCCGACAGCACCGCGGCGGCCCGTACCGCCCAGCCCGAGGCGCTGTCGATCCCGCGGGCGCAGGCGTCCAGCGCCCCGTGCGCGGCAGGGCCTCCCGTCAGACGCAGGGAGACGACCATGCCACGCGCGTCGTCGACCGTGCGCGTCAGCGCCAGCAGCCGCTCCCTGTCCTCGGAAAGACGCGCCAACCCCGCCTCGATGCCCTTGAGTTCGTCGGCCAGCGACGCGACGGCCGCCTTCCGGTCCGGAATGCCGTGGCCGTGCCGCAGCAGGACCGGATCGCCCAGACACAGTGTCCCTGCCGACCGGTCGGCCCCGCCCGGCGCGGCCCCGTCGAGCTGCTCCAGCTCGTGGCCCACGATCGCCCGGCGCGACGTCGGCATGCGGTGGAGCGACCCGCACAGCGTCGCCGCATAGGAACTCGCGAAGGAATCAACGAAGTTGGTCGCGGGCAGACTGCGTCGCCAGTCCGGGACCAGTGCGCCGCACGATCCCAGATGGATCCATACGCAGCGGATGTCGTCGAGCCTGCACAGTCTGAGACCGTGCTGAGCGCACTCGCAGTCCTGCGCGGGGAAGCCGCTCGCACTGTGCGCGCAGACGAACCTGTCGCCGATCTTCACGTGTGATTCATTGCCGTGGCCGTACACGGAGACGCTGTGCACGCCCGCCGCACCGGGGTCGGCGAACTCCGCCGCATCACCCACGACGGACGACGAGTCGGCGGCATCGACGAGGACGTGCTTCCCGGCCCGTGTCCGTCTGGCCAGCGCCATGCGCCGGAGCATGAAGCCCAGTTCCCCGGTGGAGCGTGCCGGCAACACGCCCACCGGGAGGCCGGTCCGGCGCCCGAAGTCCACGATGTCCCCGGCGAGCCGGAGATCGAACCGCTGCCGGGCGACGACCACAAGGACGTACTCCGCCGATGACGGGACCGACCGCTCGGCGGAGCCCCGCCGCCAGTCGTCGGGCGAGATCCGGGCGGCCACACGGCATCCCATGGCGGCCAGGTCGGCATCGCGCGGAAGAAGATCACGGCCCATGACGACCACCGCGCCCTCGGGCCACGCCTGTTCGGCGCCACGCCCGCCCGACCGGGACGCGTACCAGTCCAGCACTTCCTGCTGCCGCTCGTCGGCCGGGCCGGTGGCGGCCCGGTCGGCGGCTCGGTGCGAAGGCCCCACAACACTCCTCCGTGGTCTCTAGATCCCCGGGTGCGGGGCCAGTTCGTCCAGTGAGAGCACCGCCCCGACGTTCTCGTCCGGTACGTCGTCGAACCAGTCGGGGTCGTCCTCGGCGGCGGTACCCGTGGGTTCGGCCGGGCCGGTCGGCCCGTCCGGCCGGATCGGGTCGTGCCGCTCGTCGTCGTGTGCCTGCTCGGCGTCCTTCACAGCGTTCCTCCTCATCGGGCGGATGCCGCCCTTTGCCTGTTGTCGTGCCTGATTGCCCCGCTCGCCCGTCACGGGATCGACGAGCGCTACCCCACGAGTGCGCGGATCCGCTCCGCCAGGTACTCCCCGTACCGGCGGTGTGCTTCCGATGCCAGGTGGATGCCGTCGGCGAGGAAATCGGACTCGTCGACGTCCGGCCACTGGCGCACGTGGTGGACCCTGTTGTCGCCCCACTCCATGACCGACTTCACGGTGGCGTCGTGCACCTTCACCCACTCCGTGACGGTCAGCCCGCCCGGACCCCTGCGGTCGCGATACCGAGGACTCGCCGGTGGCATGAGTACGACCACTTCGCATTCGGGCACGGCGTCGATGACGCGTTTCACGAACCCGAGCATGTTCGTGAGGTACGTGTACCGGTTCAGCGATCCGGTGAGATAGACCATGCCGCCGACCGCCATGGTCAGGTAGCGCGGCCGAAGTTCGGCGATCAGATCCGCGAACACCGGTTCCAGGTGGGTGCCCTTGCCCCGGGCCACCGACACCAGGTCGAGATCGTCGCGCCACCGGCTCGACTGGACGTAGCTGCTCAGAGGCGAGTCCGCACCCATCCCCTGCGACAGCGAACCGCCGTAGTGCACCCACCGCCTCGGGTTCGGGGCCGGCACGGACGCCGTAGCGTCCTCGTCGATGCGCAGACCGATCAGGCGGAACTGGGCATAGAGCGGCAGCCAGAGCTCGACCGGCCGGACCCCGCCGCTCCCGCTCCCGAGGCCGAGTCGCAGGGTCTCCTTCCGCTTGGAGGCCGACAACGCGCGCCGACCGATGCGGCGCCCGTCCACCACCACATCGACGGACTCCAACTGCTCGATGTCCTCGGCGAGTTCGACGATGTTGTCCGGGCACCGCGAGCACAGGTAGTCCAGCTCGATGTGCTCCGCATCCGTCATCAGTACGATGGCCACCCCGGACGGCATCCCCGCCCGTCCGATGCCGCCTTCCGGGAAGTACAACCGGGCCCGGTCGAAGGGCACCCGCCACGGTGCCACCCAGTCCTCGCCCCGCTGCAACGACACCGCCCCGTTGAACCGGAACCCCTCACCACAGGTCAGTGACTTCACGCCCTGCCTCCTCGTCCTAGGTCGATCGTTGTTCCGTCGTGTCCGGAGGCGGCCCACAGCTCCGCGTACAGCCCGCCCGATCCCAGCAGCGACTCGTGCCCGCCGACCTCAAGCAGGCGGCCCCGCTCGACCACTGCGATGACGTCCGCCTGCGCGGCGGTGGCCAGCCGATGGGCGACCAGGACGGTCTTGCGCCCGCTCCGGTCACCGCGCAGGGCGTTGACAACGCTGCGCTCCGATTCCAGGTCCAGTGCTCCGGTGGCCTCGTCCAGCAGCAGGAGTTCGGGGGACGACACGAGCGCCCTCAGTACGGCGACCACCTGCCGCTGTCCGGCGGACAGGGCGGTTCCCCGAGGGCCGATGTCGTAGTCCAGTCCGCCGGGCAGGGAGTCGATCAGTTCGGACACGCCGAACGACCGGACGATCTCCATGATCTCCGCGGGGGACACGCCGGGACGCCCGAACGCGATGTTCTCGCCGACGGATCCGCTGAACAGATGCGCCTCCTGCGGCACGATGGCGGTCCGCAGCCGGTAGTCGCGCAGTGGGATCGCGTCGGCGTCCACGCCGCCGACGCGGATCGTCCCGAGCTGCGGGCGGTAGAACCGTGCCAGCAGCTTGATGATGGTCGACTTGCCCGCGCCCGTCGGGCCGACGACGGCGAGCGACGTCCCCGGCGGAATGTCGAGGACGACGTCCAGCAGCGAATACGGGGCGTCCTCCTGGTACTTGAAGCCGACCCGGTCGAAGCGGATGTCCTTACCGACGCGCGAGGCGCCGGCCGGTGCGCCACCCACCGCTTCCCCGACCGGCTCCCCGACCGCCTTGTCGGCCGCCGTCCCGACCGGCTCCCCGGTCGGTTCCTCGGTCGGTTCCGACAGCAGCCCGTTGACTCGCCGGAATCCCACCCTGGCCTGCTGGGCACTGTCGTAGACCGTCGCGATCTGCTGGATCGGGTAGTACAGCATGGAGAGGTACAGGATGAGAGCGGTGACGGTCCCACCGTCGGCGACGGTCCCGCTGCCGGGGACACCCGCCCCGGACGGCCCGTCCGACGCCAGCACAGAGATCAGCGCCATGTCGAGCGTCAGCGCCACCAGGGGAAAGAACCATGCCACAGCACGCTGCCCGGCCCGGCGCTCGTCGCGGTACGCCGCCGACTTCTCCGCGAACTCCGCGACGATCCGCCCGGTGCAGCCGAAGATCTGCGCCGTGCGGATGCCGTGTGCCTTCTCGTGCAGGTCGGCGTTGACCGCCGCGAGCAGTTCCCTCGCCCTGGGGTACGACCGGGAGACAATGTGTTGGAACACCGCCGTCCCGACCAGCACCACACACCCCGCCCCCGCCAGGACCGGCCAGTGGCCCGGCGCGATCCAGACCACGACCAGGCCGACCCCGAGCACCAGCAACAGGTTGACGACCAGGGACAGCAGACCCGTCTGCACGAACGCGGACAGCGAGTCGATGTCCGCCGTCATCCGGGTCAGCAGCCCTCCCGACCGCACCCGGTCCACATAGGACAGCGGGAGGCGCTGAATGTGACGGAAGCACCGCAGTCGTACGGCGAACAGCACGCGGTCGCACACCAGCGTGGTCGTACGGATCGTTCCCCACCCCGCGACCCAGCTCACCGCGGTGACCGCGAGACCCAGTGCGAACAGCGCCCCGACCGCCGTCACATCGCGCTCCGCCGAGCGCCCGAGAACGGCCCGGGCCACCGCCGGAAGCGTCACGGCGGCGACGACCTCGACGCCGATGCACACGACCGCCGCCAGGGCCGGCAGACGGACCGGCCGCAGCGCCTCCCCGAAGCCGAACGGGCCGTCCCGCCGCCCGCTCCCGAGATCCGACTCCGTGGGCTCGTCCACGACCACGGGCAGACGGGCGGCGTACGCACCGAGCGCCGCCGCCGGATCCCCCTGGTACCCGGCCCGCGCCCGAACCGGCCCGCCGTTCGCCGGCGGCACCCCGCGCGCGCCCCGCTCGCCGCCCGCGATCTCGTCGGCGCCCAGTGTCGGTGTCCCCGTCTCCTCTCCCATCAGGGCCTTCAGCCGCACGGAACGCTGCATGAGCTCCGTGGCGCCACCGTGCTCGACCACGCGCCCGCCCTCGACGACCGCGATCCGGTCGGCGAGCGACAGCACCACCCGCCGCCGGCCGGTCACGACGACGGTGCACCCGTCCCGGAGCCGCCGCCGCAGGGCATCGAGTACCCGCGCCTCCGTCAGGGTGTCCAGGGCGGACGTCGCGTCGTCGAGCACCAACAGGCCAGGTGAGTTGTACAGCGCCCTGGCGAGGGCGATCCGCTGCCGCTCGCCCCCGGAGAGCCGGGCCCCGCCCTCGCCGACGTGGGTCCGGTCCCCGTCCGGCATGCGGCCGAGCATCGTGTCCACAGCCGCGTCGTCGACCGCCGACGCGTACCGGTCGCCGCGGAAATCCCGGCCCAGCAGGATGTTGTCCCTGATGGTGCCGGAGAACAGGAACGGCTCCTGCGCCACCAGTACGGCATCGGGGTCGCCCGGAGCCGCCGCCCTGGAGCCGCCCGCACGGTCCACGAGTTCGACCCGCCCCGAGGTGTGCCGGTACTGCCCCTGGAGCAGCAGCCCGAGGACCGACTTCCCGGCGCCGGCCCGGCCCGCGATACCGAGGCACTCCCCGGGCGCGACCGTCAGGCTCATGCCCCGCAGCACGTCGCGCGCCTCCGGCCCGAGCGTCAGCCCGACATCGGACAGCACCACCCCGAGACCGCCGCCGCGGCGCGCCCGGGAGCCGTCGTCGGCCGTGTCCGGCTCGTGGCCGCCGCTGTCGATGACCGCGTGGATACGGTCGGCGGAGGAACGGGCGAGCGCGGTCGCGGAGACCACCCCGGCCAGCAACCGGACCAGCCCGGTCATGGTGAGCAGGTACGTGGCGAACACGACGAAGGTGCCGACGCCGATATCGCCCCGCAGAGTCATCGCCCCGCCGATTCCGATGACCAGGACGAGCGCGAACTGCGGCAGGGTGATCAGGACGGGGGTGAACACGGAGTTCAGCCGGGCGACGAGCCGGCGCCGCCCGAACAGCGCGGAGGCCAGGGCCCGGAAGCGGCTCTCGACCAGGTCCTCCCGCTGGAAGACCTTCGTGACGGGCAGTCCGGCGACGGCCTCGCCGGTGAACGAGGTCAGGTCGGCGGCGGCCTGCTGGGACAGCCAGGTGGCCGCGTGGATCCGGCGCCTGGAACGGACCACCAGCGCACCCGCGAGCGGCACGGTGACGAGCGTCGCCAGCGCGAGCACCGGGGACAGCACGAACATGACCACGATCTGGACCGTGACATGGCACACCGCCGCGGCCGCCTGCGGGGCCAGGGCCAACAACGCCTGGATCACCTGCAGATCGGTGACCGAACGCGACACCACCTCGCCCCGCCGCAGCGCGTCCTGCTGCTCACCGGAGTAGCGGCACAGGGACGCCAGCAGAGCCACCCGCAGCTCGTGCTGCACCCGCGTCGCCAAGCGGCTCGCGGTCGCGCGCTGGCCGAACTGGACGACGAACCTGAGGACGGCGGCGACCAGGAGCAGGACGAGCGCCCAGCGGGCGACCGCCCGGCCGGTGGCCAGCCCGTCGACCACGGAGCCGATCACCAGCGGCGTGGTGAGATCGATTCCGGCGCCGACCAGCGCGAGCACCACGGCGCAGACCGCCGCCGGCCGCTCGGCGGCCCACGACCTGATCAGCCGCGTCGTCCACGACGGCGACGCCCGCAGTTCCGTACGCACTCCCCGTCGCCCCCGATCCTCTACCGGCCGGCTGCCGTGCGGTCGTCGTCCAGCGGCCACTCGGCGGCCTCCACCCGCGGCTCCCGGCCGATGCGGACGAGCTTCCCCGCGGCGCCGTCGTACACCGGCCAGGGGACACCGCCGGTCGACGGGCCCCTCCCGCGGGCGAAGTCCACGAGCGCCCCCTGGACATGGCGGGCCACCACGATGTCCGCCTCCGACGCGGCGCCGGGGGCGGAGAGATCGAGCAGCAGCGATGCGAGGTCCATGCCGTGCAACGCGCGGTCGGCGTCGGCGAAGCCGTGGTCCGAGGGGACGTGGTCGTACACCTGGTACCAGCACCGGCCGCTGCCCGACGTGGCCTTGGTCCGCAGCAGGTCGTGCGACGGGCGCAGGAACAACTCCTCGTTGATGAACCGCTCGTGGTCGGATCCGTACCGCGCCGACCGGGCCGCCACGGCCCCGGCGCCCCGCGCCACCACGCGCGCCCCGCCCGGCATCAGGCGATCCCACAGACCGGCCTCGTTCGCCGTGTTGGACACCAGGAGGTCGACCTTGCCCGCCGCCCCCGCCCCGATGGCCTCGATCGGGGGACGCGACAGGTGCACGCCGTCCACGACATCCCGGTAGTGCACGATCTCGTGCCGCCTGAGCAGGCGTTCGTGCGCCACCTTCAGGTGCACGTTCGGGACGGAGAGGACTCGCCCGGGGGCGTCGTGGAGGCCCGCGCATTCCAGGAACTCCCGGGCGAACCCGGTGGCCTCGTCCCGCGACACCACGTTCTCGCAGCCGCCGCTGTAGAGCGCCGCCCGCTCGAACAGCCCGTCGGCGGCGCGGCACCCCAGGAGGGAGCCGATGTTGTGCGCCCCCGCGGACTCCCCGAACAGGGTGACGTTGGTGTCGTCGCCGCCGAAGGCTGCGATGTTCTCCTTCACCCAGGCCAGGGCGAGGAGTTGGTCCCGCAGTCGGAGGTTCGCCGTGTCCCGCCCGACCAGGTCGTCCAGGAAGAGGTGACCCCAGCACCCCAGACGGAAATTCATCGTCACCACGACGACGCCGTGGCTGCGGCTGAGTACCTCCGGGTGTCTGCCGGGCATGTTTCCCGACCCCGCGACCTGCATGCCCGGGTGGAACCAGACGAGAACGGGAAGACGCGCACGTCCGGGGTCCGGTGTGTACACACTGAGGTTCAGGCAGTCCTCCTGCTCCGGGACGGCGGCACGCGCGAAACCGAAATCCCGCAGGCTGCCGGATGTCCGGTCGTAGACGGGCGGGAGCTGCCAGGACATGCTGCCGTGACGCAGTGCCGGCCGCACCCGGTCCCAGGGACGCGGCCGCACCGGGACGGCGAACCGGCCGCCGTCGGGCGGGACCGTTCCGTAGGGGACACCCCGCCACAGGGCGAAGCCGGACGGCCGCAACTGCACCCCGCCGACCTCGCCGGCGGTGGTCGCCCGCACCACGGGGACCTTCTGCCCCTCCCGGCCGTTCCCCATCAGTAGATCCCCTCGACTACCCGGCTGCCCTCGAACTCCGCCATCGGTACTACGTCCGCGACCGAATCGCCCCGCCACTCCTCGCCCCGGCACACGCGCACGGCCAGATCCCGTTCCAGGTTGTTCGGCAGGAACATGTCCCGCGTGACCGTGTGCATCAGCACCTGGCCGCGTGCCCCGTACGGCACGGGCCTGCGCGTGTCCGGGGCGACGACACGGAGGAACAGTTCGGGGCCGACCGGGTCGAACACCGGAAGGTCGTCGGACGCCGTCGACCGCCTGAGCAGCGCCCGGGTGCCGGTGATCGAACTCGCGTAGGTGGCGACGAATGCGGCGTCCGGGAACACCAGTCGCGCGTACTCGTACAGTTCCTCGCGCGTCATGCGCGCCCCGCCCCAGGTGATGACCCGCACCGTGGCACGCACCCGTTCCGCCAGTTCCTCCGACCGCGCCAACGCGCGCAGCAGCGGAGGGGTCACCAGCAGATGTCCGACATGCTGTGTGCGCAGTACGTCCCGGGCCTGGGCCAGGACGTGCTCCACGTAACGCTGCCGCACCTCGGCCCCGATCCCGGACTTCACCCACCGCGGATCGATGTCCACCTGGAGGTAGGGCACGCGCAGCCGCCGCGCCCACCGCCGCTGCCAGTTCCCCGCGAGGTGGGGGCCGGTCGGGAACAGCGACAGCATGGTGTGCCCTTCGGCCTCCGGCACGTACGCGCAGTACATGTCGACCAACTGCTCGATCCGGGTCCGCGACAGGACGGCGCGCTTCGGCCTGCCGGTCGTGCCGCCGGACTCCACCACGTAGGGCGGGGGTTCCGCCGCCAGCCCCCGGGGGACCAGATCCTCGACCCGGACCTCGCGCAGCTCGTTCACCCGGGACGGGAACCGGCGCAGGTCGTCGAAGGTGTGGATGTCGGCGACCGGGTCGAAGGGCAGTGCGCTGCGATGTCCTACCCAGAACCGTGACCCGGTCTCCTCGCCGAAATGCCAGCGCAGCATCCGGGACAGGTACTCCCGCAGCTCCCGCTCGGAAGCGGGCGTCGCGATCACGTCAGACATGGACCATCCCCGTCCCGTCCGTGTGGACATCGGCTTCGGACACCGACTCCGGCTCACGCGGTACCCGGCAGTTCTCCCGGGGGCCGACCCGGACGGCCCCCGTCACCAGCTCCACCGCCTCCCCGCTGTCGAGCCCGTCGCGGTGGAACACCTCGGCGAGGACGTCCCCCTCGGCCACGCGCGCTCCCAACTGTCTGGTGAGCCGGATCCCGGCGTGCGGGTCGATGACGTCGTCCGCGAACACCTTGCCCGCCCCCAGCTTCAGCGAGGCCCGTCCGATGCCCAGCGCCGAGACGTCGGTGACCCAACCGGCCCTTCGCGCGAGCACCGCCGTCCGCGCCTCCGGTCGCCAGTACCCGCCCCCGCCGAGCACCGGCCCGGTGTCGCCGCCCTGCGCCGTCAGCATCCGGACGAAGCTCGACAGCGCGGCCCCGGAGCCGATCGCCGCCCGCAGCCGGTCCCGGATCCTGTCCTCGGGTTCGTCCGGATCGGCCGCCCGGACCATCTGTACGGCGAGGGCCTCGCACTCCGCCGCCAGCCCGCGGTCACCGCTTCCGCGCAGGAGCCCGACCGCCTCGTCGACCTCCGCCGCGTTGCCGACGGCCGTGCCCAGAGGGACGGAGCCGTCGCTGAGCACCGCCCGGCAGCGCAGGCCGAACTCGCCGCCGAGCCGGACCAGAAGCCCCGCCAGCCGGTGCGCCGCCCCGTGGTCGGGAACCAGCGCCCCGGCTCCGTACCTGACGTCGAAGACGACCGCGTCGGCACCGACCGCCACCTTCTTGCTGACGATGCTCGCGGCGATCAGCGGCGCCGACCGGACACAGCCGCTCACCGACCGCAGGTCGTACGTCGCGGTGTCACCGGGCACGAGTTCACCGGAGAAGGACCCGATGACGACGTCGTCCGCGGCGAGTCGCGCGGCCAGCTCCGCCCCGGTGAATTCGAGCCGGAGCCCCGGCACGCTCTCCAGCTTGTCGATCGTTCCCCCGGCGATGCCGAGCCCCCGTCCGCTCAGCTTGCAGACCCGGACTCCGAGCGCGGCCACCAGCGGCACGACCACCAGCGTCGTCTTGTCGCCGATGCCACCTGTGCTGTGCTTGTCCACAACGGTCCGCCCGCCGCCGCGGACCCTTGCCCCCCGTCGGTCCGGGCCGAGATATGCCCTGGTCAGGGCCACGGTCTCGGTGAACCGCAGTCCTCTCGCCGCGATGGTCGCCAGCCAGGCGGACAGCTGGTAGTCGGCCAGCCGGCCCGTCCGGTGGAGGCCGAGAACGGCCGACGCCCGTTCCGTGGTCAGAGCCTCGCCGTGGCGAAGCCGCTCGATGTGCTCCAGGGCGTCGTCGACGCCGAACATCTCTGTCATCGTCGGCTCCTCATCGTGCTGCGACCACTTTGCGGACCCCGGTGACCATGTGGTCGACGAGCCGGTCCTCCTCCGCGCCGCTCAGGCACGCGGGCGGTGCGAGCAGGATCGTGCTGCCCTGCTGCCGTGTGTAGGCGCCGAGGTCGTAGACCACCCGCTGGACGCTCCCGGCACATTCCACGCCGTCCAGCTCGACGCTCAGCGCCAGACCGTGTCCGCGCACATCGACCACACCGTCGGCACCGAGCAGCTCCCGCTCCAGCGCGCCGAGCAGCCTGGCGCCGATCGCACGGGCCGCGGCGACGGCCCAGGTCCGGCGCATGTGCTCCAGCGTCGCGTCCGCCGCCGCGCAGGCGGCGGCCGAGGCCGACATGGTGTGGCCGTACGGCACGATGCTCCCGGCGGGAAGCCGGTCGAGCACACGGTGGTCGGCCGCGACGGCGGACAACGCGCACACACCATTGGTCAAGCCCTTGCTGAAAGCGGTGAGATCGGGGCGTACGCCCGCGTGCTCATGGGCGAACCACGCCCCGGTCCGGCCGACGCCGGTGAACACCTCGTCCAGCACCAGCAGTGCCCCGTACTCGTCGCAGACACGGCGGATGTCACCGAGCAGCCCCTCGGGCAGCCGGATGCCGCCGCCGACGTTCAGGAACGGCTCCACGAGCACCGTGCCCGCCGCCGAACCGGCCAGGACCGTCCGCAGCCGCGCGGTGATGTGCTCACGCGCCGCCGCCGACCGCTGCCCGGCGCCGGTGAACTCGCCGAACGTCAGATGGTGGACGCCCGTCCCGGACCTGCCCGGGGCGCTGCTGGTCTGCGGCAGGCCGGACAGCGACTGGCACAGCGCGGTCGAGCCGTGGTAGCCGCGCTCGAAGGTGACGATGCCCGTCCGCCGGCTGTCGACCGCGGCCCAGTACCGCGAGCAGAGCCCGATGGCGAGCTCGATCGCCTCCGAACCGCTGTTGGCGAAGAAGAACCGCTCGCCGCCGTGTCCCCGGATGTCCCGGAGCGCGTCCGCGAGCCGGTGTGCGGGCTCGGTGAGCCCCTGGGCCATGTCGACGTGGGCGAGGACCCTCAGCTGTGCCAGATGGGCGTCCACGATCGGCTCGACACCGTGTCCGCAGAACACGTTCAGGGCACCCGATGTCGCATCGATCACCCGGTGCCCGCCGCGGTCGACCAGCCAGGCGCCCCGCCCGGCGACGAACACCGGCCCGGAGTGGTCGCGGGGAGCCCGCCAGGGACGCCCAAGGGCCGATGCCGTCTCTTCCCCGGAACTCATCGTTCCCCCTTCCCGTTCTCGATCCATGCGCACAGGTCGCGCGCGGTACGGCGGTACGCGTACGAGTCGAGGGGCGCGCGGTCCCCGCGCCGCCGGTGGATCGCCGCCAGGGCGTCGGCGCCCTCCTCGGGGTCGTCCGCGCCGTGGGCCAGCCCGTCCCTGGTCAACTCGTCGAACGTCGGGCCGTGCCGGTCGAGCACGGTGGGGAGGCCGAACAGCCTCGAATCCCTGGCCCGCAGCCGCACACAGGTGTCGTTCTCGACGCCCCGCCGGCCGACGCAGATCAGCGCGGACGCACCGGCCAGCACCCGGAAGTGCTCCGCCCGGCCGAGCGGGGTCCGGCGCACGGTCACGAAGTCGCCGCACCCGTGCTCCTCGACGGCGTCGAGGAGTGTGGACAGCACCACCGCGTTGTCGGCGTTCTCGCGCCCGTACAGGAACACCAGCTCCACGGGCACCCCGCGGCTCCGGGCTATCCGCGCGGTGTCCAGGGCGAATACCGGGTCGAGATACGCCCACAGGCCGCCCGACCAGACCACCCGGAACGTCCGCTCCGGGGCCGCTCGGGACAGTTCGCCCCGTGCCGCCGCGGCGGCGGACTCCGAGAACCCGATGGGGATCGTGGAGATCAGCCCGTCGAGCGCCCCCGACGCCCGCATCGCCTCCACCGTGACCCGCCCGGTGACACAGAGGTTCGCCACGAGCGTCGCCCGCTCCACGGCCGACCGGCAGGTGAAGAACGCCCCGCTCGCCAACTGGCGGCGGTACGCCTCCACCGTGTTCCGGTACACGTTCTCGCGGTCCGCGTTCCGTACCAGCGAGGGGTACAGCGCGTGTTCGAGCGGCGGGGTGTTCTCCACGATCACCGGCCTGCCGCTGTCGATCACGGACGACAGCCGCTCGGGGGACGGCGAGTCGAAGGAATAGACCATGTCGCACTGCCGCAGTTCACCGGCCCACGCCGCCTCCCGGGTCACCAGCCGGACCCCGGCACCGAGCGGCTCGGGAAGCGATCCCGGTGAGAAGACCGTGACGTCGGCGACCCGCGCGATCTCCGCGGCGAGTTCCCGCGCGCGCAGCCCGATTCCGCCGAGCGACGTCCAGTCGACGCGGTGCCCCGTGCAGTCCATCAGTACGCCGGTCATCGCAGACCCCACACATCGGACGGCCGCGTCACGTTGACGTAGCTCCCGACCTCGACGTAGGCCGCGCCGCACAGGACGCGCGCCGGGTCGCTCGCCACCGTCGCCAGCAGCTCCCGGTGGCCGGGGGAGACCATCGGGACCACCCACAGCCCGTCGAACCGGTCGAGGCCCCGCTGTGGTTTCTCCTCGCACGCCGTGATGAGACCGGTCCTGCGGTCGAGCGCCACCGCGCCGTCGGCGCGCAGGACCTCGGGGTCCGTGGTCCGGTGGACCAGTGCCGACCGGCCGTGCCGCCGAGCCATGTCCATCGCCTCCGCGAAGTCGTCCGGGTCCTCGGTGGTGAAGATCTGGTCGGGGAGCACCACGGCGGTGACCCCCTCGCAGTAGGGGAGACCGGAGCGGACGGCACCGCCCAGGCCCGGTCCGTGCCGCCGCGGGTTCTGCACGGTGAAGACCACCTCCGCGCCGCGTCCGCCCAGTTCCGCCCCGATCACATCCATGGACCGGGCCCGGCCCGCGCCGACGACACCGACGATCCGCACCCCCGTCAGATCGAGTGCGGTCAGCGGTTCGAGGCAGCAGTGCAGCACGGTGCGGTGCGGGCCCACGGCGTGGAGTTCCTTCGGGTACGCGGCCCCGAAGCGCGTCCCCTCCCCGGCCATCGGGACGATGACGGAGGCCCTCATGACGTGCGCCCCGGGGCGTCGGTGTGCAGGCTGCGCAGCAGCAGACGCGGGCACCGCGGGTCGTCGGTGAAGTTCTCCCTGCCGTGGGCCAGCACGTCGTTGCGGAAGATCAGGCACTGGCCGGCCTGGAGAAGCAGGTCGATACGGACGTCCGGGTCGTCCCGCCGGGCCCTGAAGTAGCCCAGCGCGCGTGCGAGGGACCGCTGTTCCGCGACGTCCTTCGGGTACCAGCGCTCGACCTGTCCTTCGCCGTACCGGGTGGCGTAGTGGCCGTCCCCGAGCTCGGCGAACACGGGACCGACGGCCTCGCGGACCGCGCCGGGGATCGTCGACCGCCTGCCGAGGATCGTGCCCCGCAACAGGACCTCGGCCGCCTCGGGATCCTCCGTCCGCAACTCGTCGAACACCCGTCCCGCGTTGAGCAGGGACGTCCTGCCGCCTCCGTGCGCCGGACGTACGCAGTACAGCAGGGTCGTCCGGATGGCTCCGATGTCCTCCAGGAGCCCGTCGGTGTGCCAGCCCTGGGCCGCACCGGTGTGGAAGGCCGGGTGGTCCGAGTCGGCCTTCCGCGTCACCTCGGTGACGAGCGGCGCGTTCCGGTCGCGGTACAGCAGCGGGGCGTAGGGTTCCCCCAGGCCGAAGTCGGCGCGTATCACCGCCATTTCCCGGTGTGCGTCCTGCGTCGACACGGTCCCGGCCGGGCTCCGCGTCACCGCGAAGCCGTAGGCCTCCAGCATGTCGTACGTCCTGTCGGGCTCCAGCAGATCGGTCACGTATCCGCGGCCGTGTGCGGTCAGTTCCGCGTAGTCCGACCTCATCAGTTGCATGCCACGCGCTCCCGCACGTCGAAGACGGTCCGGTCGGCCACGTCCCCGGCACCGGCACCGCAGGGCCTTCCGGTCAGCACGTACACAGCCCGGCCTCCACTCTCAGCTTCTCGGGATCGGTGTAGAAGGGCGGACCGAACCGGGCGCGGATCCTGCTCACCGTCCGCGGTCCGAGTGGTCGTTCCCGCGCCGTGGCCAGGGCGGCGGCAAGTTCCTCCACCGCCTGCGGACCGGCGCCCTCGAAGGTGATCTCGTTCGAACCGAGGCGCAGGTGCACGCCGGGCATCCTCGGCATCGACGACTGGAGATTGACCCGGATGCCCTCCTCGGCCAGCCTGTTCGACAGGGCGTACGCCTCTGCCGGGCCCTCCAGGGCCACCCACACCTGGTGTGTGTCGGTGTAGCCGGTGCGGCTGTCGCCGTGGACCCGGAACCCCGCGTCGGCCAGTGCGGCGGCGAGCCGTCGCGCGTTGTCATTGGTCGCCCGGGCGTAGTCCCCGATCCGGTGCTCGACCTCCAGCGCGGCCAGGGACAGTGCCAGGGTCTCCGCGAAGTGGTGACTGCTGACCAGGTCGAACTGGGCGGAGCGCAGGCTCTCGTCGATGTCCTCGGCGTCGGTGAAGATCACACCCTTGTGCGGTCCGGGGAACGACTTGTGGGTCGATCCGCCGAAGGCGTCGGCCCCGCAGGCCAGCGGGTTCTCCACGAGACCGCCGAGGACGAGGCCGAGGTAGTGGCTGGCGTCCACGTACAGCCGCGTGGCCGGACTCACCCTCCGCACCACGTCCGACATCGTCGCGAAGTCCGGCACCCTGACGCAGTTCTGCACGTCCACGTACACCAGGTCCACATCGCCGGGGGCGAGCGCGTCCGCCAGCTGGGAGGCGTCGACCCGGCCGTCCTCGCAGCGGAGCAGACGGGACCGCCGGCCGAGCCTGGTGAGCAGCGCCGGGGTGGCGTAGTGGCCGCCGGAGTCCTGGTCGACGCTCACCACGGTCGAGCCCGGTGCGGACAGGGCGGCGACGGTGAGGATCATCGCGCTCATCCCCGAGATCGGCCGTACGTTGCAGTACCGCGCCGAGGCCATCCGCCGGAGCGCCCCGGCCCCCAGCGCCTCGATGTGCGCGATGTCCTCCCCGCCGCGGAACTCCCAGAACATGGGGTCGCCCGCGGTGTTGAAGAAATACCGGTTGGAGAAGTCGGAACCCAGTGGCACCGAGGCCAGGGGCGAGATCCGGTTCTCGCTGGGTACGAGGTTGAGGGCGTGCGCGGCCCGCCGGTCGGCGTCGGCTATCGCCCTGCCCAGCATCAGCGGGTCGACGCCCGCCGATGTATTTCCGCCAGTTCGCTCCGTCACCTCATCACCTCAACGCTGTTTCGAGGATGCTCACGGTGCCGATCGCATCCGGCTCCGCGACCGAACAGTTGAACCGCACCCAGGGGCGGGTGCAGTCGTACAGGACCGCCCACGGCTCGTCGCTGCCCCCGAAGATCGCCGCCGGGTTGAGCTTGAGCCCCGCCTCCCGGCCGATCCGGTTGCACCACATGACCGCGCCCTCCGGTCCGTCGACCCGGACCGGCAGCGGCAGGAACAGGGAGTAGCCGGTCTCCGGATACCGGGAGTCGAGATCGATGCCGAGCGGCGCGAGCCGGTTGCGGTAGACGGTGAGGACCGCCGCGTAGTGCCGAGCCATGCCGCGCAGGTACCGGTCGAGGGTGTCGACGACCGGCGATTCCCACAGCATCGCCGCGAGGGGGTCGCCGGCGGCCGGCCGGCCCGATGCGACCTCGGGGGGAAGCAGCGGAGGCCGTGGCGCCGCGGTGCCCTTGCGCTGTGCCGCCCGTGCGCACATCAGGGCGACGTACAGCGCGACGACACCGGTGGACAACGGGTTCAGCGCGTAGCAGCGCTCGAACCGGTCCGCCTCCAGATACCGTCTGAGGCCGGGATTCCTGGTGATCAGCAAACCCGCGCGCAGTCCGGGGACCGACAGGTCCTTGCTCGCGGTGAGCATGACGCAGCCCCGGCCGAGATCGAGGTCCCGGACGGCCTCGCGCAGATGCCGGTCGTCCACCGCGGACCCCTTGCCGGCCGCCGCGGACACCTGGAACACCGAATCGAGGATGCGGAAGTCGTCACCGGCCCCGCCGGGCAACCGGAAACGCCGGCCGGTCACGCCGTTGGGAACGATGTCGACCAGGGCCTCGGGCGCGCCGGACCGGGTGCCGTACAGCTGACCGTCGCCGTTGTAGTGGGCGGCGACCGGCATGCCCCAACGGCGGGCGGACTGTTCGAAGGCGTAGTAGCAGGGCAGCGGCAGCACGTACTCGTACCCCCGTCCGGCGAGATACCCGGTGACCACGCTGATCGCCTCCGTCGACCCGGACATGACGAACACATCGCCGGGCCCGATGTCGGAACGGCGCAGCCATTTCGCAGTGAGCGCGCTGATCAGGTGCCGGTCGGAGCCGTCGAACCCGGTCGAGTAGTCCGTCATGCGCTGCTGTTCGAAGAGCACCGTGATCAGGGCACGAATCCGCGCCACGAGCTCCGGAGCGGCCGGGTACATGTTGCGGCCGTAACCGATCTGGCGCGATGTGGACACCCCTTGCCGGAGACGCCGGTACGCCACCACGCACTCCGCGTCCTGTGTCTCCGTCACGACTTCCTCCACAAGGATCGTCATGAGCACCACTCAGCGCTTCGCCGGTGGCGGCGTCATCGTCCGGGCGATCGACGAGACCAACCACTGCGACGACGCGTCCGGCAGCAGATCGATCCAGTGGTCGACCGGAGCCCGCGGGTCCTCGACGAACTCCAGGTACTCGCCCAGCCGTGCCAACTGCCAGTTCCGTACGCGGTGGTAGTCCGCCGAATCCCGCTCGAAGAACGAGAAGGTGTCGGCCAGCCGCTCGCAGTAATCCCGGGGCGCCCGGAGGCCGACGACCCGGACCGCTTCTCCCTGGCCCGTGATGGCGGCGCGCAGGAGGGACAGCCGCTCGCTCGAATGGATGTTCATCGGTGCCAGGACGCAGCCGTTGCCGTGCCGGGCGGTGTGGACGCACAGCGTCGTGAACAGCGCCTGCCAGACAGGGGCCTCCTGGAAATTCTCCGGCAGGTCGGTACGGAACTGCATCAGGGCGAAGCCCAGTTGCTCTCCGTCGACGACGTCCACGGCATCGACATCGCCGAGCCGACCGGCGACCGCCTGTGCGAGCTCCATCCTCGACAGCGCCCAGGGGCCCGTGATGATGGTGATCATCGGCTTGCCCGGAACAGTACGTGGACGTCCTTGTCCGCGGTCGCCAGCTCCGGCCGGTTGGAGATGCTGGACCAGGTGGTGCGGGCGAATCCGTGCCGCGCGAACACGTCGCGCAGGACGTTGGGGTGCCAGCCGCCGAACCCCGGCAGCTCCTTGCCCGTCTTCCGGAAGTCGCCGTTCGGACGGCCGTCCCACATCGTCTCGACGGCGACCCACACGGCGGACGGTGTCGTGTGCTCCGCCACCGCCCCGGCCAGCCGGCCGAGGTCCGCCACGGTCCACAGCACGTTACGGGAGAACACCGCGTCGTACCGGCCGTCGATGTCCTGCGCGTCGAGCACCGAGAACCTGGGGGCGGGTCCGCCGTCCGGTCCTCGCCGTCCGAGCGCCTTCTCCCGAGCCCGCGCGATCATCCGCTCCGAGGTGTCCACACCGTGGACTTCGAAACCCAGCTCCGCGCACAACAACGCGTAGGTGCCCGTTCCGCAGCCGATGTCGAGGAGCGTTCCCGAACGAGTGGGAAAAGCCTCCGCGAGCATCGACTTCCAGGCCTCCGCCTGCTCGGACGACAGCGAATTGCCCGGTGTTTCGTCATAATTCCCGGCGCGGTGGTCCCAATGCGCCACCAAATTCGTCACGCCCGACTCCTCCGGCCGCTATTCCTGCTCGTTGTCCGTGCCGAAAACGATGTGAATTCGCATGTCGTCGCCCCCGTTGAACGCACTGTGCAGATGCCGGGTGTCGACGTAGTAGAGGTTTCCGTCGGCCGGGACGTTCACGACCTTGTCGTGCTCGACGAAGACGAAACGCGCGTGCTCGCTCGTGGTGACCGCGAGGTGATATCGCGGCGTCATGTCCCGGTGCACCGAATAGCAGTGCTTCGGGTCCAGTGCCATGATCCTGGTACGGATGGGATTGAACGGGAGCCGGTCGAACACCTCGCCCAGGTAGCTGTCTTGCAGCTCGGCGTGCACCTCGGTGAAGTCGGAGTCCGAGGAGATCAACGACTGCCGCAGGCAGCCCTCGTACCACGGGTCCGTCGCCGCCGGCCGGTGCTGGAGTGCGAGCTGCCGTGTCCCCTCGAAGGCCAGCGGATGCTTTTCCAACAGGCTTGCCACCGACTCGCGGAGCTTGTCGGGGTCGATGTCGAGATCGGTCCTGGACGTCAGCACGGTCACGGCGTGACTCCTCCCGCGGAACGGATCAGCCAAGTCCGCCAATGGCGAACCGGGTTTCTCGCTTTCCTGCCTCTACTTGATTTTTCAGACCACCGCAGTATCTGTCATTGCCGTGACGCGACCACCTGATTGGCTGATCGCGTCCCGCCGGAACCAGTCTTCGCGAAACCTGCCCGGCGGCACTCCGTACTCGGCACGGAATACCCGGCTGAAGTCGGAGGGCTGGGTAAAGCCGTTGCGCAGGCCGATCTCGCGGACCGAAACCGATCGCAGCCGCGCGTCGCAGAGTTCTCGTCGGCTGTTCTCCAGCCTCCGCTGCCGAATCCATTCCGACGGCGTGCTGCCCGCTGTCTTGAACAGCCGTTGCAGATAGCGAATGGAGATGTGATGCGCCGAGGCGACCAGGCTCGGCGTGAGACCGCAGTCGCCGAGATTGCGGTCGATGAATCCGCGGATGCGCGTTATCAGCTCGTACTGCTGGGTCTGCGGACACACTTCGCCGGCATCGACGAAGTGCCGCTCCAGCACCGCCGCGGCCAGGTGCAGGGCGGCATCACCGAACCGGGCCAGCTCGGGCGCACCCAGCCCGGTCGCCCGGCCTGCCGCCTCGACCAGGAACGAGCGGAGCAGCGGCCCGGAACCGGCCGCGTCACGGACCTTGTGCTGCGGCGCGCCGACGTCCGGCGGAACCGTCGGCATCGCGGAGCCCGGGAACACCATCACGACCGCCTCGGCCGTCCGGGTCCGTCGCGTCGGGCTGATGCCCAGGGGAAGCCGGGTATCGCACAGCGCCACCGCCGCGTCCCGAACGATGAGTTCGCGCCCGGCACGCGCCACTCCGATCTCGCCGAGCGAACTGAGCACGAGGGCGTGCCGCCCGGTACCGGCCTCCAGCACATGGGGAGCGGAACCAGTCGTTCGGAATGTGATCCGGTGCGCCGTGACGCTGCCCAGTTCAGTGGTCTGCAGCGTCGGACGGACGCCGCGGAGAGCCGGGTCCTGGTGTCCGAGTTCAGTGGCGCCCCCAGCCGCCGGCCCGCGCGCAGTCCCTTCGGCCGTCCATCGGTCTCCCCGCCGGACGGAACCAACCAACGGCACCGTCTCACCGCTGCGCCGCATTTCCAAACTCCCGTTCTAGCGAATACTCGGTTCGTGTCCCCACCGCGACGCGCCACCCCGGCTTTCGGCCGTCACCGCGACCGGCCTCATGACGCGTGCGGGCATTCCTTCTCCAAGAGCAGTCCGTTACATACTGGCGCTGGTGAAATATCACTGTCATTGATAAGGCGCGACCAATCACTTGACCTCGCGCGCCGCGCTGTTCGAGGCAACCGGAAAGCACACAGTCGCCCGATGCGCCATTGATTCGCGCGAAACCACCGGATCGGATCAGCCCGGTGTCGCCCGGTTTCCGGGCTGTTCCGGGCGGCTTCCGGGACGTTCCCGTGCTGTCCCCGGGCCGGGGTAATAGTTTCGGTGAACGAAGCGGAAATGGCTCAATGTTGGCCAACCGAAAGAGGGAAGGAGTCAGAGCCCGGGTAAGGTCCTGCCCGCCACAGCGGTATGGCGCCGGCCTCGATCCGACTTCGGTGGACGCCCTGCACGCACGATGAAAAATACGAAGAAAGGCGCTGAGTTGACCTCTCCATGCGTGATCGATCCCGACCAGGAACCGTGGATTCTCGCACGGCGTTTCACAAATCGACTGACCGACGCCCTGGGCGACACTCTCCGTGATGTCGTGGTGGTGGGATCCGCGTCGCTGGGCGACTGGCAGGCGAACAGCGACATCGACCTCGTCTGTGTGGTGGAGAACGCATTGGATTCGAGGGCACGCGACGCAGTATCGCCGCTTCACGAGAATTCCGAGCACGAATACGGTCACACGATCGATGCGATGTACGTGACAAGAGACGGTCTGGCCAAGGGCCCTGACGCCCTTCCGTCCGTCGTGGCGTCGGTCGCCGGAGCCCTGCACCCCGAGTCGACGGACGGACCGATGAACTGGGCGACCTGGCTCAACATCGTCCAGTCCGGTGTCCGCGTCCCCCTCGCGGAGGACGGAGCGATGACGGCGGTGGCTCCGGGGAACGCCGGGCTGCCGATCGAGGAGGAGACCGCGCGCGACGGCGCGATCAGCTTCTCCCGCACCAATCTGGACCAGTACTGGCGCAACAGGATCACCCTGTCCGAACAGATCTACCTGAACAACGAAACGGCCCACCCGGTGTCCACGTTCGAGGTCGAGTGGATGTCCCTGGGGCCGGCCCGACTGCTGGCGACGGTCCTGACCGGGCGCATCGTCTCGAAGTCGGAGGGCGGCGAGCTGGCCGCCGACAGGTCTCCGGAGTTCCGGCCGCACCTGACGAGGGTGCTCGACACCCGCAGGGGGGCGGACGTCACGAGGACGTGGAGCCGCGAGGACCTGGAGCGTTCGCTCGCCCTCGCCCGCATCTGCGTGCGACTCGGCGCGGGCGGCTAGGGCCTCTCCTTTGGATCATGGAGGGCTCGTCGCCGACGAGCTACGGCCCTCGGGGCAGGCCGCGGTGTTTTCGGCATGCTCGCGACACCGTCCGCGACGCAACGTTCGGCGGCCGGTGAGCGTCTCATCGGGTGTGATGGATCTTCCTGAGACCACGAACTCCGTCGGCACCGAGGACGAGCACGAGGACGAGCGAGTGCGGTCCGGCCCGCTGTGGCGCCATGCGCTGTGGGCGGCGCTCGTCACCGCCGCCGGAGTGACGGTGGGGTGGTTGGGCGCCCTGTTCCGCATCGGCCCGGAGGAGTACGGCCTGCCGCCCGCCGCGCCGGGAGCGCTCTGGCCCTATCTGCTCGCCTGGGCCGTGATCGGCCTGGGGCTGAGTGCCATCCTACGGTTCGTGGCGGCCAACGTGCCCGTCTACTCCCCGTCGGAGGTCCTCCTCGGCACCGTCATGATCGGCACCCGGCTGTCCCTGGGCTGGCGGCCGGAGCCCCTCGAAGTCGCGGGACTGGCCGCGGCCGCGCTGCTCCTGGTGACCGTCTGGTGCGCCGTCGCACTGCGAGGGGCGGCCGTCGTGCGACGGTCCAAGGACGCTTCCGGGGTCGCCTAGGCCGGTTCGCTCGGATCACTTCCGCCGGCCGGGGTTGTCGTTGATGATGTCCATGTGACTCACCGCATCAGCGCTCTGATCTCGGCCTTCGGCGTCCTTGCCAGCGTGGTGCTGCTCGTTCTTGCCGTGCGTGAGTACCGCTCTGGGGCCTCGTTTCGCTGGCTCGTGGCTGGAACCGTGATCTTCCTCAGCGCTTTGTGCACGCTCGTGCGGGACGCGCGGCGGCTCCGCACCGGGCCGACCGCCTGACAGCGGCGCCGTTCCGACCAGCATCGCCGGTCGTTGTTCGTGTGTGCCGTTGACTGACGCGCAGTGGGCGCGAATCGAGCCGATACTCCCAGATCGGACACCGCGGCGGGGTGGCCGGTGGCGGGATCAGCTCAAGAAGTGATCGACGCGATCGCCTGGAAATTCCGGACGGGATCGCAGTGGATCCACCTTCCGGAGAAGTACGGCAACTGGCGAGGCGTCTACAGCCGGCTGCGGGTGTGGTCCCCCGACGGCACCTGGGAGCGGGTGTTCACCGCGCTGGTCGCACAGGCCGACGCCGACGACAACCTCAACCGGGCTGCTTCGGTGGACTCCACCATCGTGCGCGCACACCAGCACGCGGCCGGGCCCGTAAAAAGGGGCCCCAGCAGGCGAACCGGCAGATCACGCAATCGGTCGTTCCCGGGGCGGACTGACCACAAAGATCGATCTGGCCTCCGATGCCCAATGCCCGCCACTGGCCTTCGTGCTCACCGCCGGACGGACCGGTGAGGCACCCGTCTTCGCTCACGTCATGGCCCGCCTTCGCGTTCCTCGACGGCGAGGGCGGCCCCGCACGAGGCCGGACGTGGTGCTGGCCGATAACGCGTACTCCTCCCGCGCGATCCGCGAGCACCTGCGCAAGCGCTGTATCCGGGCGGTAATCCCCGTTCCGGCCGATCAGCGCGGCCGACGGCTGCGGCCTGGAAGCCGGGACGGCAGGCCACCAGCCTTCGGCCGCGAGGCATACGAGCAGCGCAGCACCGTCGAACGCTGCATCAATCGCTTGAACAGTGGCGAGGCATCGCCACCCGCTACGAGAAGACCGCGACCATCTGCCTGGCCGGACTCCACATCGCGGGCATCTTCCTCTGGTCTGCGCGGTGATCCGGACGAAACTGCCCAGCCCCGCCCCTTTTGCTTCCGCCGGCCATGTCTGCCGGGTGGCGGAAGCGGAGATGCGTCTGCTCACCATCCGAGTTGGGGCTCGCCCAGGACTTCGCTGCCGATGCGCGCGGCGAGCTTCTGGGCCCTGGCCAGGTCACCGAACTTGTTCACGTGGACGAAGACGGTGTGGTACTCAGTCCACCGGCCCCACTGGGAGTCATCGCCGTGGAACACGACTTGGACTCCGTCGTATTTCCCCGACCCGTAGTGATCCGCTTCCGGTTCATCCGGCCACATCCCGTGCCAGCCGATGCCGGCCATGCCCCGCCCGAGAGCCTTCATGAAGCGTTCCTCCACACTGTCTCTCGGGACGTCCTCCAAAAGGTACAGCGGGAGGTACTGCTCCAGTGTGGTGTCGTCTGCCGTCGTGATGTCGAGGCCGAACCAGACGTACTCACCCGCCGGGCCGGTGCGCACCTCCACGTAGTCGAACTTCGCCTCGGGCAGCACCCCGGCCAGTTGCCGCAGGTCTGCGACCGTCTGCAATTCGGCGAAGAGCCCGACCTCGTCATCGCGCTCCGCCAGCAGCGCGCACAGACGTTTGGCCTGCGTGTACGCCATTGTCACGTCGGTGGTCCGGAGAACGGGATATGCCTTCGAGTTACCCATGGACCGCACCGTCACATGCCCTGACCAGCCTCCGCCATCGCATTTCATGTGACCGCTGTGACAGGTCCCCGGTTCGTCGCGGTGCTGGAAAAAGTCCGGGTGCGCGGGTCGGTAGCCACTACATGGTGGGGTTCCGGCTACGGGGGTCCGTCATCCGTGTCGTCTTCGCGGAAAGCATCGACGAACTCAACCGGAGGGTGTGACCGAGGAGTACACACCGAACCACTGCTCGGCGCCGTACTCCTCGAACCGCTCCACCTCCGTGAACCCCAGCTTCGCCGCGAGGCGCATCGAGGGTTCGTTGGCAGTCTGGGTGCAGAGCACCACCGGCTCGCCGGGAAGCGCGTCGGCGAACCAGTCGAGTGCCGCCGCGCACGCCTCGGCGGCGTAACCTGATCCCCATGCCTCCGGCAGAAACATGTAGCCGAGCTCGGCCTCCCCGGCCTCCGGACCGACGTGCCCGCGACGCCCGGCGTCGCGCCGATCGAATGTGACCATGCCGATCATCGCTCCGTCGAGATCGATCACGAAAAGGCCGGGCCGCCGCCTCGGCACCTCGGGCACCGCGCGTTCGAGCTCATCACGCGGTCGGGGCCCACCGATGCAGGCGCCCACCAACGGCGAGGCGAACAGCTCGATGAAGGCCGCACGGTCCCGGTCTTCGGGCTCACGAAGCACGAGCCGCTCGGTCCTGATCGGTGCAGGTGGCCAGGCGATGCTTCCGAACTCAGTCATTCGGCCAACCTGACCAGCGGATTCGGCAGCGATCAAGATTCGAGCCGGTCAACCCACCGGGTTCTGAAACGAGGCTCGCAGCCGGCCTGCTGCAACGCCCAGCAGTGCGGCTCGACGGGGGTTTGCTTCACCACGAGTCGGCCGATCACATCGGGACTGTGCACCCGCTTCCCCAGGAGCCGGAGCGGTCTCCGGGAGTGTGCTCGATGTCGGCCCACACGACGCTGCCGGGCCCGGCGGGCCCGTAGGAGACTGTCCACTCGGCGTACTTGTCAGCGTAGTTGTCGCTGACCGTTACCCGGTGATCCGTCGTCACCCTCAGACCGCTGATCGGGTTCGAGTCCGACGCGGAGACCTCCATTGTCGTGCAACGAGTGCTTCATTGCTCGTCGCTGAGACCCTGGAGATCGGCGGGCTGTGTTCTGTGGAACGTCACGAGGATTCCGTAGGGGTCCGCCAACCGGAGTCTGCTCTCGGTGAAGCGGATTGCCCAGGTCTGGTCGGCCCACACCGTTGCTTCGGGAGCCGCCAGCGGCAACTCCGGGAGGTCCAGGTCCAGCCAGCTCAGTTCGTCGGGTGTGAGTCCGAAGTGCCGTTCTCGCAGTCGGGTGCGGCAGTAATCCAGGGCCTGGTCGACGAAGAAGTCGAAGCGGCTCACGACGTCGTGAGCGAGTTGGAGGGTGGGCATGTCCGGTGGGGCTGCCGGCTCGGTCACCAGACTTACGCCGGCCGGGTTCGCGCCTGCCGGCACGTCGAAGTAGCCGGTCCAGGAGGCAAGCGACGGAGGGCTCTCCGTCCGGCTCAGGGCAAGCCCGGCGATCTGCAAGGTGGTGGGCAACCACGGTTCGGAACCCGGGGCTTCAGTGCCCGAGCCTCTCGGTGGCGCGTCGTTCTCGGACATGGGCCCAGCCTAGGCCAAGCCCTGGGTGCGGAGGGTGGGCGACGTCGCCCGGAGTGCTCCCGCCACGGCTGCGTCACCACCCACCGGCGAAGAAGCCGGCGAGTGCCCGGGACGAGTCCGCCGCGTTCGTGGTGTTCGCGAAGGCGATCACGAGCACAACAGCTGTCAGGAGCGCCGAGGCGTACCCGCCCAGCTTCAGCGTGTGCCTCGAACGCGCATCGGTCGATGGCTTCGGTCGCCTCCACAACACGACACTCACGCCGGCCAGTACGAGCGCCACCAGGGCCGCCATGGCGGCCAGTACAGCGTGGTAGGTGGCGAATTCGCCGATCATGAGGGTGAGCGCGGGGGAGTGACGGCCGCCGGGATGGACGGCGAGTTGCCGGCGAACCTCGGAAAGGGCCGAGGCGAGTTCGCCGTCAGCGCCACCGCTCGTCAGCATGGGCAGCAGGGAGGCGAACGGCGCCGCCGCGCCCTGCAGATTGGCCACGAGCGCGACAAGGGCGAAGAGCCCGAGGGCCGCGACGACGACCCCGGACAGTGCGAGAGGGAGCCGGTCGGCCCGTCCTGCGGTCCGCTGCCGTAGACGTCGCCGGAGAACGACAGCCAGTGCCACGGCCACCGTGAGGAGCAGCGCGGAGACGCCGGCCTTCACGAGATGGAAGCGGAACCAGAAGGAGACCGTGGTGTCCAACTCGGTGGGGAAGTCCTGGCTGCCCGAACCCCAGTAGGCGACGAAACCCCGGCGGAAGGAATCGCTGACGTTCGCCGTGCTGACGGAACTCCGGGCCAGTGCGTTGGGCGCGAAGAAGAAGGCGACGAGGAGCGCTCCGGCCAGAGCGGTCAGCAGGCCGAGCTGCCGCCTCGGTGTGACCGAAAAGCGGGACAGGGGTTCGGGGCTGATCATGAAGGGCTCTCGGTTCTCGGGAGGCAGCGTCTCTCAGCGGGGGGATCCCCGGAACGGGACGCTACAGCGGGGCTGGTCGGCGGGTCTGTGGGGTCAGCCTCCGTCTACGGAGTGGGGATAACCCGACCCTGGAATGCGATCCATGACGGCTCTTCGAAATTGGTGGGGGTTTGAGCGCCGGACGGGTTCCACTGTGGACCCTGACCGATAGATGCCGGCAGCTCTCGTAGATCATGTTGTTGTCGAAGCAAGATGATCACAACAGAAGAGCTACGGACGTGGCGAACGATACGACGCGGTTGTCGGGCCTTGACGGCCTGGCCGTGGTCGGGGCCGCCGACGACACCGACGGGGCGGTGGTACACCTGGTCACCGCTGATGAGCGGGCACGCCGCTGCCCGGACCGTGGCGCCCGGGCGCGGCGGTCGAAGGGCCGGCGGGTGACCCGGCCGCGTGGCCCATCGGCCGGTGGCCGCTGACCACGGCTGGTGTGGGCCGAGCGCCGCCGGCGCTGTTGGCATGTCGGCTTCGTCGACCTGTCCGGCAAGCAGGGCCTGCTCGGGCAGGTCGAAGGCCGCACCGCCCAGGCGGTCATCGCCTGGCCGGCCGCGAACAAGCCTGGCGCGACGCGGTCCAGTACGTCGTGATGACATGTGCACGATCTTCAAGTCGGCGATCCCACCGGGTCCTGCCGCAGGCCGCCCTGTTCGTGGACCACTTCCACCTGGTGCGGCTGGTGAACCAGACCCTCACCGAGGTCCGCCGCCGGGTCACGGTGACCCGCCGCGGCCGCAAGGGCAACCGCGAGTGGGAACCGCGCAACCGGCTCATCCGCTCCGCCGCCCGGAAGTGCGGCGAGCACGTCGACGCTCTCCTCGACGAGCTGTCCAACCTGCCCAGGGTGATCGGCGCGCCGATCACCGTCGCGTGGAACGCCAAGGAAGACCTCCTGGGCCTGCTTGCCGCCGCCCGGAGCCGCCCGGACCGGGAACAGGTCCGCGATCTGCTGTACCGGTTCTACCGCCGATGCGCCGACGCCGACCTTCCCGAACCGCAGCGCCCAGCCACGACCGTCGAGACATGGCGGCCAGAGATTCTTGCGTTCCTGCACACCGGGATCACCAACGCCGGCTCCGAAGGCGTAAACCGGGTCATCAAGACAATCGCCCGCGACGCCTACGGCTTCCGCGACCCCGGCAACCAGCGCTCACGCACCCGCTGCGCGACCACCCGTCGAGCCCGTGGACACCTCGATGCCCGCAATACCGTTGAGCCCGCACCCTGCAATCGTGTTGGCTGGCGGCACCGAACTGTCAGTACCGCAGGTGTCCGCTTGGCTGTAGCAGGGAGTTGAACGTGCAGGATATTGTCGACCCGGTTGCCCACAATCGGGCAGCCTGGGACAAATATGTCCAAGAGGGCAATGAGTGGTCGAGGCCGGTGAGTGCTGAGGTTGTCGAGCGCGCCCGCATGGGCGACTGGTCGATTGTTCTCATCGGGCATGAGCCGGTCGACCGCTCCTGGCTGCCGACGGACCTGACCGGCAAGGACGTGTTGTGCCTGGCCTCCGGCGGTGGCCAGCAGGGTCCGATCCTCGCCGCAGCAGGGGCGCGGGTCACCGTATTCGACAACTCACCCCGCCAGCTCGGCCAGGACCAGATGGTGGCGGCGCGCGACGGACTTGAGCTGCGCACCGTCCTGGGCGACATGCGCGACCTCAGTGCCTTCGGCGACGCAACATTCGACATCGTATTCCAGCCGGTCTCCAACCTATTCGTACCGGACTTGGCAGCGGTGTGGCGTGAGTGCTTCCGCACCCTGCGACCGGGCGGAACTCTGCTCGTGGGCTTCCTCAACCCTGATGCGTACCTGTTCGACCACGAGGCGCTCGACGAGCGCGGCGAGCTGATCGTCGTGCACAAGCTGCCCTACAGCGATGTCACGCAATACTCCGCCGAGGAACGCGCCACGAAGTTCGGCGCGGATGCCGCTCTTGAATACAGCCACACCCTCACCGACCAGATCGGCGGGCAACTCGCCGCGGGGTTCGTCCTCACCGGCTTCGCGGAGGCGCCGCACCAATCCAACGCATCCGCTCAATACATGTCGAACTATTTTGCGACGCTGGCGGTCAAGCCGGGCTGACGCAGCCGTGGGGCCGGCCGAGACGGCCGTGTCTCCGAATGGCCAAGTGGAGCGCCGTGCCGGCCCGCCCCCGTCCGCACAGCCGCGTTCCTGAGGTCGTCCTCCTGCTCGGCCACTTCCCACGGGACGATCTCGCCGCACCCCGCCGCCGTCGAGCAGCCTGCCCACGGCCCCATGGTGAACGGTCCTGTCCGGCATGCGACGAGTCCAGGACTCAGCTCAAGGGAGTCTTCAGCCGCACCCCAGTGCCCCAGTACCCCGGCGGGCACGGCTTGGATGTGCCGGCGGCGAAGACGGTCGGACGCGGACGGCGGCGCCCACTGGTCAGACCTTCGGGGTCTCCGGGCCCTGGAGTACCCCTCCCCTCTCTGGCATGCTCTCGCCGAGCAACGCGCGTAGAGCGACGGAGAGTTGAGGAGGACGGGACATGTGTGAGCAGTGCGGTCCGGCCGACGGAACGGCGGAAGAGCCGACGGACCTCCGACCGGCGGCCCCGTCACGCAGAAAGCTGCTGTTCGGCGTCGGCGCCGGGCTCGGGGTGGCGTTGACCGGCGTACCGGCCCTGACCTCGTCGGCCTCGGCGGCGACGCTCAAGGACGGCCGGTGGTGCAACCCCGCCCGGGGCCACTTTCCCGCCGGGGGCTACTACGGAGCCCCGCGTGGCCCCTACCCGCACGCGGGTCAGGACGTCACCAACTCGACGGGTACGGCCGTCCACGCCGCGGCCGCCGGCACCGTGATACGGCGCGGCACCGGCGTTCTGCCGGGACGCACCGGGAACGGCCTGGTCATCTCGCACGGCGGCGGGCGGTACACCTACTACGGGCACCTCAGCGCGTTCCGGGTCTCGCTCAACGCGAAGGTCGCCGCAGGGCAGCGCATCGCCGACATGGGCGCCACGGGCAATGTGACCGGACCCCACCTCCACTTCGAGACCCACAGCGGAGGGCTGGGGGTCACGGTCAACCCGGTCTCCTACCTCGCCGCCCGCGGAGTGGATCTGGGCGGTGGCTGGCCGGCCATCAGCCCCGGTGCCGTGGGCGCGACCGTGAAGGCCGTCCAGTACCTGATCACCCGGCGCGGCACCGCGCTGGTCGCCGACGGCAACTACGGTTCGGTGTCGGTCGACGCGGTCAAGAAGTTCCAGTCGTCCCGTGGTCTGGTGGCAGACGGTCAGGTCGGTCCGAAGACCTGGCCGAGCCTGGTCTACTCGCTTCAGCGGGGCAGCTCCGGAGCGCATGTGCGCGGCCTTCAGACGGTCCTCAACAAGCACAGCGCGGGACTTGCCGTCGACGGTGACTTCGGCGCCGTGACCAGCACCGCTGTCCGCGCCTACCAGAGCGTCAACCGCCTGGTCGTCGACGGCAAGGCGGGCCCCAAGACCTGGGAGGCTCTCGTCGGTTGATGGCCCGGCAGTCACGTGCGCACCGGCAGGGGCCGCTCGTACCATCGCTCCGGCTGCACGTTCACCACCCGGAGCGAGCGACGGCCCGTCGGCCTGAGTCGATTCGTCGCCGCGGACGGGCGGTCGTCACCACTGTCGCCGTACGGTCGCCTTGCCGCCGGTCACCAGGCTCGCCGGTGGAACGTCATCGGCCACGACCGCGCCGGCGGCGATCACGGCATCACGACCGATGCTGACGCCGGGCAGGATCGTGGCGCCGGCGCCGATCCACACGTTCTCCGCCACGTCGATGGGCGCGCCGGTGAGGTACAGCCGTCGTTCCTCGGGGTCGACCGGGTGGCCGCTGGTGATGAACGTGACCTTCGGGCCGATCATCACGCGCTTGCCCAGCCGGATGCCGGCGTAGTCCAGAAACGTGCAGTTCTGGTTGATGAACACGCGCTCGGCCAGGTCGAGATTGAGGCCGTGGTCCGTGTAGAAGGGCGGATAGATCGTGACTCTCGGCGGCAGCGACTTGCCGAGGATCTGTTCGAAGAGTTCCGCTTTGCCTGCTTCGTCATCGAAAGGCAGGACGTTGAGGCGGGAGGTCAGCTCGGTGACCTGCAGAACTCTCTCGGCCATGGCCTGGAACTCGGCGCTGTGAATGCGCATGAGGCGGTCGCTGGACATGCTGCGATCCCTTCTGGTGTGCCAGGTGACTGGGCTGGGTCGGGAAGGACTGGGCTGGACTCGCTGGGGGCCGGTGGAGGCCGCGATCGGGCGGACGGCCGAGTCACCCTTGTCGACGTTGGCGTTGAGGCCGGGGCCCGGGCCGGGGGTCGCGAGCATTTTCGATGCCGTCGTCGCCGAGCTGTGGTGTCGTCGCCCAGGACGGTAGCCAGGCCGTGTCGGGGAGCCTCGGCAGGGTTTTGAGGTGGGCGATGATTCCGCGGAGTTCCGGATGCGGATTCGTGCCGGGGAGGATGAGCGAGAGGGGGTAGGCGAGGGCCGGATTCACGATGGGGATGCGGCGCAGGTCGTGATTGGTCGGCCAGATGTACCGGTCGCGTGCCCCGACCAGTGTGGCCACGTCCGCCGACTCCGCGAGGGTGTCCAGGAGCACTTCATCTCCGAAGTGCGGGCCTGCCGCGTCGATGCGCAGGTCGAACGCGGCGGCGAGTTGATCGTAGAAATCCGCCCATTCGCTTCGCGGTGCGATACCCGGCACCCAGATCCGGTGCTTGCGCAGTTGTGGTGGCGTCAGCCTTCGCGCGGAGGCGAGCGGATGCCTCGGGCCGACGAGAAGCTCCAGCGGGGTGTCGAACGCGTGGATCATTCGTAGTCCGGGCGGCAGCGCGGCCGGGTCGGTGACGGTACGGAACGAGGCATCGATATCGCCTGCTTCGATGGCGGCGACCGCCACGCGTGGATCGTTGACCCTGAGGGTCACCACGTCGAGATTGGTTTCGGGATGCGACCGCCAGTAGTCGTGCAGAACGACGGCCTGCGCGCTTCGCAGGCCCAGAACGTCGATCCGCAGGGCCCGGGATCCAGGCCTGACCGCGGTGATGGCTCGCTCGACACCTGCCACGATGCTCTGAGCATGGGGGAGGAACGCCTGACCGTCGAGCGTCAGCTCAACCCCTCGGGCGGTACGTGTGAACAGGCGGACCTCCAGCTCGCGCTCCAGGGTGGCGATCCGCTTGGAGACTGCCTGCTGGGTCACACCGAGCTCGTCGGCCGCATGCTGGAACTGTCCGAGCTCGGCCGCCCGGACGAACGATCGCAATGCGTTGGTGTCCACGGGCTCATCCTAGGTGCGCCCAACCGATCGTTGTGGCTCGCCGGGGATCGGTTGTTCGACCACGGTCCGGCGTGACTGTTGTGATTCACGCACCGAACCATCGGTGGTCAGGGGTGGGGGTCCGAGCTGAGGAGCGGGGCGCCGCTCGCGGCGCCCCGTCATGCCTTGCTCGTCCGGATCCCAGGCCAGGAGCTGGTCGAAGAGGCGGCGGTCGCCGTCGAGCTTCAGGGTGCCCGCCGGGATGCGCCCGTGCATGGCCAGGACCAGATCGCCGGCCGTGCCCGGGGCGGGCCTGGCCGGGGGAGCGGCGGCAGGTCCTGCGGCGACGGCGGTGGCCCGGAAACGGCGCCTCTCGCCCAGGTGCCGCACCAGGTCGAACAGGGGCCATTCGGGGCAGGTCGGCACCAGCACATCGAGGCTGGGGCGGAGGAGACCGCGGCTCGGAAGGTGGTCGACCGTTCGTCGATCAGCCGCAGCGGAGCGGAGAACTCCAGAGTGTTTTCCCCTGCGGTTGTCTGTCACCGCGCACCGGCAACGGGCCAGCGGTTTCGCAGCCAGGGCGGGTTCGGGGGGGGGGGGGCCCGGGCGCCCCCCCCCCCCCCCCAACC
>NZ_JBHXTM010000050.1:0-60729 GCF_042677325.1 Streptomyces sp. NPDC127117
ACCGCATACGCACCGAAGGCATCGAGAAGAACACCCACGACAACCCCTTCGGCGCCGTCCTCTCCTTCCGCGGCACCGTCACCGACACCACCGTCGAACACACCCTGAGCGCCGCGATGCCGGACCTCTGCGACCTCTTCGAGGTCGGAGACTCGTCGAAGTTCGCCGTGGGCCAGTGGTGGGCCGTGGAGATCAACGCCCTGGCCGGGAAGTACGAGAAGGAGATCCAGCGGCTCGTCCAGGTCACCGATGTCGTCGACTCCACGCACATCCGGGTCAACTACCAGATCGGCTGGGATCTGGCCGCCGGCCGCACCCTGACCTGGACCCGCGTCGAGCCCGTCGACCGCGCCCACGTCCGCAACATGGTCTTCGAGGGCTGGGGCGAGGACGAGATGACCGGCTCGCACCCGGTCGCCTACGAGTACGCGGTGCGCTGCGACGTCTCCGGCATCGAGGCCATCGGCACCTTCTGGCCGGTGGTGATGCGCCGCTGGTGCACGTACTACCGCACCGAGCAGTGCTCGCTGACCAACCCGAAGTCCGTCACCTACGGCGGCGCCGGCTACCTCACCCAGCAGATCTACTGCCTGTACGGGCACGTCGAGGACTGTCACACCTCCAACGCCCGTCACCTCAACGACTTCACGGCCTCCGCCTACTGCTATGTCACCAACTGCCACGGCGACGGTGACGACGAGGGCCCGTTCGTGACGCACGGTCAGTTCGAGCACGACCTCGTCTACACCGGCAACTCCGGTCTGATGACCTTCGCCAACTCCGGCGCGGCCTGGGGCGGCAGGGCCAAGCGGATCACCGTACGCCGGCACGCCTGCTCCTGGTTCGTGGCCCGGGTCAAGATCACCGATCTGACCCTGGAGGACGTCCTGGTCGTCGGCAAGAAGTCCCTCGCAGGCTCCGGAATGCTCTGGGTCAACGCCGACGGTGTGCAGATGCGCGGCTGTACGGCCACCGGTCCACTGATCGTCTCCCGGGCCTCGGACCTCTCCGCCCGGCCCAATGTGATCGCCGACTCCTCGTTCGCGTTCGCGGCGGGCGCGGAGATCACCCAGGCCAACGTCAGCGCCCCGCTCAGCCTTCAGCGCTCCACTCTGAAGGGCGTCGACGGCGCGGTGTTCAACGGCACCGGTCCGCTCACCCTGGACCAGTGCACGCTGACCGGCTCCAAGGACACCGCCCCGGTCTCGCTCGCGCACTCCGAGGTCACCGTGCTGGGCGGCGAACTCCGGGACACCGGACTGAAGCTGACCTCGGCGAAGGACCAGCGACTGCGCATCGACGGAACACGGCTGAGCGGCACCAACAAGGACGGCGCCCTGCTCGCCCGTACCGGCTCCGGACGGACCGTCGACTGGCAGCTCACCGGCCTCGACTCGACCGCGCCCAAGGGCACCGCCCATGTGCTGGTCACCGAGGGCCCCAACCGCTACCGGGCCACCGGCTCCACCTTCACCGGCGGCCGGCTCGAACTGCGGCCCGCGGCGTTCACCGGCGACAGCCATCTGCTGCACACCGGCTGCGTCGAGGACGGCACCGAACGCACCGCGCTGCCGGACGAGGGCGACCGCGTCGCCCACACCGCGGCCACGCTGCGCATCTGACCACCACGCCCATCGAGCACCAGGGATTCCCGTGTCCACGCATACCCCGATCACCGGCCGGCCCGTACGGGTCGCGCTCGTCGGCGCCGGCAACCGCGGTCTGACGTACGCCGAGTGGATCAAGGCGCACCCCGAGCGCGCCGAGCTCGTCGCCGTCGCCGATCCGCGCCCCGCGGCGCGGGCCGCCGCCGGCGCACCCGTCGAGTTCGACGACTGGCGGCCGCTGGTCGACAACCGCATCGCCGACGCCGTCGTCGTCGCCACCCAGGACCGCTTCCATGTGGAGCCGGTGCTGGCACTGGCCGAGGCCGGCTACGCGATCCTCGCCGAGAAGCCCCTCGCCCCGACCGAGGAGGAGACCCGGCGGATCGTCGAGGGTGTGGAGCGGGCCGGAGTCCTGTTCGCGGTGTGCCACGTCATGCGGTACACCCCGTACACCGACCTGGTGAAGGAGGTCGTGGACTCCGGGGTGCTCGGTCAGCTGGTCTCCCTCGACCATCTGGAGCCGGTCGGCTGGTGGCACTACGCGCACAGCTATGTGCGCGGGCCGTGGCGCAGCGAGAAGGACTCCTCCCCGATGCTGCTCGCCAAGTCCTGCCACGACCTGGACTGGATCACGTATGTGATGGGCGGCCGGATCGAGCGGGTGTCCAGCTTCGGCGGGCTGAAGCACTTCCGGCCGGAGAACGCGCCGGCCGGGTCCGCCGAGCGCTGCCTCGACTGCGCGGTCGAGTCCGACTGCCCCTACAGCGCGCTGAAGCTCTACATGCCGACGCTGCGCGAGAAGGGCGCGGTCTGGCCGGTCACCCATGTCACCGAGGCGACCGACGAGGCCGGTCTCGTCACTGCGCTGCGCGAGGGCCCGTACGGCGTCTGCGCGTACCGGAGCGACAACGACGTGGTCGACCACCAGGTCCTCGCGATGCAGCTCACGGACGGGGTGACCGCGACCTTCCAGATGGTGGCGTTCACCGAGCAGACGCACCGCCAGACCCGGATCTTCGGCTCGCACGGCTGGCTGATCGGGGACGGCGAGCGGGTCACGGTGCAGGACTTCCGGACCGGCGAGACCACCGTCCATGAACTCGGCGCGTCCGGTTCGAACGCGGCCGACGGGCACGGCGGCGGGGACGCCGCGCTCGTCGAGGCGTTCGTCACCGCCGTCGCCACGGGTGACGCCGGGGCGGTCCGCTCCGGTCCCGCCACCTCGCTCGGCAGTCATCTCGCGGCGTTCGCCGCCGAACGTGCCCGGCACACCGGCACCGTCCAGACGGTCCCGGCGCAGTGACTTCTTCCCGCCCCACCCTCACGTCCTCGGAGGACCACCTCATGTCCCGTCTCCTCACCCGCCGTTCCAGAGTCCGCGCCGTGGCAGCCCCCGTGGTGGCCACCGCGCTCGCCGCCGGAGTGCTGGCCGGCTGTTCCGGCAGCGGCAGCGACGACAACACCGTCACCATGTGGACCTACCCGGTCATCTTCGACGAGGCCAAGAACAAGGCGTACTGGGACGGCCTGGTCAAGGCGTTCGAGAAGGAGCACAAGGGCGTCAAGGTGAAGGTGGAGACCTTCCCGTGGGCCAACCGCGACACCGCGCTGGCCACCGCGATCGCCTCCGGCAAGGGCCCGGACGCGGTCTACCTGATCCCGGACCAGCTGCCCAAGTACGCCAAGAGCATCGTCCCGGCCGACGACTACATGCCGGCCGACGCCAAGTCGGACTACACCGACTTCGCGCTGAAGTCCGTCACGGTCGACGGCAAGGCGCTCGGCACCCCGGTGCTGACCAGCGCCAACCCGCTGATCTGCGACAAGCGGGTGTTCGCCGCGATCGGCGAGAAGACCTACCCGACGAGCTGGGCGGACCTGGAGGCGCTGGCGCCGAAGCTGAAGGCGAAGGGCTACTACGCCACCAGCTACAGCGGTGACACCCAGCAGACCCTGAACATGACCTTCTACCCGCTGCTGTGGCAGGCCGGCGGCGACGTCTTCTCCGAGGACGGCAAGAACGTCACGTTCAACGACGCGGCCGGTGTGAAGGCGCTGACGTACCTGAAGAAGCTGGTCGAGGGCGGTTACACCGACAAGGACCTGGTCACCACCACTCCGAAGCTGGAGCAGACCCCGACCGCCAAGGGCAAGGTCGCCTGCACCTGGCAGAACACCCCGGCGGACGTCGAGCCGTTCTGGGGCAAGGAGAACATCGTCGTCCAGCCGCCGCTGAAGGACGCGAAGTCGGTCGGCTACGGCACGGTCGGCGCGCTGTCGATGCTGAAGGGCGCCGACAAGAAGAACACCGGTGACTGGCTGAACTTCGTCGCCGAGTCGAAGAACGCGGCCGGCCTGCAGAAGGGCGCGGGCTACTTCCCGGCCCGCAAGTCCGGCGGCGACCTGTACCCGGGCGACGCCCTGCAGACGGCGGTCGGCGCGACGCTGCCGAGCATGACCGTGGGCCCGCTCCAGGACAAGGCCCGTGAGGTCCAGGGCGTGCTCGCGCCGGAGATCCAGGCGGCGCTGCTGGGCAAGAAGAGCCCGCAGGAGGCGCTGAACGCCGCACAGAAGGCCGCGCAGGCGATGCTCGGCCGCTGACCGGGCGCGGTGCCCGGGTCCGGCCGCACCCCGACCCGGGCACCGCTCCCTCCCCGGGGGCACTCCCCCCGAACCCCCGCAATTCCCCCGTACCGCAAGGAGATCCCCGTGGCAGTCGTCGCGGAACCAACCCGCCGGGGCCGTCGCAGCGGGCCGCAGGCGCGCCGCGAGGCCCGGATCGGCCTGCTCTTCGTCCTTCCGTGTTTCCTGCTCTTCCTGGCGTTCCGGTTCGGTCCGGGCATCGCCGGTGTGCTGATGAGCTTCACCGACTACTCCCTCACGGGCGGCGGCAGCTTCATCGGGCTGGACAACTTCACCCGCCTCTGGGACGACCCGCTGTTCTGGCAGGCGCTGAAGGTCACGGTCCTCTACACCGTGCTCGCCGTGCCGGGCACGCTCATCGCCTCGGTGTCGCTGGCACTGATCACCCGCCGCGCGTTCCGCGGCGCCAAGTTCTTCCGTTCGGTGTTCTTCCTGCCGGTCGTCACCTCGCTGGTGCTGGCCGCCACCGTCTTCGTCTGGATCTTCTCGACCGGCGGACCGTGGTCCACCCTGATGAGCTGGTTCGGGATGTCCGAGGGTTCCTGGCTCTCCGACGACGTGCTGGTGCTGCCCGCGCTCGCGATCGTCGGCGTCTGGTCCCGCTTCGGGTACGGGATGCTCATCCTGCTGGCCCGGATGCAGGACATCCCCCGGGAGCTGGAGGAAGCCGCGCTCACCGACGGCGCGGGCCCCTGGCAGCGGTTCCGGTACATCGTGCTGCCGCAGCTCAAGCCCGCCCTGTTCTTCCTCGCCGTGATCGAGACGACGGCGTCGTTCCAGGTCTTCGACGCGGTCTACACGATGACCGGCGGCGGCCCCGCCAACGCCAGCTACACGCTCGTCTTCCAGCTCTACGACGCGGGCTTCAAGTACTTCGACCTGGGTTACGCCTCCGCCATCGGCGTCGCGCTCTTCGCGCTGACCGTGGTGGTCGCGGTGATCCAGCGGCTCGTGATCGGGAAGGACCAGTGACCATGACCGCAGCACCCGCCCAGACCGAGACCCCGCCCGCGCCCGAGGCCCCGGCGCCCCCCGACCGGGCCACCCGCCGCGCCGAACGCAAGCTGCGCAAGCTCTCGGAGCAGGACACCGTCCCGCACGGCATGCGGCCCAGCCGGGCCGGCCGGATCGGGCGCGCCGCGCTGCTGACGGTGGCGGCGATCGTGACGATCTTCCCGTTCTACGCGATGGTCGTGCTCTCCCTGAAGCCGTCCGCGGCGGTCGAGTTCCCCGGCAGCCTGCTGCCGTGGCCGCTGACCGGCGAGGCGTACGACACCGTCATGAACGCCCAGGACGTTCCGCGCTGGCTGGTCAACACGCTGGTCTACTCGGTCGTCTCGGTCGTCGGCGTGCTGCTGCTCGCCTCGCTCGCCGGGTACGCGTTCGCCAAGAAGCGCTTCCCGGGCCGGGAGACCATGTTCTGGTCGTTCCTGTCGATGGTGATGGTCCCGTACCACGTCACGATGATCCCGACGTTCGCGATGATCGCGAAGCTGGGCGGCGTGGACACGTACTGGGGTCTGATCGTGCCGACCCTGGCCAACGCCCAGGCGGTGTTCCTGATGCGGCAGTTCATCCAGGGACTGCCGGACGAACTCTTCGAGGCGGCCCGGCTGGACGGCTGCAACGAGTGGCAGATCTTCTACCGGATCGTGCTGCCGCTGCTGAAGCCGATCCTGGCCACGCTCGGCGTCTTCGTCTTCCTGTGGCACTGGAACGACTTCCTGTGGCCGCTGGTCATCGGCCAGTCCACCGACATGCGCACCCTCACCGTCGGCATCGCCTCGCTCCAGCAGCAGAACGTGCCGCTCAACGTGGTGCTCTCCGGCTCCGTCATCGCGTTCGTGCCCATCTTCGCCGCGTACATGGTGGGCCAGCGCTACTTCACCGAGGGCGTCACCGCGTCCGGAATCAAGGGATAGCTACGAATGTTCACCGATGAGGCCGCGCTCGAAGAGCGGCTCGCCACCCCCTCCCCCGCGCTCGTCGCCGATCTCGGCCGCCTCGAAGGCGATCTGCTGGTGCTCGGAGCGGGCGGCAAGATGGGCCCCAGCCTGTGCCGACTGGCCCGCCGGGCGCTGGACGCCGCGGGCCGCGACGACGTGACCGTGTACGCGGTCTCCCGCTGGTCCGACAAGTCCGCCGCCGACGAGCTGGAGGCCGCCGGGGTCTCCACCGTGGCCTTCGACCTGATGGACCCGGCCGCCGACCTGGCCGAACTGCCGGACGCCGGGAACGTCGTCTTCATGGTCGGCGCCAAATTCGGCTCCGCCGGGGCCCCTTCGCACGCCTGGGCGGTGAACGCCGCGATGCCGGACCGGGTTGCGCGCCGCTGGTCGGGAGCGCGGATCGCCGCGTTCTCCACCGGCAATGTGTACCCGCTGGTGCCGGTCTCCTCCGGCGGCTGCACCGAGAGCGACCCGGTCGGCCCGGTCGGCGAGTACGCCATGTCCTGCCTGGGCCGGGAGCGGATCTTCGGCCACGCCGCACTGACCCGCGGCACCAAGGTCGCCAACATCCGCCTCAACTACGCGGTCGACCTGCGCTACGGCGTCCTCGCCGACATCGCGTACCGCGTACAGGCCGGCGAGCCCGTCGATGTGACGACCGGTCATGCCAATGTGGTGTGGCAGGGGTACGCCAACGAGGTCGCGCTGCGCTCACTGCTGCACGCCACCGACGGCGAGGCGTTCACCATCAACCTCACCGGCCCCGAGACCGCTTCGGTGCGCCGCATCGCCCGGTGGTTCGGCGAGGAGTTCGGCAAGGAGCCGGTGTTCGCCGGCGAGGAGGCTCCCACCGCGTTGCTCTCCGACGCGAGCCGCTGCCACGCGCTGTTCGGGTATCCGGACGTCGCGCTGCGCACCCTCGTCGAGTGGCAGGCCGACTGGCTGCGCCGCGGGCTGCCGCTGTCCGGCAAGCCCACCAAGTTCCAGGTCCGTGACGGAAGGTTCTGATCCACTCCATGTCCACTCCCTCCCTCGCGTCGACCCCTGCCCTGGACGCGCTCGCCCAGGGTGCCGTGATCCCCGCGCACCCGCTCGCCCTGCACGACGACGGCTCCTTCGACGAGCGCCGGCAGCGTGCGCTGACCCGCTACTACCTGGCCTCGGGCGCGGGCGGTGTCGCCGTCGCCGTGCACACCACCCAGTTCGAGATCCGCGAGCCGGAGGTCGGCCTGTTCCGGCCGGTGCTGGAACTCGCCGCCGAGACGATCGACGCCGAGGCCGGCCGCCCGTTCATCAAGGTCGCCGGTGCCTGTGGGTACACGGCCCAGGCCGTGGCGGAGGCGGAGACCGCCGCCGGGCTCGGCTACGACGCGGTGCTGCTCAGCCCGGCCGTGCCCGGCGCGGACGAGAAGGGCCTGCTGGAGCGGGCGCGGGCGGTCGGCGAGGTGCTGCCGGTGATCGGCTTCTACCTCCAGGAGGCCGTCGGCGGACGCTATCTGTCGCCGCACTTCTGGTCCTCGTTCACCGATCTGCCGAACACGGCCGCGGTGAAGATCGCCCCGTTCGACCGCTACCGCACCGCCGATGTCGTACGCGCCGTGGCCGCCGCCGACCGGGCCGACGAGGTGGCGCTGTACACCGGCAACGACGACGACATCATCGGTGATCTGCTCACCCCGTACGAGACGGCGGCCGGCCGGCCGCGCTGGTTCGCGGGCGGGCTGCTCGGCCAGTGGGCCGTGTGGACCGGCTCCGCCGTGACGCTCCTGGACGATGTCCGAAGGGCCCGCGGCGGGGACCACGAGGCGATGGTGCGCTGCCTGGCCCGGCGTCCGGAGCTGACCGATGCCAACAGCGCGGTCTTCGATGTGCGCGGCGCGTTCCGCGGCTGCATCGCCGGTGTTCACGAAGTGCTGCGCCGCCAGGGCCTGTTGGCGAACATCCGGTGCCTGGACCCGGCCGAGACGCTCTCCCCCGGGCAGGCCGAGGAGATCAGCCGGGTGGCCGCGGCCTACCCTTGGCTGACCGATGACGCCTTCGTTGCGGAGCACCTCGATGCCTGGCTCTCCTGATCCTGCCGATCGCTCCCGGGTGGTCGTCGCCGTACCGCCGGGCCTGCGCGGCCAGTTCTTCACCGCCGAGGTGTGGCGGGAGCTCGAACGGTCGGCCGACCCGGTCGTCATCGACGACCACTCCGACCGGGCGGCGGTCGCGGCCGCGCTGCCCGGCGCCCGTGCGCTGATCACCTCGTGGCGGGCGCCCAAGGTGGATGCCGGGCTGCTCGCCTCGGCCGACCGGCTGGAGCTGGTGGCGCACACCGGTTCGGCGGTCGCGCCCTATGTCACCGAGGAGGTGTTCCGGCGGGGCATCCTGGTCACCCAGGCCGGTGACGAGATGGCCCGCCCGGTCGCCGAGGTGGCCCTGGCCTTCACGCTCTCGCTGCTCCACCGCATCCAGCGCTTCGACCACGCGCTGCGCGGCGGGCTGGAGTGGGCGGCGGCGAGCGAGGCCCCGCCGCGCCACGAGATCCACGGCTGTGACGTCGGCGTGGTCGGCGCCTCCCGCACCGGGCGCGCCTACATCGCCCTGGTGCGGGCGATGGGCGCGCGGGTGAGCGTCACCGACCCGTATCTGTCCGCCGCGGACGCCGAGGCGCTCGGGGTGGAGTCCGTACCCCTCGAAACGCTGCTCTCGCGCAGCAGGATCGTGGCCGTGCACGCGCCGGTCACCGAGGAGACCCACCGGATGATCGGCGCCGAGCAGCTGGCGCTGATGCCGGACGGGGCGGGTCTGGTGAACACGGCCAGGTCGTGGCTGGTGGACGAGGACGCGCTCCTCTCCGAACTGGCCTCGGGCCGGCTGGACGCGGCGATCGATGTCTTCGACGCCGAACCGCTGCCCGTCGGCCACCCCTTCCGTTCGCTGCCGAACGTGCTGCTCACCCCGCACCAGGCGGCGGGCAGCGTCGAGTGCCGGCAGCGGCTGGGCACCAGCGCCGTCAACGAGGTGCTGCGGCTGCTCGCCGGGCGACCCCCGGTCCACGCCGTCACCGCCGACGCCCTCGCCCGTCTGCACTAAGGGCTCGCCGAGCCCTCAACCCCCGTACCGTTCAGGAGATTTCACTTCATGCGACTGATGCGCATCGGCGAGCCGGGCCACGAGCGCCCGGTCCTCGTCTGCCCCGAGGGCCGTCACTACGACCTGTCCGGCGTCACCGAGGACATCGACGGCGCGTTCCTCGCCGCACTCGCCGACAACCCGCACCTGGTGCCCGCCGAGCCGGTGCTCCCGGAGACCGACATCACCGGTCAGCGGATCGGCGCCCCGGTGGCCCGGCCGTCCGCGCTGCTCTGCATCGGGCAGAACTACGCGGCCCACGCGGCGGAGTCGGGGGCCGAGCCGCCCGAGCAGCCGATCCTCTTCTACAAGTCGCCGAACACCGTCGTCGGCCCGTACGACGACGTGCTGATCCCGCGCGGCTCGAAGAAGACGGACTGGGAGGTGGAGCTGGCCGTGGTCATCGGCCGCCGCGCCTCCTACCTGGCCTCCCCCGCCGACGCCGCCGCGCACATCGCGGGCTACGCCGTCAGCAACGACGTGTCCGAACGGGCCTTCCAGCTGGAGGAGTCGGGCGGGCAGTGGTCCAAGGGCAAGAGCTGCGCCACGTTCAACCCGCTGGGCCCGGTGCTGGTGACGGCCGACGAGGTCGGCGACCCGCAGCAGCTGCGGCTGCGCAGCTTCGTCAACGGTGAGCCCCGCCAGGACTCCTCCACCGCGGACATGATCTTCAGCGTGGCGCATCTGGTGCACCACCTGTCGCAGTACCTGGTGCTGGAGCCCGGCGACATCATCAACACCGGCACCCCGCAGGGCGTGGCGCTGTCCGGCCGCTTCCCCTACCTGGGCCCGGACGATGTGATGGAGGTCGAGATCTCTGGCCTCGGCCGGCAGCGCAGCGTCTGCCGGCCCGCGTAACGAGGCTCAGTCCTCCGGGAGTTCGACCGGGGCGATGTCGTCGAAGACATCGCCCGGGCCGGGGTTCGTCGCATCGGTCGCGCCGCCGAACCGGGTCATCACACCCCAGACGGCGTTGAGCGCGGTCTGCACGGCGCCCTCGGCCCATCCGGCCGTCCAGGAGATGTCGTCGCCCGCGAGGAACAGCCCCCGGCGGTCGGCGGGCAGCCGGTCCTGCATGAAGTGGGTGAACAGCCGCCGCTGGTAGCGGTAGTGGCCCGGCAGGTTGGCCTTGAACGCGCCCATGAACCAGGGCTCGTTCTCCCAGGAGACCGTGACCGGGTTGCCGATGATGTGCTTCCTGATGTCGACGTCCGGGTAGATCTCGCCGAGCGACTTGAGCATGACGTCCATGCGCTCGTTCGGGGAGAGCGGCAGCCACTTCAGGCTGTCGTCGCACCAGGTGTACGAGAGGCAGATGACGGCGGGCTTGTCGGGGCCGTCGTCCAGCAGGTACGTCCCCCGGGTCATCCGGTCGGTGAGCGTCATCGACATGGCCTCCCGCCCCGTGGCCTCGTCCTTGTCGAGCCAGAACGGCCGGTCGACGGGGACGAAGAGCTTGGACGACTCCATGTAGTGGGTGCGCTCCATCGCCGTCCAGTGGTCGATCGGGAAGAGCGCGTCGTCGCAGTCGATCTTCGAGAGCAGCAGCCAGGACTGCCCGGTGAAGATCGCGGCCGGGTAGGTACGGATGTCGCCGGTGGCGTCGGTGACGGTGATCCGGTTGCCGGCGGTGCGGTTCAGCCGGGTCACGGCGGGGCGCGGTTCGCCGTCGTGCAGCGAGGACAGCGACGTGCCGAGCGGCCAGTGGACGATCTTCTCGGGTTCGCGGTCCCAGAGCCGCAGCGGGAGCTGCTGGCTGCCGCCGACGATGCCCCGGTGGTGGTCGTCCGCCTCGGTGTAGACGACGCGGAGGATCTCCAGGATGGAGTTGGGGAAGTCGGTGTCCCAGCCGCCGGTGCCGAAGCCGACCTGGCCGAAGATCTCCCGGTGCCGGAACGACTTGAAGGCGTCGGAGTCGCAGAGGAATCCGTAGAAGGTCTGGTTGTCGAGCTTCTGGACGAGCTTCGACCAGATCTCCCGGATGCGCGGCACATCGCGCTCACGCATCGCGCGGTTCATGTCGGAGAAGTCCGCGCCCTCCTCCAGGCACCGGTTCCAGGCGTCCATCACATCGCGGTAGACCTGCGGCAGGTCGTCGATGGTCCGCGCGTAGTGGGACTCGCCCTTGAGGTCGACGACGGTCGAGGGGGTGGCCGGGGAGAGCGGGTTGGGGAACGGCTTCGTCTCCAGGCCGACCAGGTCGATGTAGTGCTGGAGCGCGGTGGAGGACGGCGGGAACCGCATCGCGCCCATCTCGGCGGTGAGCTGCGGGTCGCAGCCGTCGAAGCCGACGGTGCGCAGCCGGCCGCCGATCTCGTCCGCCTCGTAGACGACGGGCTTGAGCCCCATCTTCATCAGCTCGTACGCGGCGACGATGCCGGAGAGCCCGCCGCCGATGACGGCGACCTCGGTGCCGTGCTCGGTCGCCGGTATCTGCCCGATGCCGGCGGGGTGCGCCAGGTAGTCGTCGTACGCGTAGGGGAAGTCCGGTCCGAACATGGTGATCGGCTCGGCGGCGTCGGTGTGCTGGACGGCGTTGGGCACCGTGGACGTCATGGGGTACGGACTCCTTGCGCGAAAGACAGTGGAACGGTGGGGCGGGCTCAGACGAGGGAGCCGTACAGGCCGGGGCGGCGGTCGTGCAGATACGGGTTGGCGGTCCGCGAGGCGCTCAGCAGCGCGGGGTCCACCTCACCGACGACCAGTTCCTTTCCGCGCCCGGCGCGACTGCGGACGGCGCCGTCGGGACCGGCCAGGCAGCTCAGCCCGACGAACTCGAACTCGCCCTCCTGACCGGTCCTGTTGACGTACGCCACGTACATCTGGTTCTCGAAGGCGCGGACCGGTACGAGGGACTCGGCGACGAACTGGAAGGGGTGCATCTGCGCGGTGGGCACCAGCAGCAGATCGGTGCCCGCGAGGGCGTGGGCGCGGACGTTCTCCGGGAACTCGACGTCGTAGCAGATCATGATCCCGATGCGTACGCCGTCCAGTTCGGCCTGGACCACGGTCTGCTCGCCGGGGGTGAACCACTCGTGCTCGAAGGAGCCGAAGAGATGGGTCTTGCGGTAGTTGGCGAGCGGTGCTCCGTCCGGGCCGATGAGCTGTGCGGCGTTGAAGATCCGCTCGCCGGCGCGCTCCGGGTAGCCGTAGAGGACGGCGAGTCGGTGCCGGGCGGCGATCTCACCCACGGCCAGGGCGGACGGCCCGTCGGCCGGCTCGGCCAGCCGGGGCACCTCGGCCCCGATCGCGTAGCCGGTCAGGAACAGTTCGGGGCAGACCAGGAGCCGGGCCCCGGCGTCGGCCGCACGCCGCGCCGCGCCGTCGAGCACCTCGATGTTCTCGGCCACGTGCCCGGGACGTCCGGAGTTCTGGAGCAGGGCGGTACGCAACGGCGGCATGGCTGACCTCGGACGGTGCGGGCTGGCGGGGACGTATCGACGGTACGGTCCGCCGCTCGTGCCGGACAAGGCGCGAGCGTTGCGCGTGCACCGTCGATCCATTGCGCGCGAAAGGCCGTCGGCGGCGATTCATTGCGTGGGGCGTCTTCGCAGGTCAAAAGGGTGACCTGGGTCTCATACGGCTCGGGGCGCGGACCCTACTCCGGCGCGCCCGACGAGTACCGCCGCAGCAGCGGCGACAGCACCAGTACGGACTTCGTCCGCTCCACGTACGGCTCGCCCGCGATCCGCTCCAGCACTTGCTCGAAGTGGCGCATGTCGGCGGCGAAGACCTGCACGATCGCGTCGGCCTCCCCGGTCACCGTGGAGGCCGAGGCGATCTCCGGATAGCGCGCGAGCCCCCGCCTGATCGCCTCCGGCGAGGTGTTGCGGCTGCAGTAGATCTCGATGAACCCCTCGGTCTCCCAGCCGAGCGCCGCCGGGTCGACCCGGACCGTGAAGCCGGTGATGGCGCCCTCGGCGCGGAGCCGGTCCACCCGGCGTTTCACGGCGGGCGCGGACAGGCCGATCATCGCGCCGATGTCCGCGTAGGAGCGCCGGGCGTCTTCGGCGAGGGCGTGGACGATGCGTTCGTCGAGGTCGTTCAGGCGCACGTCGGGCGGTTCACTTCTCTGCGATGGCCGGTGTCGGGGGCGGCGCGGGCCGCCCCCGAAGTAGACCATGGCGCGCCCGCCCGGGCGCGCTCACGGCGGTGTGCGACCGGTCAGAACGGGAACCGCGAACGGCCGTGCTGCACGGAGATCCACTTCTGGGTGGTGAAGGCCTCGATCATCGAGTCGCCGTTCAGCCGGCCGAGGCCGGAGCTCTTCTCGCCACCGAAGGGGACGATCGGCTCGTCGTGGACCGTGCCGTCGTTGATGTGGATCATGCCGGTGTGGATGCGCTGCCCGACCCGTACACCGCGCTCGATGTCGCCGGTGTGCACCGCGCCGCTCAGGCCGTACGGAGTGTCGTTGGCGATCCGGACCGCCTCGTCCTCGCCGTCGAACGGGATGAGCAGTGCGACCGGGCCGAAGATCTCCTGGGAGAGTACGGGGGAATCGGCGGCCAGCCCGGTCAGCACGGACGGGCTCACCAGATTGCCGTCGGCGCTGCCGTGCAGCAGGGCCGTCGCACCGGCCGCGACGGTCTGGTCGACGAGCGAGGAAATGGCCTCGGCCTGCGAGGAGTTGATCAGCGGGCCGATCACGGTGTCCGGCTCGGCCGGGTCGCCGACCTTGAGCGAGGCGACCTTGGCGACGAACTTCTCGGTGAACTCCCGCTCCACCGCCCGGTCGACCAGGATCCGGTTGGCGGCCATGCAGACCTGGCCCTGGTGCACATACCGGCTGAAGACGGCCGCGTCCACGGCGTAGTCGAGATCGGCGTCGTCGAGGACGATCAGCGCGCTGTTGCCGCCGAGTTCGAGCACGGCGCTCTTGAGGTTCGCCGCGCACACCGTGGCGACGTGCCGTCCCACCTTGTCCGAGCCGGTGAAGGAGATGACCTGCGGCACGGGGTGCTCCAGCAGGGCGTCGCCGATCTCGGCGATGTCGGTGACCACGACGTTCAGCAGGCCGGCCGGCAGCCCGGCCTCCTCGAACACCTTCGCCACCAGCGTGCCGCCGCAGACCGGGGTGTTCTGGTGCGGCTTGAGCACCACCGCGTTGCCGAGCGCGAGGGCGGGGGCGACCGACTTCAGGGACAGCAGGAACGGGAAGTTGAAGGGGCTGATGACACCGACGACGCCGACGGGCACCCGGTAGACCCGGTTCTCCTTGCCCTCGGTCGGCGAGGGCAGGATCTGCCCGGAGGGGCGCAGCGCGAGCTGGACCGACTCCCGCAGGAACTCCTTGGCGAGGTGCAGCTCGAAGGCCGCCTTCAGCCGGGTGCCGCCCAGCTCCGCGACGATGGCGTCACCGATCTCGGACTCGCGCTCCTCGACGATCCGCAGCGCCCGCTCCAGCACCGCGCGCCGGGCGTACGGGTTGGTCTCGCCCCAGGCCCGCTGGGCGTCCTGCGCGGACCGGTACGCCTGGTCGACCTCGTCGGCCGTGGCAACCGTGATCGAGGCGAGCTTCTCCCCGTTGTACGGGTTGAAGTCGATGATGTCCCAGGACCCCTTGCCCGGCCTCCACTCTCCGTCGATGTACTGATGGGCCAGGTCGGTGAAGAAGGACATGAGTTCCCTTACCACGGAGGAACGGGCAGCTGATTGCGCTTCATGTTACTTATATTTCAATGGGGTTGAAGCGGGTGAGGGAGCCTTCGAACGGCTGGAACCGGACATCCGCGCGGGCCCTCGCGGCCACCCGGAAACACCGGTGCCCCTCCGGGCCGCAGCGGCCGGGAGGGGCACCGAGGTCATCCTGGGGGATCAGCTCCAGCTGGCGTGCAGCGGCTTGCCCTCGGCGTAGCCGGCGGCGCTCTGCACCCCGACGACCGCCTTCTCGGCGAACTCCGCCAGGGAGGCCGCACCGGCGTAGGTGCAGGAGGAGCGGACGCCCGCGATGATCGAGTCGATCAGGTCCTCGACGCCCGGCCTGGCCGGGTCGAGGAACATCCGCGAGGTGGAGATGCCCTCCTCGAAGAGCGCCTTGCGGGCCCGGTCGTAGGCGGACTCGTCGGACGTGCGGTTCTTCACGGCGCGCGCGGACGCCATGCCGAAGGACTCCTTGTAGAAGCGGCCGTCGGCGGACTGCTGGAGGTCGCCGGGCGACTCGTACGTACCGGCGAACCAGGAACCGATCATCACGTTGGACGCGCCCGCGGCGAGCGCCATGGCGACATCGCGCGGGTGCCGGACGCCGCCGTCCGCCCAGACGTGCTTGCCGTACTTCTTCGCCTCGGCTGCGCACTCCAGAACGGCGGAGAACTGCGGCCGGCCCACGCCGGTCATCATCCGGGTGGTGCACATGGCGCCGGGGCCGACACCGACCTTGATGATGTCCGCGCCGGCCTCGATGAGGTCGCGGACGCCCTCGGCGGCGACGATGTTGCCGGCGACGATCGGAACCTGCGGGTCGAGCGCGCGCACGGCCCGGACCGCGTTGATCATGGACTCCTGGTGGCCGTGGGCGGTGTCCACGACGAGCGTGTCGACGCCCGCGTCGAGGAGCTGCTTGGCCTTGCCCGCGACGTCGCCGTTGATCCCGACGGCGGCGGCGATCCGCAGCCTGCCCTGCGCGTCGGTGGCGGGGGTGTAGAGGGTGGCGCGCAGTGCGGCCTTGCGGGTGAGGATGCCGACGAGCCTGCCGTCCGCGTCGACCGCGGGGGCGAGCTTGCGGTTGGCGCCGTCCAGTTTGTTGAACGCGTCGCGTGGATCGATGTCCGCCTCCAGCAGCACCAGGTCCTTGGTCATGACCTCGGAGAGCTGGGTGAAGCGGTCGACGCCGGTCAGGTCGTGCTCGGTGACGACGCCGACGGGGCGCTGCTCCTCGTCGACGACGACGCCCGCGCCGTGCGCGCGCTTCGGCAGCAGCGACAGGGCGTCGGCGACCGTCTGGCCCGGGGCCAGCACGATCGGGGTGTCGAGCACCAGGTGTCGCGTTTTCACCCAGGAGATGACGTCGGTGACGACCTCGATCGGGATGTCCTGCGGGATGACGACGATGCCACCGCGGCGGGCGATCGTTTCGGCCATCCGGCGGCCCGCGATCGCCGTCATGTTCGCGACGACGAGGGGAATGGTGGTGCCGGTGCCGTCGGGCGCGGAAAGATCGACACCCTGGCGGGAACCGACTGCCGAACGGCCCGGGACCATGAAGACATCGTCGTACGTGAGGTCGTACGGGACCGAGGGGGACTCTGTGTAACGACCAGTACCGGGCTCAAGAAAACGCATAACGCTCATTTTTTCACACGAAACGGAGCAGGTCGCTTCCACGAAGACACAACAAAGGACACCCGCGTTCGTATGTTCCTCCGAAGGAACCGGACGGGCGTCCCGGGCAAGTGGAACCTGCCTTGCCCGCGGACCCTACCCGAAAGGCATTCGAATCATTCGCGATCATCTTCCCTGGACCTGGTGACAAGGGGTCCGGTAGCTTCAAACTCGCAGGTCCCGTGGGTCTCGCAGACGCCCCGGAGGAACAGCCGGAAGGGTCACAACTTCCGTCACCCGTACGACCGGAGAGGATCACGACCCACCCGTGGAGAGCGAACTGCCGGACATCTACTGCCCGTTCCCCCAGCTCACCAACCCGCACGTCGGACACACCCGGGACCATCTCGACGAGTGGACCCGCAACACCGGTCTGGTGCACCGCGATTCGGCCAGGGACCGCTTCACGCAGGCGGACTTCGGTTCGTTCGTCGGCATGGTGTACCCGACCGCCGACAGCAAGAATCTCGACCTCGTCGCGGACTGGTTCGTCTGGCTGTTTCTCGTCGACGACCAGCTCGACGACGGCCATCTGGGCCGCAGTCCGGAGCGGGTACGGGACGTCGTCGAGCTGATGCGGACCGTCATCGAGGGCAAGGCTCCGGCCCCGCTGCCGGACGGGCGGCTCCCCGCCGCCGTGGTCGCCCTGGCCGATCTGTGGGAGCGGACGACGCCGACCGCGGCCCCGCACTGGCGCACCCGGTTCGGCTGGCACCTCACCACTTACCTCACGACGGCCACCACCTGGGAGGCGGGCAACCGGGCCGCCGGCGTGGTGCCGTCCGAGGAGACCTATATCGCCAAGCGGCGCCACACCGGGGCGATACATGTCTGCATGGACCTGATAGAGATCGTGGCCGGGATCGAGGCTCCCGAGTCGATCCACAACGACTCCCGGTTCATCACCGCCCTGGAAGCCTCGTGCAACGTCGTGTGCTGGGCCAATGACGTGTACTCGTACGAGAAGGAGCAGGTGCTCGGCGAGATCCACAATCTCGTCCACCTGGTCCGGCACCATCGCGGCTACGGACAGCGGCAGGCGCTCGAACACGTCTGCGCGGAGATCGCGACGGAGACCGAGCGCTTCCTCGCCGCCGAGGCCGAGCTGCTGACGGCGTACCCGCAGCTCTCCTGGATGCTCAAGCCGTACCTGGAGGGGATGCGCAGCTGGATGCGCGGCAACCTCGACTGGTCGCGGCAGACCCCGCGCTACAACCCGGCCGACGTGAGTCAGTACGAGGAGCCGGAGGAGTACCTGGAGGCGACGGTCCTGGGCGTGGTCCGGGACTGAGCCACGGGGCAGCGAAACGCCCGGACAGCGCGTGCGTCGTCCGGGCGTTCTCCGTGTCCGCCACCGGGAGCGGCAGCGACCGCCTCCCGGTGGCGCTCAGTCGCCGTCCGGGTCGGCCCGCTCCAGGGCCGGCCGCTGCGGGGCCGCCGACTCCGTGAGCAGATAGTCGGCCGCCGCCGTGTCCGTCACCAGGCTGGTGACCAGCCCGGACCTCAGTACCGCCCCGATCGCCGCGGCCTTGCGCTGGCCGCCCGCGATCGCCACCACTTCGGGGATCCGGCGCAGCCGGTCGGCCTCGACCGTGATGCACCGCTCCCCCAGGTCCCGGCCGACCCGCCGCCCCTCGGTGTCGAAGAGGTGCGCCGACATCTCCGCCGCGGCACCGAGCGAGGCGTAGTGCGCCCGCTCCTCGTCGGTGAGCATGTCGTGGACGGTCGAGATGCCGGGCTCCCAGGAGCCGATGGAGACCGCCGCGACCGTCACCTTGTCGAAGTAGTCGAAGGCGCGGGCGATCCCGGTCTGGTGGCGCAGCGCGGCGGCCGTCGCCGGGTCGGGCAGCAGCATCGGCGCGTAGATGGGGTGGGCCTCGCCGCCGGACACCTGGGCGGCCCGCCGGACCGCCTCGACGGAGCCGCGCTCGGCCGTCCCCGCGTCGTACACCCCGGTGAGCTGCACGACCGTGCACGGCGGAAGCCGGTCGAGCGCCGCCGCCATGTGAATGGTGGACCGGCCCCAGGCCAGCCCGAGCACATCTCCCTCGTTCACCAGTTCGCCGAGGAGATCGGCCGCGACCTCGCCCAGGTTCTCCGGGTCCGGTGCGTCGTCCTGCTCCTCGGCCGGGGACTCGACGACGACCGCGTGACGCAGCCCGTACCGGGCGCGGAGCGCGTCGGAGCGCTCCGCGTCCAGTTCGGCGGGGACGCGGATCTCGATCCGTACGAGGTCACGCTCAAGGGCCGTCTCCAGGACCCGGGCCACCTTGAAGCGGCTGACGCCGAACTCCTCGGCGATCTGGATCTTCGACTTGCCCTCGAGGTAGAAGCGGCGGGCCATGGCCGCCGCCTGCACCAGCTCCGCGGGCCCCATCCGCAGGGCGGACCTGCCCGCCGACATTGCAGACACCGCGATCTCCTCACTGCTGTTCACACTCTCGATACGCCGTTCATCCTGTCAGATCCGGCGTTCCTTGATCGGTCCCGTCGGACCGAGTTCATCTGTCCTTGGCCGGGCGGACCCGCAATCGCGGGCGGGAGCCGGCTGCGGTGTCAGTGGGCGCACGCCCAGGCAGCCGAGGCGGTGACTCCGTCGGCCTGGGCACGCAGCGCCCGCACGGCTTCGGCCGGGTCCGTCGCCCCGTACACCGCCGAACCCGCGACGAAGACGTCCGCCCCGGCCTCGGCGCACCGCTCGATGGTGGACGCGGAGACGCCGCCGTCGACCTGGAGCCACAGTTCGAGGCCGTGCTTGGAGATCAGCTCACGGGTGCGGCGGATCTTCGGCAGCATGATGTCCAGGAAGGCCTGGCCGCCGAAGCCCGGCTCCACCGTCATGATCAGCAGCATGTCCAGCTCGGGGAGCAGGTCCTCGTACGGCTCGATGGGCGTCGCGGGCTTGAGCGCCATGGAGGCACGGGCCCCCTTGGCCCGGATCTCCCGCGCCAGCCGTACGGGGGCCGCCGCGGCCTCCGCGTGGAAGGTGACCGAACCGGCGCCGGCCTCGACGTACTGGGGCGCCCAGCGGTCCGGGTCCTCGATCATCAGATGGCAGTCCAGCGGGGTGTCCGTGGCCCGGCTGAGCGATTCGACGATCGGCACGCCGAGGGTCAGATTGGGCACGAAGTGGTTGTCCATCACATCGACGTGGAGCCAGTCGGCGCCTTCGACGGCCTTCGCCTCCTCGGCGAGACGGGCGAAGTCGGCGGACAGGATGCTGGGGTTGATCTGGGCCATGTCCCAAGCCTGCCATGTTCCTCGCCACTTCCCCGCCGCGGTGCGGGCCAAAGCCTCACGGGATCATTACAGTTCGTGCGATCCGGGGCCCCCGGCCGCACGATCCGGGCGTTTCGGTCCCGGGCGGGCGCTCCCGGGGCCCGTGGCCGCCGGAGCGTCCGGAACGGCCGCAGGGCCCCGAGGCCCGTCGAAGGTGTCAGGCGGTACGCCGCAGCAGCGCCAGGTACATCGCGTCGGTGCCGTGCAGATGCGGCCACAGCTGTACGTCGGGGCCGTCGCCCAGCGCGGGCACGCCCGGCATCAGCGGGCGGGCGTCCACCCACTCGGCCTCGACGGGGTGGCCGCCGCGCCCCTTGAGCACGTCCTCGACGACCACCCGGGTCTCCGCGAGGTGCGGCGAGCAGGTCGCGTAGCCGACGACGCCGCCGACCCGTACCGCCTTCAACGCCTCGCGCAGCAGGCCGCGTTGGAGCGGGGCGAAGTTCTCCAGGTCCTCCTTGCGACGGCGCCAGCGCGCCTCGGGGCGGCGGCGCAGGGCGCCGAGGCCGGAGCACGGCACGTCCATGAGGACCCGGTCGAAGCTGCCGGGCTGCCACGGCGGGCGGGTGCCGTCGGCGGTGATCACCTGGTACGGGCCGGGGTTGCCGGCCAGCGCGCGTTCGACGAGGCGGGCCCGGTGCGGCTGCTTCTCGGCGGCGAGCAGGGCAGCGCCCCGTCCGGCGGCGAGCGCGGCGAGCAGGGCGGCCTTGCCGCCGGGGCCGGCGCAGCCGTCGAGCCAGCGGCTGTCGCTGCCCTCCACGGGTGCGTCGGCCAGCGCGGCGGCCACCAGCTGGCTGCCCTCGTCCTGGACCCCGGCCCGGCCCTCCTGGACGGCGGTCAGCGCGCCGGGCTCACCGCCCTCCGCCATCCGTACGGCGTACGGGGACCAGCGGCCCGGCAGGCCGTTCTCGTCGCCGAGCGCGGTGAGCAGCTCATCGGTGGTGGAGCGGCCGGGGCGGGCGACCAGGGTGACCTCGGGCCGCTCGTTGTCGGCTTCGAGCAGGTCCTCGATCCCGGCGCGGCCGCCGCCCAGCGCGTCCCACAGGGCGGAGACGACCCATCGCGGATGCGAGTGCACGACGGCGAGGTGGTCCTCGGCGTCCTCCTCGTACGACGGGGCCACCTTGGCCACCCAGCCGTCGAGGTCGTCCGCGGAGACCTTGCGCAGCACGGCGTTGACGAACTTCGCCCGGCCCTCGCCGAGCACCACCCGGGCCAGCTCCACGCTGGCGGAGACCGCCGCGTGGGTGGGGATGCGGGTGCCGAGCAGCTGGTGCACGCCCATGTCGATCACGTCGAGGACCGGCGGGTCGACCTCGCGCAGCGGCCGGTCGATGCAGGCCGCGACGATCGCGTCGTACGTACCCTGGCGGCGCAGCGTCCCGTAGACCAGCTCGGTCGCCAGCGCCGCGTCCCGGCTGTCGAAGTCGCCCTTGGCGCGGGCCTTCTTCAGCAGCGGGGGCAGTACGAGGTTGGCGTACGCGTCCCGTTCGTCGACGGCCCTGAGGGCTTCGAAGGCGAGGAACCGGACGGGGTCCTTCTTGGGGCGGCGATGCGGCTTGGCGGGACGGCGACGCTGCTGGTCGTTCACGTGAAAGGTGCTCCGCTGATGGTGAGGGGGCGAACCCTCCCAGCCTACGTCGCCGTCCCGGCCACCGACGGCTCAGCTGCCCAGCAGCTCGCCGTGGACGATCCGTACCCCGCGGGCCCAGTCGGCGGCCCGCATCGGCTTCTTGCCCTGGGGCTGGACCCAGAGCAGCTCGACCGCGTGCGATCCGGTGCCCACGTACACGTTGTTCTTGGCCGCCGACAGCTCGCCGGGCGCCAGGTCGGCACGGTCCAGCACGGGCACCGCCTGGACCAGCTTCAGCCGCTCCCCCCGGAACAGCGTCCAGGCGCCGGGCGCGGGCGTGCAGCCGCGCACCACGCGGTCGACCCGCAGGGCGGGAGCGGACCAGTCGATCCGGGCGTTCTCGACCGTGATCTTCGGCGCGAGGGTGATCCCGTCGGCGGGCTGCGGCACGGCATGCAGGGTGCCGTCCTCGATGCCGTCCATCGTGGCGACGAGCAGCCCCGCACCGGCGAATGCCAGCCGGGTGAGCAGGTCGCCGCTGGTGTCGGTGGGACGCACTTCCTCGGTGAGGACGCCGTACACCGGACCGGAGTCGAGCCCCTCCTCGATCAGGAAGGTCGAGGCACCGGTCACCTCGTCCCCGGCCATGATCGAGTGCTGCACGGGGGCCGCGCCGCGCCAGGCGGGCAGCAGCGAGAAGTGGAGGTTGACCCAGCCCCGGGCGGGCACGGCGAGCGTCTCCTTGGGGAGCAGCGCGCCGTAGGCGACGACCGGGCAGCAGTCCGGGGCGATCTCCCGCAGCCGGGCGAGGAAGTCCTCGTCGCGCGGCCGGGCGGGCCTGAGCACCTCGATGCCGGCCTCCTCGGCGCGCTCGGCGACGGGGCTCGCGACCAGGCGGCGGCCCCGCCCGGCGGGGGCGTCGGGCCGGGTCACCACGGCGGCCACTTCGTGCCGGTCGGAGGCGATCAGGGCGTCCAGGGCGGGTACGGCTACCTCGGGGGTGCCTGCGAAGACGAGCTTCATGGGTGGCTGACTGCCTCTCGGGCCGGAACGTGCGGTGACGAGCAACGCACAAGTCTATGGGCCCCGCGGCCGGGGGGCGTACGCATGGCCGCGCGCCCCTTTGAACGGCGCACGCGCCCCTGCTGCGTGACCAGATCCACGGCTGAGGCGTTGGTCAAGAGAGATTGACCGAAGCGAGCCGCCACGGTGCGGCCCGATCCCTTTCAACGCCGGTTCGAGAGGCTTCTTCATGGCCGACCACGCAACCCACGACGCCCAAGCGAGGGCCAGTCTGCATCTGTTGGTGCGGGACATCGAGCGGGTCCGGCGGCAGGTGGACGCGCTGCGCACGCTCACCGCCCAACTGGGCAACGTCTACCGCCCGCGCCGCTCCGGCCCGTCCACGGGCTTCGTCGTCTACGGCAGGGCCCCGGCCCCCACTGTCCGGCTGGCCCAGGAGCTGCGCGACAGCGTCGAGACCCTGGTCACCGCGGCAGTCGACTTCGACCGCTCGCTGGGCTTCTCCTGGGACGCGGTGGGCTCCGCGCTCGGGGTCACCAAGCAGGCGGTGCATCGCCGCTACGGCGCACGCCGCAACGCCCGCCAGCCCGGGGCGGCCGAATCCGGCGCGGAGACCGCGGTGCCGCGCCCCATGCCGGGCTCCGCCGGCCCGTCCGCGCTGCCGCCCGTGGTGCCTGCCGCGCGCTCCATGCCGCCGCAGCCGTCGGCGGACCGCCCGTCGCTGCGCGACGACCTGCGCCCCGGCGTCTTCCCCGGCCCGCGCAACGGCTGACCAACTCCATCCACTGCCCCGCCGCGCCCGCCACCCGGCGGGGCAGCCGCACGCCGAGCCCTCGGCCCCGGGAAACCCGGGCCCGGCTGCCCCGAGCACCCCGCCCCGTCACCCGATGTCCGGCGGATCCACCCTGATCCGGACCTGCCCGCCGCTGCCCCGGGACATCCGGGCGGCCTGCGCGGCCTTCAGCGCGGCCGCCAGGGCCGCCCCGCTGCCCGGAGGCACCCTGAGCAGCACCCGCTCCCAGGACTCCCCCTGCGGTGCGTCCCCGGGTCTGCGGGGCCGGCCCGGTACCGTGGCCGGCACCGGGACCGGGCCCAGTACCTCGGCCTCCGGCGGCAGCTCGGCCGCCGCGAGGAACGCGGCCAGCGCCTCGGGCTCGCCGGTCACCGCGGCCATCCGGGACACCGGGGGAAAGCCCAGCTCGGCCCGCTCCGCCAGCTCACGGCGGGCGTGGCCGACCGGATCCCAGCGCACCAGGGCCTGCACGGGCCGCAGAGTCGGCTCGGCGACGACCACCACCGTGCCGCCGTCCGGCTGCCCGCGCACCAGGGAGGCCGCGGCCGTCCAGCGGCGCAGCGCCTCCTCGCCGGCCCGCAGGTCGGGGCGGCCGACCATCGCCCATCCGTCCAGCAGCAGCGCGGCCGCGTAGCCGCCCTCGGCCACGGGCTCGGCACCGGGGGTGCTGACGACCAGCGCGGGTGCGTCCGGCACCGAATCGAGGATGTGGTCACGGCCCGACGTCCGCACCGGCACGGCCGGGAACGCCCGGCCGAGCTCCTCGGCCGTCCGGCGGGCACCGATGATCCGGGCCCGCAGCCGGTTGGATCCGCAGGCGACGCAGTGCCAGGCGGTCTCCGCCCGCCCGCACCAGGCACAGTTCAGATCCTGCTGATCCGGTGCCTCCAGCGGCCCCGCGCAGTGCCGGCACCGGGCGGGCTCGCGGCAGCGCTCGCAGGCCAGCCGCGGCGCGTATCCCCGGCGCGGCACCTGGACCAGGACGGGGCCGCTGCGCAGCCCGTCCCGTACCGTCTGCCAGGCCAGGCTGGGCAGCCGGGCGGCCCGCGCGGCACCGTCCCGCGCCAGCTCCCCGTCGCCGACCGTACGGACCAGGGGCGCCGCGATCCGCAGCTGCTCCCGGTCCGCGCGCAGCGGGAGCGCCCAGCCGCTCTCCACCAGCTGGGCGGCCTCCACCGTGCAGTTCGTACCGCCGAGCAGGAACGCGCAGCGGCCGTGCGCGGCCCGCAGTTCGAGCACCTCGCGGACGTGCGGGAAGGGGGCGTTGTCGTCGCTGTGGCTGGCGTCCCCGTCGTCCCAGACGGCGACCAGGCCGAGGTCCGCGACCGGGGCGAACATCGCGGCTCTCGTCCCGACGACCGCCCGCACCGAGCCGCGCCGCACGGCGAGCCACTCCCGGTAGCGCTTCTCCGGTCCGGAGTCGGCGGTCAGCAGCGCGTGGCGTCCCGGGCCGAGCAGCTCGGTGAGCGCGGCGTCCACCCGGCCGGCGGTCCGGCCGTCGGGGACGACGACGAGGGCGCCGCGCCCGGAGGCGAGGGTCGCGGCCATGGCCCTGGCGATCTCCTGAGGCCAGTGAGGTCCGGGCAGCGCGGTCCACACGGCACGGGGCGCCCCGCCCTCGGCCAGCGCCCGCAGAAAGGCGGGCCCCTGTGCGTACCGCTCCCAGGATCCCGCCGACGGCACGGGCGGGGGCGGGAGGGGCTCGGGCGAGGGTCTGGACTCGGCCCGGCCGTTGCGGGGCGGGACGGCGAGCTGGAGCACATCGGCGAGGCTGCCCGCGTAGCGGTCGGCGACGGCCCGCGAGAGCGCGAGCAGCTCTGGCCCCAGCACCGGTTCGGGCGATACGACATAGGCGAGCGCCGCGAGGGCGCCCGTGTAGTCCGACTCGGCGAGCCGCTCGACGAGGAAGCCGTCGATCAGGCCGCCCCCTTCGCGCCGGCCGCCGCGGACATTGCGCCCTCCGGCCCCGAACCGCACCCGCACCCGCACGCCGGGCTGTGCCTCGGCGTCGAGCTCCTCGGGCACCGCGTAGTCGAAGAACTGGTCGAGATGGAGCACGCCCTTGTTGACCAGCACCCGGGCGACGGGCAGCTCCTCGGCGAGCGCGGCGCCGCGCCAGGTCCGCGGCTTGGCCCGCGGCACCTTGGCCTTCCGCACCGTCTCCCGGATCAGCGCAAGCTGCTCCGGGGCCCCGTCGCCGGGGTCCGCGGATCGCTCGTTGTCGCTGCTCACAGCCAAATTCCTACCAGACACGACTGACAGCGGCCCCGCCGAGGCGGGACCGGGGTCCGGACGCGCCGGGGCCCGGACACCAGGTGCGGTGTCCGGGCCCCGGCGTACGGACGGAGAGCCGGCCGGCCTACAGCCCGGCCGCCGCGCGCAGCGCGTCCACGCGGTCGGTGCGCTCCCAGGTGAAGTCGGGAAGCTCACGGCCGAAGTGGCCGTAGGCCGCGGTCTGGGCGTAGATCGGGCGGAGCAGATCGAGGTCGCGGATGATCGCGGCCGGGCGGAGGTCGAACACCTCGCCGATGGCGTGCTCGATCTTCTCCGTTTCGATGGCGGCGGTGCCGAACGTCTCGACGAACAGACCGACCGGCTCGGCCTTGCCGATCGCGTACGCGACCTGCACCTCGCAACGGGCGGCGAGGCCCGCGGCGACGACGTTCTTGGCGACCCAGCGCATGGCGTAGGCGGCCGAGCGGTCCACCTTCGACGGGTCCTTGCCCGAGAAGGCGCCGCCACCGTGGCGGGCCATGCCGCCGTAGGTGTCGATGATGATCTTGCGGCCGGTCAGACCGGCGTCGCCCATCGGGCCGCCGATCTCGAAGCGTCCGGTCGGGTTGACCAGCAGCCGGTAGCCGTCGGTGTCCAGCTTGATGCCGTCCTCGATCAGCTGCCCGAGCACGTGCTCGACGACGAACTCGCGGATGTCGGGCGCGAGCAGCGAGTCGAGGTCGATGTCGCTGGCGTGCTGCGAGGAGACGACGACCGTGTCGAGACGGACGGCCTTGTCACCGTCGTACTCGATGGTGACCTGGGTCTTGCCGTCGGGGCGCAGGTACGGGATGGTCCCGTTCTTGCGGACCTCGGAGAGCCGGCGGGAGAGCCGGTGCGCGAGGTGGATCGGGAGCGGCATGAGCTCGGGCGTCTCGTCGCAGGCGTAGCCGAACATCAGGCCCTGGTCGCCGGCGCCCTGCTTGTCGAGCTCGTCCTCATCGCCCTCGACCCGCTTCTCGTACGCGGTGTCGACGCCCTGAGCGATGTCGGGAGACTGCGCCCCGATGGACACCGAGACGCCGCAGGAGGCGCCGTCGAAGCCCTTCTTCGAGGAGTCGTAGCCGATCTCCAGGACCTTGTTGCGTACGAGGGTCGGGATGTCGGCGTAGGCCTTGGTCGTGACCTCACCCGCAACATGCACCAGACCGGTGGTGATCAAGGTCTCGACGGCGACGCGGGACCGGGGGTCCTCGCGGAGCAGCGCGTCGAGAATGGTGTCGCTGATCTGGTCAGCGATCTTGTCGGGGTGACCCTCGGTGACGGATTCCGAGGTGAAGAGACGGCGGGACACATCGCTCCCTGGGGTTGCAGCGGCTGCTGGCTGATCATTTGGCGGACAGCCGGGAGCTGCGCCCGGCACGGTCCGGGACCAGTTTATCGGTCGCATCCGTCCGGCGGACAACGTGTCTCGGCCTTTGGGAGTTCTGTGACCTGCGGCACGGCCCTCCGATGCGGGCCGATCCCCCTCGGGCCATGCCATTTACGCCCGTATTCCCAGGGTTTCGGCCCGGCTACGGGCGCGTCACAAGATTTTCACCGGAGACGTGACGACACGAGATCCCAGACCGTGTCGGCGAGTGCTTCCTTGGGTCCGTGGGGCACCTGGGTCTCGCCGCCGTCGGCCGCGAGCACCACCGCCTCGTTCTCCTCCGAGCCGAAGGTCCGGCGCTCCCCCACCTCGTTGACCACGAGCAGGTCACAGCCCTTGCGGCGGAGCTTCTCCCGGCCGTTGGCGAGTACGTCGTCGGTCTCGGCGGCGAAACCCACGACGATCTGCTCCGGCCGGGCGCGTTCGCCGGCCACCTCGGCGAGGATGTCGGGATTGCGGACGAGTGTGATGGGCGCGGGCTCCTGGCCGTCCTTCTTCTTGATCTTCCCCGTCGCGTACTCGGCAGGCCGGAAATCGGCTACCGCCGCCGCCATCACGACCACGTCGGCGTCCGCGGCGGCCTTCAGCACGGCCTCGCGGAGCTGTACGGCGGTCCCCGCGTGCAGGACGTCGGCGCCGGCCGGGTCGGGCAGGCCGGTGTTGGCCTCGACGAGGGTGACCCGGGCGCCGCGGGCGACCGCGGTGCGGGCAAGGGCGTAGCCCTGCTTGCCGGAGGAGCGGTTGCCGAGATAGCGCACCGGGTCGAGCGGCTCGCGCGTACCGCCCGCGCTGATCACCACATGGCGGCCGGCCAGGTCGGGTTCGACGGGCCCGCGGGCCAGTGCCCGGCGGCAGACCTCGAAGATCTCCCCGGGGTCGGGCAGCCGCCCCTTGCCGGTGTCGACGCCGGTCAGCCGGCCGACGGCGGGCTCGATGACGACGGCGCCGCGGCGGCGCAGCGTGGCGACGTTCTCCCGAGTGGCGGGGTGCTCCCACATCTCGGTGTGCATGGCGGGTGCGAAGACGACCGGACAGCGGGCCGTGAGCAGCGTGTTGGTGAGCAGGTCGTCGGCGAGGCCGTGGGCCGCCTTGGCGAGCAGGTCGGCGGTGGCGGGGGCGACGACCACCAGATCGGCGCCCTGCCCGATCCTGACGTGCGGCACCTCGTGGACGTCGTTCCACACCTCGGTGGAGACCGGGTGGCCGGACAGCGCGGACCAGGTGGCCGCCCCCACGAAGTGCAGCGACGACTCGGTCGGTACGACGCGCACGTCATGACCGGACTCGGTCAGCCGGCGCAAGAGTTCGCACGCCTTGTACGCGGCGATGCCTCCGCTGACCCCCAGAACGACCTTCGGCTTGTCCACTGCGTCTCCCCGCACTCGGATACGAACACCCCCATGCTGCCTCACCGCGACCGGTCCGACGCCGTCGCCCCGGACACAGCTCAGGCCCGGCGGTCGCGGCCGCCGGGCCTGAGCTGAAGGTGCAACTCCTGCTTACTGCGCGGGGCCCTCGATGGCCTCGGAGGTGAGCAGGCCCGCGTTGATCTCGCGGAGCGCGATCGAGAGCGGCTTCTCGTGCACGTGGGTGTCGACGAGCGGACCGACGTACTCCAGGAGACCCTCGCCGAGCTGCGAGTAGTACGCGTTGATCTGGCGCGCGCGCTTGGCGGCGTAGATCACGAGGCTGTACTTCGAGTCGGTGGCCTCGAGGAGCTCATCAATCGGCGGGTTGATGATGCCCTCGGGCGTGGTGATGGAAGAGGACACTCTCTGCCTTCCGAAGGGGGTAAAGATCAAAGAAATCTTTGACGATGCGGAGATCCGCGGTGGCGTGCGTACCGGCTTCGGCGACTTCGTCAGTCGCTGTCGGCACGGTGGCCGGAAACCTCCAGCATCAAGGCTAGCAGCTCACGGGCCACATCCTCGACGGAGGTGTTGACCAGCGTCGTATCGAATTCGGCCTCGGCGGCCAGTTCGACCGTGGCGGCGGCGAGCCGGCGCTCGATCACCTCGGGCGCCTCGGTCCCGCGGCCGGTGAGCCGGCGGACCAGCTCCTCCCAGCTCGGCGGGGCCAGGAAGACCAGCTGTGCGTCCGGCATGGACTGCCGGACCAGCCGGGCCCCCTGGAGGTCGATCTCCAGCAGCACCGGCTCGCCCGCCTCCAGGCGGTCGAGCACGGCGCGGCGGGGCGTGCCGTAGCGGTTGCCCGCGAATTCGGCCCACTCCAGCAGCTCGCCGTTGGCGATCAGCTTGTCGAACTCCTCGTTGTCCACGAAGAAGTAGTGGACACCGTTGCGCTCGCCGGGGCGCGGCTTGCGGGTCGTCGCCGACACCGAGAGCCAGACCTCGGGGTGGACCTTGCGCATATGAGCGACGACCGTGCTCTTGCCGACCCCGGAGGGGCCGGAGAGCACGGTCAGCCGCGGACGTACGTCCGGGGGTACGGGGGACGTCCCCCGGGATGTTGCAGCCATGGAGCGATTATCCAGGTTCTCAGGAGTGCCTGAGAACGTCAGGCGGCGCTGCCGCCGAACTCACGCTCCAGAGATGCGATCTGGTTGGAGCCGAGACCCCGGACCCGGCGGCTCTCGGAAATGCCGAGCCGCTCCATGATCTGCTTGGCGCGGACCTTGCCCACGCCCGGCAGGGACTCCAGAAGGGCGGAGACCTTCATCTTGCCGATGACGTCGTTCTCCTGGCCCTGCTTGATGACCTCGTGGAGGGAGGCGCCGGAGTGCTTGAGTCGATTCTTGACCTCGGCCCGCTCCCGGCGAGCCGCGGCGGCCTTTTCGAGCGCGGCTGCGCGCTGTTCAGGGGTAAGGGGCGGAAGAGCCACGCCTACGTCACCTCGGATGTCGATCTGTCGGATACGGACCGGTGAGGAAGCTGAACGCTCCACACCAGGTGAGCGACGGACAACTTGTGTACGTCGGCTCTCGTCGGAGACTAGCGGCCAAGGCCGCCGGAGTCAGCGAGAACCAACGAAAAGTCCTGGTCAGCCTTGGCCGACCAGGACATTTCTGGCATAACAACCGAGATTTTTGGTCAGGAAAGAGTCAACACCCGGTTACGTGGCATGATCACCTATCCACCACGGCTGCCCGGATCTCGTCCGTGAGCCGTTCGGCGGCCGCCCGGAGGCCCGCCACGTCCGGTCCCTGGCTCAGCACTCCGCGGCTCACGCTGGGCAGCACATTGCCCACCGAGTCGCCGAACACGCCGGGCAGATCCGCGGGCGTCGCGCCCTGCGCCCCGATCCCGGGAGCGAGCAGCGGGCCGTTGATCGCCAGGTTCGCCCCGGCGTCCCCGAGCGTGGCCCCGACCACCGCGCCGACGGAGCCGAGCGGGGTCATCCCCTCGTTCTCGGCGGCCATGTGGTCGAGCATGAGCTGGGCCAGCGAGCGGCCGTCCGCGGCGGTGGCGCGCTGCACCTCGGCACCCTCCGGGTTGGAGGTGAGGGCCAGCACGAAGACGCCCGCGCCGGAGAGGACCGCCGCGTCGAGCGCCGGGCGCAGCGAGCCGAAGCCGAGGTACGGCGAGACGGTGACCGCGTCCGAGAACAGCGGCGAGTCCTTCTCCAGGTAGGTCGCCGCGTAGGCGCCCATGGTGGAGCCGATGTCGCCGCGCTTGGCGTCCATCAGCACCAGCGCGCCGGCCGCCCGCGCCTCCTCGACGGCCTTTTCCAGGACGGCGATGCCGCGCGAGCCGAAGCGCTCGAAGAACGCGGACTGCGGCTTGAGCACGGCGACCCGGTCGGCCAGTGCCTCCACGACCGTGCGCGTGAAGCGTTCGAGTCCGGCGACGTCGTCGTTCAGGCCCCAGGCGGTGAGCAGCGAGGCGTGCGGGTCGATGCCGACGCACAGCGGGCCGCGGGTGTCCATGGAGCGGCGCAGGCGCGCGCCGAACGGTTCGGGGCTCATACGGTGGCCTTCCTGGTCTCTGCGCCGACGGCCTCGGCGAGGGTGGCGTACGGGGAGGCGGCCAGGCGCGCGGCCAGGCCCTTGTGGATCGCCCGGGCGTAGAACGGGCCCTCGTAGATGAAGGCGCTGTAGCCCTGGACGAGCGTGGCGCCGGCCAGGATGCGCTGCCAGGCGTCCTCGGCGTTCTCGATCCCTCCGACGCCGACCAGGGTGATCCGGTCGCCGACGCGCGCGTAGAGGCGGCTCAGCACCTCCAGGGAGCGCGCCTTGAGAGGGGCGCCGGAGAGCCCGCCGGTCTCCTGGACCAGGGACGGCGAGGACTTCAGGCCGAGGCCGCTGCGGGCGATGGTGGTGTTGGTGGCGATGATGCCGTCCAGGCCCAGTTCGACCGCGAGGTCGGCGACCGCATCGACGTCCTCGTCCGCGAGGTCCGGGGCGATCTTGACGAGCAGCGGAACCCGGCGCCCGGTGACGGTACGGTCGGCCGCCTCGCGCACGGCGCTGAGCAGGGGCCGCAGCGCCTCGGTGGCCTGGAGGTTGCGCAGCCCCGGGGTGTTGGGCGAGGAGACGTTCACGACGAGATAGTCGGCGTGGGCGGCGAGCCGCTCGGTGGACTTCACGTAGTCGCCGACCGCTTCGGCCTCCGGCACGACCTTCGTCTTGCCGATGTTGACGCCGACCGTGGTCCGGAAGACCGGCCTGCGGGCGGCGAGGCGGGCGGCGACGGCGGCCGAGCCCTCGTTGTTGAAGCCCATGCGGTTGATCAGCGCACGGTCCGCGACGAGGCGGAAGAGGCGCTTCTTGGGGTTGCCGGGCTGCGGCTCGCCGGTGACCGTGCCGATCTCGATGTGATCGAAGCCGAGCATCGACATGCCGTCGATCGCGACGGCGTTCTTGTCGAAACCGGCGGCGAGACCGAACGGGCCGTGCATCCGCAGGCCGAGGGCCTCGGTGCGCAGCTCCTTGTGGCGGGGCGCGAGCGCGGCGGCGACGAAGGTGCGCAGCACGGGGGTCCGGGCGGCGAGGCGGATCCACCGGAAGGCCAGGTAGTGGGCCTGCTCCGGGTCCATCCGCTTGAAGACCAGGCGGAAGAAGAGCTTGTACATCGGGTTGTCCTCGGTGTCCTCACGGAGAGGGGGACACCGTTTCCGGTGTCCCCCTGTCGGCTGCTAGTCGCGGGCCGCGGTCAGATGTTCGGCGTGTTCCTGGAGGGAACTGACGCCGACGCCCCCGTGGGTGAGTGCGTCGATGCCCTGGACGGCGGCGGCGAGCGCCTGGACCGTCGTCAGGCACGGTACGGACCGGGCCACGGCCGCGGTACGGATCTCGTAGCCGTCGAGCCGGCCGCCCGTTCCGTACGGCGTGTTGACGATGAGGTCGACCTCGCCGTCGTGGATCAGCTGGACGATGGTCTTCTCGCCCTGCGGGCCCACGCCCTCGGACTGCTTGCGCACGATCGTGGCGTTGATGCCGTTGCGCTTGAGGACCTCGGCGGTGCCGGAGGTGGCGAGCAGCTCGAAGCCGTGGGCGACGAGTTCGCGCGCCGGGAAGATCATCGAGCGCTTGTCGCGGTTGGCGACGGAGATGAAGGCGCGGCCCTTGGTGGGCAGCGGGCCGTACGCGCCGGCCTGCGACTTGGCGTACGCCGTGCCGAAGACCGAGTCGATGCCCATGACCTCACCGGTGGAGCGCATCTCCGGGCCGAGGACGGTGTCGACGCCGCGGCCGTGGATGTCGCGGAAGCGCGACCACGGCATGACGGCCTCCTTGACGGAGATCGGCGCGTCGAGCGGCAGGGTGCCGCCGTCGCCGTTGGCCGGGAGCAGGCCCTCCGCGCGCAGCTCGGCGACGGTCGCGCCCAGCGAGATGCGGGCGGCGGCCTTGGCGAGCGGGACCGCGGTCGCCTTCGAGGTGAAGGGGACGGTGCGCGAGGCGCGCGGGTTGGCCTCCAGGACGTAGAGGATGTCGCCGGAGAGCGCGAACTGGATGTTGATCAGTCCGCGTACGCCGACACCCTTGGCGATGCCCTCGGTGGAGGCCCGCAGCCGCTTGATGTCGTAGCCGCCGAGCGTGATCGGGGGCAGCGCGCAGGCGGAGTCGCCGGAGTGGATGCCGGCTTCCTCGATGTGCTCCATGACGCCGCCGAGGTACAGCTCGGTGCCGTCGTAGAGCGCGTCGACGTCGATCTCGATGGCGTCGTCGAGGAAGCGGTCGACCAGGACCGGCCGGGTGGGGCTGATCTCGGTGGACTCGGCGATGTACGAGGAGAGCCGCATCTCGTCGTACACGATCTCCATGCCGCGGCCGCCGAGCACGTAGCTGGGGCGGACGAGGACGGGGTAGCCGATCTCGTCGGCGATGGCCTTGGCCTCGTCGAAGGTGGTGGCCGTGCCGTGCTTCGGGGCGGGGAGCCCGGCCTCGGCCAGGACGCGGCCGAAGGCGCCGCGGTCCTCGGCGGCGTGGATGGCCTCCGGGGACGTGCCGACGACCGGCACGCCGTTGTCCTTGAGCGCCTGCGACAGGCCCAGCGGGGTCTGGCCGCCGAGCTGGACGATGACGCCGGCGACCGGTCCCGCGAGAGTCTCCGCGTGCACGATCTCCAGCACGTCCTCCAGCGTCAGCGGCTCGAAGTACAGGCGGTCGGAGGTGTCGTAGTCGGTGGAGACGGTCTCCGGGTTGCAGTTGACCATCACGGTCTCGTAGCCCGCGTCGCTCAGCGCGAAGGAGGCGTGGACGCAGGAGTAGTCGAACTCGATGCCCTGGCCGATGCGGTTGGGGCCGGAGCCGAGGATGATCACCGCGGGCTTGGTGCGGGACGCGACCTCGCTCTCCTCGTCGTACGAGGAGTAGAAGTACGGGGTCTTCGCGGCGAACTCGGCGGCGCAGGTGTCGACCGTCTTGTAGACCGGGCGGATGCCCAGCGCGTGCCGCACCTCGCGCACGACGTCCTCGCGCAGGCTGCGGATCTCGGCGATCTGCGCGTCGGAGAAGCCGTGCCGCTTGGCCTCGGCGAGCAGTTCGGGGCCCAGCTCGTCGGCGGCGGCGAGCTCGTCGGCGATCTCCTTGATCAGGAAGAGCTGGTCGACGAACCAGGGGTCGATCTTCGTGGCGTCGAAGACCTCTTCCTGGGTGGCGCCGGCCCTGATCGCCTGCATGACGGTGTTGATCCGGCCGTCGGTCGGGCGGACCGCCTCGGCCAGCAGCTCGGCCTTGTCGCCGGGCTCGCCGACGAAGGAGAACTGCGAGCCCTTCTTCTCCAGCGAGCGGAGCGCCTTCTGGAGCGCCTCGGTGAAGTTCCGGCCGATCGCCATGGCCTCGCCCACCGACTTCATGGTGGTGGTGAGGGTGGAGTCGGCGGAGGGGAACTTCTCGAAGGCGAAGCGGGGGGCCTTGACGACGACGTAGTCGAGGGTCGGCTCGAAGGAGGCCGGGGTCTTCTCGGTGATGTCGTTGGGGATCTCGTCGAGCGTGTAGCCGACGGCCAGTTTGGCGGCGATCTTGGCGATCGGGAAGCCGGTGGCCTTCGAGGCGAGCGCCGAGGAGCGGGAGACGCGCGGGTTCATCTCGATCACGATGACCCGGCCGTCGGTCGGGTCGATGGCGAACTGGATGTTGCAGCCGCCGGTGTCGACGCCGACCTCGCGGATGATCGCGATGCCGATGTCGCGCAGCCGCTGGTACTCGCGGTCGGTGAGCGTCATCGCCGGGGCGACGGTGATCGAGTCACCGGTGTGGACGCCCATCGGGTCGAAGTTCTCGATGGAGCAGACGACCACGACGTTGTCGTTCTTGTCGCGCATCAGTTCCAGCTCGTACTCCTTCCAGCCGAGGATGGACTCCTCCAGGAGCACCTCGGTGGTCGGCGAGAGCGTGAGGCCCTGTCCGGCGATGCGGCGCAGCTCGTCCTCGTCGTGCGCGAAGCCGGAGCCGGCGCCGCCCATGGTGAAGGAGGGGCGGACGACGACGGGGTAGCCGCCGAGGGTGTCGACGCCGGCGATGACGTCGTCCATGGAGTGGCAGATGACGGAGCGGGCGGACTCGCCGTATCCGATCTTCTCCTTGACGGCCTCGACGACGCCCTTGAACAGGTCGCGGTCCTCGCCCTTGTTGATGGCCTCGACGTTGGCGCCGATGAGCTCGACGCCGTACTTCTCCAGGACACCGTTCTCATGCATGGAGATCGCGGTGTTGAGCGCGGTCTGGCCGCCCAGGGTGGGGAGCAGCGCGTCGGGACGCTCCTTGGCGATGATCTTCTCGACGAACTCGGGGGTGATCGGCTCGACGTACGTGGCGTCGGCGATCTCCGGGTCGGTCATGATCGTCGCCGGGTTGGAGTTCACCAGGATGACGCGCAGGCCCTCGGCCTTGAGTACGCGGCAGGCCTGGGTGCCTGAGTAGTCGAACTCGGCGGCCTGGCCGATGACGATCGGGCCGGAGCCGATGACCAGGACGGACTGGATATCGGAGCGCTTAGGCACGCTGGCCCTCCATCAGGGAGACGAAACGGTCGAAGAGGTACGCGGCGTCGTGCGGGCCGGCGGCTGCTTCGGGGTGGTACTGGACGCTGAAGGCCGGCTGGTCGAGGAGCTGGAGCCCCTCGACGACCTGGTCGTTCAGGCAGACGTGGGAGACCTCGGCGCGGCCGAACCCGGTGTCGGACACCTTGTCGAGCGGGGCGTCGACGGCGAAGCCGTGGTTGTGCGCGGTGACCTCGACCTTGCCGGTCGTGCGGTCCTGCACGGGCTGGTTGATGCCGCGGTGGCCGTACTTCAGCTTGTAGGTGCCGAAGCCGAGGGCGCGGCCGAGGATCTGGTTGCCGAAGCAGATGCCGAAGAGCGGGGTCTTCCGCTCCAGGACGCCCTGCATGACGGAGACCGGGTGGTCGGCGGTGGCCGGGTCGCCGGGGCCGTTGGAGAAGAACACGCCGTCGGGCTCGACCGCGTACACGTCCTCCAGGGTGGCGGTGGCGGGCAGTACGTGCACCTCGATGCCGCGCTCCGCCATCCGGTGCGGGGTCATGCCCTTGATGCCGAGGTCGATCGCGGCGACGGTGAACTTCTTGGTGCCGATCGCGGGGACGACGTAGGTCTCCTTGGTGGCGACCTCGGCGGAGAGGTCGGCGCCGACCATCTCGGGGGCCTGCTGGACGCGGGCCAGCAGCGTGGCCTCGTCGGCGACGGCGTCACCGGAGAAGATGCCGACGCGCATGGCGCCGCGCTCGCGCAGGTGGCGGGTGAGCGCGCGGGTGTCGATGCCGCTGATGCCGACGACGCCCTGGCGCTCCAGCTCCTCGTCGAGCGAGCGCTGCGAGCGCCAGTTGGAGGGCACCCGGGCGGGGTCACGGACGACGTAGCCGGAGACCCAGATCCGTCCGGACTCGGGGTCCTCGTCGTTCACCCCGGTGTTCCCGACGTGCGGGGCGGTCATCACGACGACCTGGCGGTGGTACGAGGGGTCGGTCAGCGTCTCCTGGTAGCCGGTCATGCCGGTGGAGAAAACCGCCTCGCCGAAGGTCTCCCCCACGGCCCCGTAGGCGCGGCCGCGGAAGGCGCGGCCGTCCTCCAGGACGAGTACGGCGGGAGCTTTGGCGGCTCCCCGGGTGGAGATCGTCATCGTGCGGTGCCTTCCGTAGTGCTGGTGAGTTGGTCGATGGCCTCGACCCAGGCGGGGTGCTCGGCGGAGCGGTCGGAGCGGAATCCGGAGTCGATCAGCTTGTCGCCGTGCGCCCAGGTGATGATCAGCAGGCCGCCCTCGGGGAGGACCTTGCCGGCGATGCCCTTGTCGAGCCGGGCCTCGCGCAGGGCGGCGGCCGGCACGAAGAAGTCGGCCGCGCCGGGCCGTACGACGTCGAGGCCCTGTTCGGTGAGGGTGAGCTCGACGCGGCTGCGGGTGCCGAGGCCATGGGCGACGATCCGGTCGAGCCACTGCCCGGCGGTGGTCGAGGCGTGGTACCGGCCGCTCAGCGTGAGCAGCTTCTCGCCGTCCGCGTACCCCTCCGGGGTGGTGGCGAGTTCGGGCAGGTCGGACTGGAGGCTGCCCCGCCACTTCCATCCCTGGCGCATCAGCCAGTAGACGAAGGCGATGAGGACGATCAGTCCGATGACCCAGCTGATCCGGGCGGACCAGTCGGTCACCTCGGCCGACTTCCGGTCGGCTGCGAGCTGGTACAGGGGGGTGAGTGATGTCACGCGAGCTTCCCGTCGACGACCGTTGCACGGCCCCGCAGGAAGGTGTGGGTGACTCGGCCCGGCAGCTCGCGCCCCTCGTACGGAGTGTTGCGGCTGCGGGAGGCGAAGCCCGCGGGGTCCACGACACCACGGTAAGCCGGATCGACCAGGGTGAGGTTGGCGGGTTCACCGGCCGAGACGGGCCGGCCGTGTCCGTCGAGCCGGCCGATGGCGGCCGGGCGGAACGACATCCGGTCGGCGACACCCGCCCAGTCGATCAGGCCGGTCTCGACCATCGTCTGCTGGACGACGGAGAGCGCGGTCTCCAGGCCCACCATGCCCATGGCGGCGGCGGCCCACTCGCAGTCCTTGTCCTCGTGCGGGTGCGGGGCGTGGTCGGTGGCGACACAGTCGATGGTGCCGTCGGCGAGCGCTTCGCGCAGGGCCATGACGTCGGCCTCGGTGCGCAGCGGCGGGTTCACCTTGTAGACCGGGTTGTAGGACCGTACGAGCTCGTCGGTGAGGAGCAGGTGGTGCGGGGTGACCTCGGCGGTGACGTTCCAGCCCTTGGACTTGGCCCAGCGGACGATCTCGACGGAGCCGGCGGTCGACAGGTGGCAGATGTGCACCCGGGAGCCGACGTGGGCGGCGAGCAGTACATCGCGGGCGATGATCGACTCCTCGGCGACGGCGGGCCAGCCGCCGAGGCCGAGTTCGGCGGAGACGATGCCCTCGTTCATCTGGGCGCCCTCGGTGAGGCGGGGCTCCTGGGCGTGCTGGGCGACGACGCCGTCGAATGCCTTCACGTACTCCAGCGCGCGGCGCATGATCACCGCGTCGTCGACGCACTTGCCGTCGTCGGAGAAGACCTTCACTCCGGCGGCCGAATCGTGCATGGCGCCGAGCTCGGCGAGCTTCTTGCCCTCCAGGCCGACGGTGACGGCGCCGATCGGCTGCACGTCGCAGTAGCCGGACTCCTTGCCGAGCCGCCAGACCTGCTCGACGACACCGGCGGTGTCGGCGACCGGGAAGGTGTTGGCCATGGCGTGCACGGCGGTGAAGCCGCCGACGGCCGCCGCCTTGGTGCCGGTGAGGACGGTCTCGGAGTCCTCGCGGCCCGGCTCGCGCAGGTGGGTGTGGAGGTCGACCAGTCCGGGCAGCAGGATCTGGCCCCCTGCCTCGACGACGGTCGCGTCGCCGGCCTCGATGCCGGTGCCGACCGCGGCGATGGTCTCGCCGTCGATCAGGACGTCCTGGGGTGCGCCGCCGAGGACCTTCGCGCCGCGGATAAGGATCTTGCTCATGACTACTTGTTCTCCTCGGTACGGGACGGGGCGGCGGGGGCGGCGGATTCGTACCCGCCCAGCAGCAGGTACAGGACGGCCATGCGGATCGAGACGCCGTTGGCCACCTGCTCGACGACCGTGCACCGGTCGGAGTCGGCGACCTCGGCGGTGATCTCCATGCCGCGGACCATCGGGCCGGGGTGCATGACGATGGCGTGCCCGGGCATCCGCGACATCCGGTCGGCGTCCAGGCCGTAGCGGCGCGAGTACTCGCGCTCGGTCGGGAAGTAGGCGGCGTTCATCCGTTCGCGCTGCACACGCAGCATCATCACCGCGTCGGACTGCGGCAGCACCTCGTCGAGGCTGTAGCTGACGTCGCACGGCCACTGCTCGACACCGACGGGGACGAGGGTCGGCGGGGCCACCAGGGTGACGTGGGCGCCGAGCGTGTTGAGCAGGTGGACGTTGGAGCGGGCCACCCGGCTGTGCAGGATGTCACCGACGATGGTGATCCGGCGGCCGTCGAGGTCCCGGCCCAGGCCGCTGTCGGCCCCGACCAGGCGGCGGCGCATCGTGAAGGCGTCCAGCAGGGCCTGGGTGGGGTGCTCGTGGGTGCCGTCACCGGCGTTGACGACGGCGCCGTCGATCCACCCGGAGGTGGCGAGGCGGTACGGGGCGCCGGAGGCACCGTGCCGGATGACGACGGCGTCGGCGCCCATCGCCTCCAGGGTCAGCGCGGTGTCCTTGAGCGACTCGCCCTTGGAGACGGACGAGCCCTTCGCGGAGAAGTTGATGACGTCGGCGGAGAGGCGCTTGGCGGCGGCCTCGAAGGAGATGCGGGTACGTGTCGAGTCCTCGAAGAAGAGGTTGACGACGGTACGGCCGCGCAGGGTCGGGAGCTTCTTGATCGGCCGGTCCGCGACCCTGGCCATCTCCTCGGCGGTGTCGAGGATGAGGACGGCGTCGTCGCGGGTGAGATCGGCGGCCGAGATGAGGTGACGCTTCATCTGGGTGTTCTCCGGGGGCTGGAGGGTTCAGGCATGCGGGCGTGCGGAAGCAGCCGTAGTGGCTCGTGGTGGGCCGTACGGGGGTGGTGGGGCTACTGCTCGCCCGTCGGGGCGGTCCGCTCCACACCGAGCAGCACGGCGTCCCGGCCGTCCTCCTCGGCGAGCTGGACCTTGACCGTCTCCCGCAGCGACGTGGGGAGGTTCTTGCCGACGTAGTCGGCGCGGATCGGGAGTTCGCGGTGACCCCGGTCGACGAGGACCGCGAGCTGCACCGCACGGGGCCGGCCGATGTCGCCCAGGGCGTCGAGGGCGGCGCGGATCGTGCGTCCCGAGAACAGGACGTCGTCGACGAGCACGACCAGCCGGCCCTCGATGCCCTCGCCGGGGATCTCGGTGCGGGCCAGGGCGCGCGCCGGGCGCAGCCGCAGGTCGTCGCGGTACATGGTGATGTCGAGGGAACCGACCGGCATTTTTCCGCCGGTGATCTCTTCGAGCTTCTCGGCGAGCCGGCGGGCGAGGAACACGCCCCGCGTCGGGATGCCGAGGAGAACCACGTCGTCGGCGCCCTTGGCGCGTTCGACGATCTCGTGGGCGATCCGGGTCAGTACCCGGGCGATGTCGGGAGCCTCCAGAACGGGGCGTGCCGCATTGCCGGTGGCTTCGTGCTGTGCGTCCATAAGAAACGGACCTCCTTCTCCGTCTCACGGGACGGACCTTAAAGGACGTCGAAATTGCGTCATCCACGTTACCAGGGCTTGCGCCGGCCTCCGCTCCCGCCCCCGGGAGGTGCCGGTCCGGACCATTCGGCTTGACGCATCCAAGTAACGCTGCGTAACCTCACAGTGAGTTACCAGCAACGCGGCGGAGCCGCGAAATGTCCCAGCGTCCGGGGAGCCTTATGTCCAGCGAATACGCAAAACAGCTCGGGGCCAAACTCCGTGCCATCCGCACCCAGCAGGGCCTTTCCCTCCATGGCGTGGAGGAGAAGTCCCAGGGCCGCTGGAAGGCCGTCGTGGTCGGTTCGTACGAGCGCGGCGACCGTGCCGTGACCGTGCAGCGCCTCGCTGAGCTCGCGGACTTCTACGGGGTTCCGGTCCAGGAGCTCCTGCCCGGTACGACGCCCGGCGGTGCCGCCGAGCCGCCGCCGAAGCTCGTGCTGGACCTGGAGCGGCTCGCCCACGTCCCGCCGGAGAAGGCCGGTCCGCTGCAGCGCTACGCGGCGACGATCCAGAGCCAGCGCGGTGACTACAACGGCAAGGTGCTCTCGATCCGCCAGGACGACCTGCGCACACTTGCCGTGATCTACGACCAGTCGCCGTCCGTGCTCACGGAGCAGCTGATCAGCTGGGGCGTGCTGGACGCGGACGCGCGTCGCGCCGTTGCCCACGAAGAGGGCTGACGCCCCACTGAAGAAACGTGCCGCCGTGTCGGCGCGGTTCACCCCATCGGGTGCCCGCGCCGGCACGGCTTTTTCGTACGTGACGGCTGGTGCGCGGCGCCTCGCGTGACCGGCCGCCACACGCCGAAGGGCCCACGGTCGCTCGACCGTGGGCCCTTCGTTGGCTGAACGCCGCCGGAGGCTACTGCTCCCGGCGGAGGTTCGGCTTGAGGTCCTTGAAGCGGGCCAGCAGCCCGTTCACGAAGGACGGGGAGTCGTCGGTGGAGAACTCCTTGGCGAGCTGGACCGCCTCGTCGATCACCACCGCGTCCGGGGTGCCGTCCACCCAGATCAGCTCGTAGGCACCGAGCCGCAGGATGTTCCGGTCGACGACCGGCATACGGTCGATCTCCCAGTCCACCGCGTAGGTCACGATGAGGTCGTCGATCCGGTCCGCGTACTGCGCGTACCCCTCGACCAGCTCCATCGTGTACTCGGTGACCGGCGGCTGACGGTTGTCGGCCCGCGAGTGCCGCACCCAGTCCGCGAGGACCGTCTGCACGGACTCGCCGCGCTGGTCGGCCTCGAAGAGGATCTGGAAGGCACGCTTGCGGGCCTTGTTCCGGGCAGCCACGGTTAGCTGTTCACCCGGCCGAGGTAGTCGCTGGTGCGGGTGTCGACCTTGACCTTCTCACCGGTGGTGATGAAGAGCGGGACCTGGATCTGGTAACCGGTCTCCAGGGTGGCGGGCTTGGTGCCACCGGTGGAGCGGTCGCCCTGGACGCCCGGCTCGGTCTCCTGGATGACGAGCTCGACGGCGGCCGGGAGCTCGACGTAGAGCACCTCGCCCTCGTGCTGAGCCACGGAGGCGGTGAAGCCCTCGATCAGGAAGTTGGCGGCGTCGCCGACAGCCTTGCGGTCGACCATGAGCTGGTCGTAGGTGTCCATGTCCATGAAGACGAAGTACTCGCCGTCCATGTACGAGAACTGCATGTCGCGACGGTCGATGGTGGCCGTTTCGACCTTCACGCCGGCGTTGAACGTCTTGTCGACGACCTTGCCGGAGAGCACGTTCTTGAGCTTGGTGCGCACGAAGGCCGGGCCCTTGCCGGGCTTGACGTGCTGGAACTCGACGACGGACCAGAGCTGGCCTCCGTCGAGCTTGAGCACCAGGCCGTTCTTGAGGTCGTTCGTGGAAGCCACGGTTGCGGAATCTCCTGGACTGAAGCTGGTGGAACGGCCGAGGATGCGCGCTAGAGCGCGAGCAGCTCCTTGGTCGTAATGGTGAGTAGCTCGGGTCCGCCGTCCGCCTCGGGGCGCACGACGAGCGTGTCATCGATCCGGACCCCGCCCCGGCCCGGGAGGTGGACCCCCGGTTCGACGGTGACCGGCACACAAGCGTCCAGTTTACCCATGGCCGCAGGTGCCAACTGCGGGTCCTCGTCGATTTCGAGTCCCACCCCGTGCCCGGTCCAGGGTGCCAGACCCCCGCCGTGCCCCGCGGAGTCCAGGAGATACCGGGCCGCACGGTCCACGTCACGGTAGGCCGCACCCGGCACGAGGGCCTCCCGCCCGGCCCGCTGAGCGGCGAAAACCAGGTCGTAGAGCTCGATCTGCCAGTCGGCCGGCGTCGTCCCGATGACGAACGTACGGCCGATCTCGCAGCGGTAGCCGCGGTAGTTCGCGCCCAGGCAGACGGAGAGGAAATCTCCTTCCTCCACCCGCCGGTCCGAGGGGCGGTGGCGTCCCTGGCCCGAGTTCGGTCCGGTGGCGACGGAGGTGGCGAAGGCGGGGCCGTCGGCACCGTGGTCCACCAGGCGTCGCTCCAGTTCCAGGGCGAGGTGCCGTTCGGTGCGGCCCACCAGGATGGATTCGAGGAGTTCGCCCAGGGCCTGGTCGGTGATCTCGGCGGCGATCCGCAGGCAGGCGATCTCCTCCTCGTCCTTCACCACCCGAAGCTGCTCGACGGTGGCACCGAGATCGGCCAGCCGGAGCCGCGGGGCGACCGAGCCCATGGCCCGGTGGCGGGAGACCGTCAGATGGTGCTCCTCGACGGCCAGCGACTCCGCGCCGGAGGAGCCGGCCAGATCGGCGGCAGCGACCACGGGATCGCCGTCGGAGGCGGGCAGCAGGGAGACCCTCAGCTGATCGTCGGTGCGCCCGTCGGCGGGATCACCGCTCGGGGCCCGGGACGAGATCAGGACGTCCCCGCCGGGTCCGAGCAGCAGCACGGCACCTGGGGGCGCTCCGCCCGCGAGATAGCGGACGTTGGCGGGGCGGGAGACCAGAGCGGCCGCGGATCCGACGGCGGCGCACCGGTCGCGAAGCAGCCCGCGGCGGACGGCGTACACCTCTGACATGCCACGAGCCTACGAGCGGTGGCGCGGGCCTGCTCGGTCAGCGCATCCGACCGGGGGGCGGCCGCGCACCGGAAGCACCGCCCGGTGACGGTTCACCAGGTCGGCGGGCTGGCTATGGAGCGGGCGAGTATGTCGTCCAGGACGCGGGCGGTGGTCTCCACGTCGTACGTCGAGTTGTCGATGATCGGCAGCCCGGAGCCGTACCAGCCGGCCATCCTGCCGTGGATCCTGGCGACCTCCTCGTCCGAGAGGCGGCGGTTCCCGCTGCGGGCGGCGTTGCGCTCCAGCACGATCTCCAGGCCGGGCAGCAGCACGACGGGCAGGAGCCCGGGGCCGACATGGCGCTTCCAGCCGCCGAGTCCGACCACCGGCCGGTCGGGGAAGACGGCGTCGTCGAGGATGCAGGAGATGCCGTTGGCGAGGAAATTGCGGGCGGCGAAGCCGCAGGTGCGGCGGGCCAGGCGGTACTGGGCCTCGGAGTGGTCGTTCCACCCGGACTGCGGGTCGGCGAAACCGGAGCAGACCCATTCGCGGACGTCGTCGAGGCTGACGTGTGCCGTGGGCACCCGGCGGCGGCTGGCCCAGAGCTTGGCCACGGTGGTCTTGCCGGCGCCGGCCGGGCCGATCAGGAGGACCGCGAGGGTCGCGCTGCCGGTGCCGGGCTCGGCGGGCGGCGCGGGCAGCGGGACCGGGCCGCCGGGCGGCAGCTGGACGTGTCCCGTGGTCTCCCTGAGGGGAGGGCCCGGGGCATGGTGCGGGGCAGGCCCGCTCCATCCACCGGGCGCGGGCGGGGTGCTGGGCGGCTGCCCCGGCGGACCGGGGTGGCCGGGGTGCTGGGCCTGGTGCGACCAGCCGACAGGTCCGCTTCCGGGTCCTTGGGGCGGCGGCAGCGGGGCCCCCACTGCGTGCTGCATCCGGTGCCACTCCGTCTCGTACAGGCAACTGGCGCTGGTGGAACGGCAACCGTACCGTTCCCGGCCGCCGCTGGGACAACGGCCGGGAACGCGCAACGGTGCCCGGATGGCCGGGAAACCGGTCCGTCAGTCGGTCAGCTCGTCCGCGAGGGCGCGCAGGGCGAGGCGGTAGGAGCCGATGCCGAATCCCGCCACGGTGCCCGTGGCCACCGGCGCGACCACGGAGTTGTGGCGGAATTCCTCCCGTGCGTACGGATTCGAGATGTGCACCTCGATCAGCGGGGCGGTGCGCTGGGCCGCCGCATCCCGCATCCCGTACGAGTAGTGGGTGAAGGCGCCCGGGTTGAGAACGACCGGAATTGATCCGTCCGCGGCCTCGTGGAGCCAGCGGATCAGCTCGCCCTCGTCGTTGGTCTCGCGGACGTCGACGTCGAAGCCGAGCTCCTTGCCGAGGGTGCGGCAGGTCTCGACGAGGCCGGCGTACGAGGTGGCTCCGTACACGTCGGGCTCACGGGAGCCGAGCCGGCCGAGGTTCGGGCCGTTGAGGACGAACACCCGGCGGGTCACGCCGACACCTCCCCGTAGGCGGCCAGCAGCACGGCCGGGTCGGGGCCCTCCAGGACGGTGGGCTTGCCGAGGCCGTCCAGGACGATGAAGCGCAGCAGGTCGCCGCGGGACTTCTTGTCGACCTTCATGTTCTCCAGCAGCTTGGGCCACTGGTCGCCGCGGTAGGTGAGCGGGAGTCCGACGGACTCCAGGACCGCGCGGTGCCGGTCGGCGGTGGCGTCGTCGAGCCGCCCGGCCAGCCGGCCCAACTCGGCGGCGAAGACCATGCCGACCGAGACCGCAGCGCCGTGCCGCCACTTGTAGCGCTCGTTCTTCTCGATCGCGTGGGCCAGGGTGTGGCCGTAGTTGAGGATCTCGCGCAGTCCGGATTCCTTCAGGTCGCTGGAGACGACCTCGGCCTTGACCCGGATGGCGCGCTCGATCAGCTCGGCGGTGTGCGGTCCGGTGGGCGTGCGGGCGCCCTCCGGGTCGGCCTCGATCAGGTCGAGGATCGCCGGGTCGGCGATGAAGCCGGCCTTGATGATCTCGGCCATGCCGCTGACGTAGTCGTTCACGGGCAGCGAGTCCAGCGCGGCCAGGTCGCACAGCACCCCGGCAGGCGGGTGGAAGGCGCCGACGAGGTTCTTGCCCTCGGCGGTGTTGATGCCGGTCTTGCCGCCTACGGCCGCGTCGACCATGGCGAGCACCGTGGTGGGCACGGCGATCCAGCGCACTCCGCGCAGCCAGGTCGCCGCGACGAAGCCCGCCAGGTCGGTGCTGGCGCCGCCGCCGACGCCGACGATCACGTCGGTACGGGTGAAGCCGGTCTGCCCGAGCGCCTTCCAGCAGTACGCCGCGACCTCGGCGGTCTTGGCCTCCTCGGCGTTCGGCAGCTGGATCGCGATGGCCTCGTAGCCCTGCTCGGCGAGGTCCTGGCGGACCGCCTCACCGGTCTCGGCGAGCGCCTCGGGGTGCAGCACCGCGACGCGCTTGGCACGGTCGCCGATGAGCGTGGGCAGCTCGCCCAGCAGCTGCCGGCCCACCAGCACCTCGTACGGGTCGGTGCCCGCGCTGCCTGCGATCGGGATACGGATGAGGCCCTGCTCGGTCATGGCTGTGTTCTCCCGGCCGGGCGTGACGGGGTCGTCCGTGCGCTCCGGCAGTTCCAGTGCGTCGAGGACCGCCTGGGCGACCTCTTCGGGTGTGCGCTCGTCGGTGGCGACGGTCACCCGGGCCACCTCGGTGTACAGGTGGCGTCGGGCGTCCATCAGCTCGCGCCACTGCCGGCGCGGGTTGACCGCGAGCAGCGGGCGGGCGGTGTTCAGGCCGACCCGCTTGACGGCCTCCTCCACCTCCATCGAGAGGTAGACGACGGGGCGGCCGGCGAGCAGCGCCCGGGTCGCCTCGTCGAGCACGGCGCCGCCTCCGAGGGAGAGGACACCGGTGTGCTCGGCGACGGCGGTGTGCACCGCCTGCCGCTCCAGCTCGCGGAAGCGCTCCTCGCCCTCGTCGTAGAAGATCTCCGGGATCGGCTTGCCGGCCGTGGCCACGACGTCCGCGTCGGTGTCGCGGTAGCCGGTGCCCAGCCGGCCGGCGAGCAGCTCACCGACCGTGGACTTGCCGACGCCCATCGGGCCGACGAGGACGATCAGCGGGCCGCTCATCGGATCTGGAGGTGGTCGAGGTACGACTGCACATTGCGGTGGGTCTCGGCGACGCTGTCGCCGCCGAACTTCTCCGCGACGGCGTCGGCCAGGACCAGCGCGACCATCGCCTCGGCGACGATGCCTGCGGCCGGAACAGCACAGACATCGGAGCGCTGGTGGTGGGCCTTGGCGGGTTCACCGGTGACGACGTCGACGGTGGCGAGCGCACGCGGCACGGTCGCGATGGGCTTCATCGCGGCCCGGACCCGCAGCAGCTCGCCGGTGGTCAGACCGCCCTCGGTACCGCCGGAACGGCCGGAGGCGCGCTTGATGCCGTCCTCGGTGACCAGGATCTCGTCGTGCGCCTTCGAGCCGGGGACGCGGGCCAGGTCGAAGCCGTCGCCGACCTCGACCCCCTTGATGGCCTGGATGCCCATCAGGGCGGCGGCGAGCCGGGCGTCGAGCCGGCGGTCCCAGTGGACGTGCGAGCCGAGCCCGACGGGCACCCCGTACGCCAGCACCTCGACGACGCCGCCGAGGGTGTCGCCGTCCTTGTGGGCCTGGTCGATCTCGGCGACCATTTCCTTGCTCGCGTCGGCGTCCAGGCAGCGCACCGGGTCGGCGTCGAGCTTGTCCACGTCGGCGGGCGTCGGATAGACACCGTAGGGCGCCTTGGCCGCGGCCAGTTCGACGACATGGCTGACGATCTCGATGCCGGCGGTCTCCTTGAGGTACGACCGGGCGACGGCGCCGAGTGCGACGCGGGCCGCCGTCTCCCGGGCGCTGGCGCGCTCCAGGATCGGCCGGGCCTCGTCGAAGCCGTACTTCTGCATGCCCGCGAGGTCGGCGTGACCGGGCCTCGGGCGGGTCAGCGGGGCGTTACGGGCCAGCTCGGCCAGGACCGCGGGGTCGACCGGGTCGGCCGACATGACCTGCTCCCACTTGGGCCACTCGGTGTTGCCCACCATCACGGCGACCGGGGAGCCCATGGTGAGGCCGTGGCGGACCCCTCCGAGGAAGGTGACCTCGTCCTTCTCGAACTTCATCCGCGCGCCGCGGCCATAACCGAGCCGCCGCCGGGCGAGTGCGTCCGCCACCATCTCCGTGGTGATCGGGACACCGGCGGGAAGACCCTCCAGCGTCGCCACGAGTGCGGGGCCGTGCGACTCCCCCGCGGTCAGCCAGCGCAACCTGCTCAACGGTGCTCCTCATGCTCGCGCCTGGAACTGCAACGGCGCGACCGGGTGCGCGGCCCTGGCCCGCCGCCTTCGATCCTCCCACGGCCGGGGGCCCCGGCCCGCCGCCGGTCCAGCAGACGGACGGATCGGCGGGGCCGAGAGCACGGTCAGCGGGCGGCCAGCGCCTGTTCGCCGGCCCGGCGCATGGCGGCCAACGGCGCCGGGGAGCGGCCCGTCATCTGCTCGACCTGAAGGACGGCCTGGTGCACCAGGAGGTCCAGACCTCCGATGACTGGGCCTCCATGGGCCGCCCAGGCGGACGCGAGCCCGGTGGGCCAGGGCTCGTAGAGCACGTCGAAGAGCGTGCCGGGACGCTCCGGTACCGCGCCCACCAGATCGTCGGTGGCCCCGGCCGGGGTGGTAGCCACGACCAGCGGGGCGCGCAGCGCCTGCTCGGCCTCCGCCCAGTCGGCGATCCGGACGTCCACGCCGAGGCGTTCGCCCCAGCCGCGCATCTCGTCACCGCGCTCGCGGCTGCGTACGTAGGCCGTGACCGGTCCGGTGCAGATCTGCGAGAGCGCGGCGAGCGCGGACGAGGCGGTGGCGCCGGCACCGAGGACGGCGGCGGACTCGGCCTTCTCCACCCCACGCTCGCGCAGCGCCGCGATCATCCCGGGGATGTCGGTGTTGTCGCCGGTCCGTCGGCCGTCCTCGGTGAGGACGACCGTGTTGACGGCCTCCACCGAGGACGCGGTCTCGCTGACGGAGTCCAGCAGCGGGATGATCGCCCGCTTGAGCGGCATGGTCAGCGAGAGCCCGGCCCAGGTGGAGTCGAGCCCCTGGACGAAGCCGGGGAGCGCGGCCTCGTCGACCTCGAACCGGTCGTACGTCCAGCCGTCGAGGCCGAGTTCGGCGTACGCGGCCCGGTGCAGCACCGGCGAGAGCGAGTGCGCGATGGGCGAACCGAGGACGGCTGCCCGGCGGGGCCCGTCATTCGAGGCCATGCTGTTCCTTGAACTTGTCGTTGAGCTTCTCGTGCTCGGCGGCTGTCTTGGTGAACTGGGTCTTCTTGCCGTCGAGCGAGATGAAGAACATCCACCCATCGCTGGTGGGACTGAGCGTGGCTCGCAGGGCCTCGTCACCCGGATTGCTGATCGGCCCCGGCGGAAGTCCCGCGTGGTAATAGGTGTTGTACGGGTCCGGGTTGGTCCGGATCTCCTTCGAACTGATCTTGATCTTGCTCTGGTTGTTGAGGTAATTGAACGCGGAGTCGAATTCGAGCTTGCGCATCGTGGCCATGTTGTCGGGCTTCAAGCGGTTGTAGACGACTTCGGCCATCTTGCGGAAGTCGTCGTGCGTGAGGCCCTCCGCCTGCACCAGGCTGGCGACGGTGAGCACCTGCCACGGGCCGTCGAGCTTGTACTTCTTGGCGGCTCCTTCGAGGTCGAGCTTCTCGTACTCCTCGTTGGACCGCGCGACCATCTTCTTGAGGATCGCCTCGGGCTTGGTTTCCTTCGTGACCGGATACGCGGCCGGGTAGAGGAAGCCTTCCAGCGGGTCCTTGACGTCCTTGCCGTTGACCGCCCAGTCGGGCAGGCCGAGTTCGGACCTCTTGGCCGTGGCGATTCCCTTGGTCGTGCCCTTCTTGAGGCTCAGCTTCTTGTCGACCATCTCGTAGACGGCGACATTGCGGAAGCCTTCGGGAATCACCAGAAGATTCTGGCTGTTCGGGTCGACCATCATCTTCACGGCCTCGGCCGCGGACATCTTCTCGTGGAGGAGATACACCCCGGCCTGGATCGACTTCCCCTTGGGGTTCTCGGTCTGCGCGGAGACGAAAGCGTCGACGCTCTTGACCACACCCTGCTTCTTCAGGATGTTGCCGATGTCGTACCCGAACGCGCCCTTGGGGATCTCCACCTCGACCGACCCCGAGCCGCTGCCCGCGTAGTCGGGCGCCGCGCCGAACTTGTCCTTCCAGTACGAGTAGCCGAAGTAGCCCACCCCGCCGAGGCCGCCGACCAGGACCAGCGAGACGACCAGACAGGCACAGCCGTTGCGGCTCTTCTTCTTGCCCTTGCCACGGCGCTCGTTGCCGCCCCGGCTGCCACGGCGTGACTCACGCGGGTCGTCGTCGTACTCGCCGTCCTTGTCGTCGCCGTTGTCGTCGCGTTCGTCGGCGCCCGTGAAGAACGGGTGGGTCTCCTCCGGCTGGACCTCGGGATCCCAGTCCGGAGACTGCGTCGGGGCCTGCTGGGCAGCGGCCTCGCGACGGCCCGGGGGCTGCGGCGGCGGGTAGGCCTCCGGCGTGCCGTAGTGGTCGTGCGTCTCGCCGTAGCCGCTCTGTCCCCCGCCGTACGGGTCGGCCGCCGGCTGGGTGTCGTACGGCATCGCGGCGGGCTGCTGCCCGGTGCCCCAGCCGCCGTTGTCGTACTGCGGCTGCTGGGGCTGCTGGGGCTGCTGCGCGTACGGGTCCTGCTGGACTCCGTAGCCGGGCTGCTGCTGGTACTGCTGCTGGGCGTACGGGTCCTGCGCCTGCGGGTGTTGCGGCTGCTGCGCGTACGGATCGTGCGGGTAGGGCTGTTGCTGCTCGCCGCCGTACTGGTTCTGGCCGTGGGCAGACTGCTGTCCTCCCCATCCCTGGTCCCCGTACAAGGGGTCCTCGGGATGCCACGGTTCGGAGCCGGGGCCCCGGCCATACTCAGTCATCGATCCCCTAGAGCCGCGAGACGACGTTCCGTCTCTTGCTGTGCGGTGTTTGTTCGAAGCACCGCCGCATCGCGCGGAACGTTACCGTATCGCGATCAGGCAACCACTTCGACGCCTTCGCCGGGCGCTCGGCCCGACGCCCGTTCGGACTCCAGAGCGTTCTGAAGGATCACCACAGCGGCAGCTTGATCGATGACGGATCGGCCTTTCTTGGACTTCACGCCCGAAGCGCGCAGCCCTTGACTGGCCGTCACTGTGGTCATCCTCTCGTCCACCAGTCGCACCGGAATGGGCGCGACCGCGCGGGCGACCTCCTGGGCGAAGACCCGGATCTTGGCGGCGGCGGGTCCTTCACCGCCGCCGAGGGACCGCGGCAGACCGATGATGATCTCGATCGGCTCGTACTCCTCGACGATCTGCCCGAGCCGCCGGTGGGCCGCCGGGACATCACGTCCCGGAACGGTCTCCACCGGCGTGGCGAGGATCCCGTCGGGGTCGCACGAGGCGACCCCGATCCGGGCGTCCCCGACATCGATCGCGAGACGACGACCGCGGCGCATCTGCGTCATTCCCGTCGTCACGCCGTCTCGGTGACGAGGCGTTCGACGGCGGACACCGCGGCGCCGATGGCCTCGGGGTCCTGGCCGCCGCCCTGGGCGACGTCCGGCTTGCCGCCACCGCCGCCGCCGAGGGTCTTGGCGGCGGCACGGACCAGGTCACCGGCCTTGAGACCGCGCTCGCGGGCGGCCTCGTTGGTGGCGATGACGGTGAGCGGACGGCCGTTGGCGGTGGTGAACAGGGCCACGACGGCCGGGCGGCCGCCCTGGATGCGGCCACGGACGTCGAGGACGAGCCTGCGCAGGTCGTCGGCGGTCGTGCCGTCGGGGACCTGGCCGGTGACCAGGGCGACGCCGCGTACGTCCTTGGCGGACTCGGCCAGTCCGGCGGCGGCCTGGAGGACCTTCTCCGCGCGGAACTTCTCGATCTCCTTCTCGGCGTCCTTCAGCTTGCCGAGCATTCCGGCGATCTTCTCCGGGAGCTCCTCGGGACGGCCCTTGACCAGCTCCTGGAGCTGGGCGACGACCGTGTGCTCCTTGGCGAGGAAGTTGTACGCGTCGACGCCGACGAGGGCCTCGATGCGCCGCACACCGGAACCGATCGACGACTCGCCGAGCAGCTTCACCAGACCCAGCTGGGCGGTGTTGTGGACGTGCGTACCGCCGCAGAGCTCCTTGGAGAAGTCCCCGATGGTGACGACCCGGACCCGCTCGCCGTACTTCTCGCCGAACTCGGCGATGGCGCCCTGCTTCTTGGCCTCGTCGATCGACATGACCTCGGCCTGGACGTCGAGTTCGCGGGAGAGCACGTCGTTGATCTTCTGCTCGACGTCGGTCATGACCGAGCCGGGGACGGCGTTCGGCGAACCGAAGTCGAAGCGGAAGCGGCCGGGCTGGTTCTCCGAACCGGCCTGGGCGGCCGTCGGGCCGAGCGCGTCGCGCAGGGCCTGGTGCGTGAGGTGCGTGGCCGAGTGGGCGCGGGCGATGGCGCGGCGGCGCTTGACGTCGATCGAGGCGAAGACCGGAGCGCCGACGGTGACCTCGCCGACCTGGACGACACCCTTGTGGACGTGGACGCCGGGGACCGGCTTCTGGACGTCGCGGACCTCGATGACGGCGCCGGTGTCGAGCCTGATCCGGCCCTGGTCGGCGATCTGGCCGCCGCCCTCGGCGTAGAACGGGGTGCGGTCGAGGACGACCTCGACCTCGTCGCCCTCGGACGCGGCCGGGGAGGACACACCGTCGACGAGGAGGCCGACGATGGTCGACTCGCCCTCGGTGGTGGTGTAGCCGGTGAAGTCGGTGGCGCCGGAGTTGTCGGCGACCTCGCGGTAGGCGGACAGGTCGGCGTGACCGGTCTTCTTGGCGCGGGCGTCCGCCTTGGCGCGGTCCCGCTGCTCCTTCATCAGGCGGCGGAAGCCCTCCTCGTCCACGGAGAGGCCCTGTTCGGCGGCCATCTCCAGGGTGAGGTCGATCGGGAAGCCCCAGGTGTCGTGGAGCAGGAACGCCTTGTCGCCGGCGAGGACCTTGCCGCCGGCGGCCTTGGTCTCGGTGACGGCGGTGTCGAGGATGTTGGTGCCGCCCTTGAGTGCCTTGAGGAAGGCGGCCTCCTCGGCGAGGGCGACGGTCTCGATGCGCTTGCGGTCGGTGATCAGCTCCGGGTACTGCAGCCCCATCGTCTCGATCACGACGTCGACCAGGTCCTTGACGACCGGTCCGGTGGCACCCAGCAGCCGCATGTTGCGGATGGCGCGGCGCATGATCCGGCGCAGCACGTAGCCGCGGCCCTCGTTGCCCGGCGTGACGCCGTCGCCGATGAGCATCACGGAGGTGCGGATGTGGTCGGCGACCACGCGGAGCGAGACGTCCGAACCGTGTTCGGCGCCGTAGCGGACGCCGGTCAGCTCGGTGGCCCTGTCCATGACGACGCGCAGGGTGTCGGTCTCGTACATGTTCTGTACGTCCTGCAGGATCATGGCCAGGCGTTCCAGGCCGAGACCCGTGTCGATGTTCTTCGACGGCAGGTCGCCGAGGATCGGGAAGTCCTCCTTGCCGTCACCGGCGCCGCGCTCGTACTGCATGAAGACCAGGTTCCAGATCTCCACGTACCGCTCGTCGTTGACGGCCGGGCCGCCCTCGACGCCGAACTCGGGGCCGCGGTCGTAGTTGATCTCGGAGCAGGGGCCACAGGGTCCGGGGACGCCCATGGACCAGAAGTTGTCCTTCTTGCCCAGCCGCTGGATGCGCTCGGCCGGCACACCGATCTTGTCGCGCCAGATGGCCTCGGCCTCGTCGTCGTCGAGGTAGACCGTGATCCACAGCCGCTCGGGGTCGAGACCGAAGCCGCCGTCCGCCACGGAGCTCGTCAGAGCCTCCCAGGCGTAGCTGATGGCGCCTTCCTTGAAGTAGTCGCCGAAGGAGAAGTTGCCGCACATCTGGAAGAACGTGCCGTGCCGGGTGGTCTTGCCGACCTCTTCGATGTCCGGCGTACGGACGCACTTCTGCACGCTGGTGACGCGCGGGGCGGGCGGCTTGACCTCGCCGAGGAAGTACGGCTTGAAGGGCACCATGCCCGCGGGGACCAGCAGCAGAGTCGGGTCGTCCGCGATGAGCGACGCCGAAGGGACGACGGTGTGACCGCGCTCCTCGAAGAAGCTCAGCCAGCGGCGACGAATTTCAGCCGACTCCATCAGTGGTCCTCATTCCGGTTGTACGACTTGTAGGGGAGCTTGCGGTATTCGGTGGCCCCGAGGGACCTTTCGGGTCCGACGGGCTCGGACGCCTCGACGACGTAGTGCCGCCGCAGCGGGAGGTCCGGGTCGACCGGCGCCTGAAGGCCCAGCGCCTCGCCCAGTTCGGCTTCGCGCCGCGCCATGGACTCACGGACGTCCAGGGCGAAGTCCTTGAGCTTGTGCCCCGTCTCGATCGCCCGGTCCGCGGCCTGCGCCGCGAGGCTCTCGGGGGTGAGCTGCTTGAGCTTCCGGTTGACCTTGGCGGTGGCCCAGACACCGGCGGCGGCGCCGGCGGTGAACCAGAACGTACGGCGGAACATGGCTGCGTCAGTCCTTCGATCCGCGGGAGTTTCTGCCGTTGCGCTTCCTGCCGCGTGCGGACGGCACGGTACGGCCGACGACCACGGCGCGGCGGGCGGGTTCCGGTTGGGCATCCGCCTTGCGGCCGATCGCCCGCCGCACCCCGTAGCCGAACGCGGCGACCTTGACGAGCGGGCCGCCGAAGGTCGAGGCCACGGTGGTGGAGAGCGCTGAGGCGTTGGAGGTGACTTCCTGGACGTCCGTGGCGATCGCGTCGACCTTGTCGAGCTGGGTCTGCGCGGAACGCACCGTCGCGGAGGCGTCGGCGAGCAGCGGGACCGCCTGTTCGGTCACGTCCGCCACGAGCTTGGTGGTCGCCCTGAGCGTCTGGGCCAGCCTCACCAGCACGACGGCGAGGAACGAAACCAGGATCGCCCAGAAGACGGCCACCAGGATCCCGGCCACCTCTCCACCGGACACAGTGCACCGCTCTCTAGCTTGTCGCTGTCTCTGTTCTGTCTCTCCGGCGAGGGCCGTCGCAGCGGCCCATCGTCGTCCCCCGAGCCTATCGCGCCGGTGGTCTCACCCCGTACCGCATTACCCGCGGGAAGGGCGGGCGTTGCCATAAGGAGATTGTACGGAGAGCTTTCGGGCCAGTACCCTGCGTGTCTCATGCGACGCCCCCAGCGCTCCGTTCCGTCCCCCCACGAACCGAACGGCCCCACCGCGCCCGGAAACCTCCCGGCGGAACTGAACAGATTCGTCGGACGGCAGAACGAACTCGTCCGTCTCGCTCAGCTCCTGGAAGAGTCCAGGCTCGTCACCGTGGTCGGCGTCGGTGGCGTGGGCAAGACCCGCTGCGCCGCCAGGATCGCCGCGCTTCTGGAGAAACGGTACTGCGACGGTGTCCGGATGGCCGAGCTCTCCGCCGTCCACGACCCCGAGCTGCTGGAACACGCCCTGGCCGACGCCCTGGGACTCACCGACCACACCGGCAGGCCGCCCCGCACCACCCTCGTCGAGCACCTGGCCGACCGCCGTCTCCTCCTGGTGATCGACGGCTTCGAGCACTTGGTCGACGCCTGCGCCGACCTCGTACGGGAACTGCTGCGCCGGGCCCCGCACCTGCGGGTGCTGGCCGCCGGGCGGCTGCCGCTGGAGCTGGACGGGGAGTTCGTCTTCCCGCTCCCGCCGATGACGGACGAGGACGCGATGCTGCTCTTCACCGAACGGGCCGTCGCCGTGCGGCCGGACTTCCGGCTGACCGACGAGAACCGCGCGACCATCTTGGAGCTGTGCCGCCGGCTGGACGGAATCCCGCTCGCGCTGGAGCTGGCCGCCGGGCGGCTGCGCGCCCTGTCCACCGTCCAGGTGCTGCAACGCCTGGACGACCGCTTCCGGCTGCTGACCGGTTCGAGCCGCAGCGCCCTGGCGCGCCACCAGACGCTCCGTACGGCCGTCGGCTGGAGCCATGAACTCTGCGCTCCTGAGCAGCGGTTGCTCTGGGCCCGGCTCTCGGTCTTCGCCGGGCAGTTCGACCTGGAGGCCGTCGAATACGTCTGCAGCGGCGCCGATCTGCCGGCCGATTCGGTGCTCGACGTGCTCTCCGGGCTGCTCGCGCAGTCCGTCGTGCTGCGCGAGGACACGGTGCAGGGCACCCGCTACCGGATGCTGGACACGGTGCGGGAGTACGGCGCCGAGTGGCTGGCGGCCACCGATGACACGGACCGGCTGCGGCGCCGCCACCGGGACTGGTTCCTGGGGCTGGCGACCTGGTGCGAGCTCGACTGGTTCAGCCCGCGCCAGGGCGAGGTGGCCGCCCGGGCCGGGAGCGAGCTGCCGAATCTGCGGCGGGCGATGGAGTATTCGCTGGAGAGTCCGGGCGAGGCCCATCTCGCGCAGTACCTGGCGGGCACCCTGTGGTTCCTCTGGGTGGGCTGCGGGCGGCTCTCGGAGGGCCGGCACTGGCTGGACCACGTGCTGGAGGAGGACTCCGCGTACGACTCCTCGCGGCTGAAGGCGCTGTGGGTGCTCGGTTATGTGGCCGTGCTGCAGGGCGATCCGGTCGGCGCGGTCTCCGCGCTGCAGGAGTGCCGCGACGAGGCGGACCGGGCCGGTGACTCCACGGCGCTCGCGTACGCGGTGCACCGGACGGGCTGTCTGGCGCTCGTCACCGACGACATGGTCCGGGCCCAGGAGCTGCTGGGCGAGGCGCTGCGCCGCTACCGGGAGCTCGGCGAGCTGAACAGCAATGTGCTGATGGCCCAGATCGAGCTCGCGATGACGGTCGGATTCCAGGGGGATCTGGACGGGGCGGCCACCATCTGCGAAGAGGTCCGGGAGATCTGCGAGGACCACGGGGAGCGGTGGGCCCTGTCGTACGCGCTGTACGTACTGGCCTTCGCGGCGTTGCAGCGCGGCCGGCCGGAACGGGCCCGGGAACTGCTCGGAAAGTCGCTGGCGATCAGCCACGCCTTCCACGACCTGCTCGGCTCGGTGCTCGCCCTGGAGCTGCTGGCGCTGATCACCGCCGTCGAGGGCGATCCGGCGGAGGCGGCGGTGCTCCAGGGGGCCGCCGACCGGATCTGGCCGTCGGTGGGGCTGCCGCTGTTCGGGTCGGCGCACTACGGGCAGCCCCGGGTGCGCTGCGAGGAGCTGGCCCGCCAAGAGCTGGGCGACGACCGGTACGAAGCAAAGCTGCGCGCGGGCGGGCAGCTCGATCCGGACACGGCGGTGGCCAGGGCTCTGGCGAGCGGCCCCGCGGGCCACCGGGAGACTCCGGAGCGGCTGCCCGGGGCACTGCCCGGCCCCGGGAAAACGCGGAGGCCCGCCACCTCCCGTGCTTCGGGGAAGGGCGGGCCTGAGCGCTGGTGAGAGCGACTACGCCTGGATCAGCGGGCGTAGTACTCGACGACGAGCTGCTCGTCGCAGATCACGGGGATTTCCTTGCGGTTCGGGTCCCGGTCAAGGCGGAAGGCCAGGGCCTTCAGGTTCACCTGCAGGTAGCGCGGGGTCTCACCGTCGGTGTCGTAACCACCCTCGCGGGCAACCTGGAAGGGGTGCTTGTCGCGGCTGCGCTCGCGGACCATCACGATGTCGTCGGGACGGACACGGAACGACGGCTTGTCGACCTTGCCACCGTTGACCTCGATGTGGCCGTGGACGACCATCTGGCGGGCCTGGTAGATCGTCTTGGCGATACCCGAACGCAGGACCAGGGCGTCGAGACGGCGCTCGAGCTCGACGACGAGCGCCTCGCCCGTCTTGCCCTCGGCCTTCTTGGCGCGGTCGTAGGCACGCGCCATCTGGCGCTCGCTGATGTCGTACTGCGCACGCAGGCGCTGCTTCTCCAGCAGACGGACCTTGTAGTCCGAGTTCTGCTTGCGACCACGGCCGTGCTCGCCCGGCGGGTAGGGGCGGGCCTCGAAGTACTTGACGGCCTTCGGCGTCAGCGCGATGCCGAGCGCGCGGCTCTTCTTGACCTTGGGACGCGACTGGTTAGGCACGTTCTCCAGACCTCCGTTGTAGGTTAGGTTAGGCTCACCTTACTTAAGGAGATCGCATGTCTCGCCCGGGGAACACCAGTCACATCACGGACAGCACTGACAGCGTCGACACCCCTCAGGGTGCCGATACGACGGAGGACCGATCAGATCGTGGTCAGCCGCGTCCCGGCGGGCTTGAAAACACTCGGATGCCGTCAGCAGCCGAGCGCACACGAACTCTCGTACAGAGTACCTGCTCGTCGGTGCTGCTCATCCCCGGGGTGGACGCAGCGGCCTGGGACCAGCTGATGCCGCTCACCCGGAGCATCGGTCCCGACGGGGATCTGTTCCTCGAACTCCCCGCCGATTCCCCGGTGGTACGGACCGCGACACACGCCGAGGACGACGAGCTGTCGGCTGTGCTGGAGCTCACGGATGTGGCCCCGGTATCCGTCCCGCACCGCATCCGCGGCCGCGCCTGGGTCTCGGGCCGGCTCACCACCGTACCCGGCCTGTCGGGGCCCGGCCGGATGACGCTCAGGCTGGAGACGGGCGAGGCGTACGTCGACGACCTGTGGGGCGCCGAGGAGGTCGAGCCGGAGGAGTTCCGGGACGCGGCCCCCGATCCGCTGATCGAGTACGAGACGGAGCTGTTGCAGCATCTGCACGCGGCGCACGGCGAGCAGCTGGCGACGCTGTGCGGGCTGCTGGGCGGACGGACGGAGGGCCGCTGCGCCGCCCATCTGCCTTCCGTCGTGCCGCTCGCGCTGGACCGGCACGGGCTGCGGCTGCGACTCCGCGAGGACCGGGGGCGGTGCTACGACGCCCGCTTCGAATTCCCCGCTCCGGTGCGCGACGTCAACGAACTGCGCGACGCGATGTACACGCTCTTCGAGGCGGCGGCGCGCTGACCGGGGGCGTGGCCCCGCACTCCCTCAGCCCGCGGACGGGCCGGTGCCGTCGCCTGCGGTGCGGCCGAGCCGCTCGCGGACCCGCTCCACCACATCCGCGTAGCGTGCCTCCGCGCCGTAGCGCGTGGGCTGGTAGTAGTGCTTGTCACGCACCGCGTCCGGGGCGTACTGCTGGGTGGCGATGCCGCCGGGGACATCGTGCGGATACACATAGCCCTGGGCATGGCCCAGCTTGGCGGCGCCCTTGTAGTGGCCGTCACGCAGATGGGCGGGAACGGGGCCCGCGAGCCCTTTCCGTACGTCCTCCTGGGCGGCGAAGATCGCCAGGGTCGCCGCGTTGGACTTGGGGGCGAGGGCCAGGGCGATCGTGGCATGGCTCAGGGTCAGCGCCGCCTCCGGGAAACCGATCATGGCGACCGCCTGGGCGGCCGCGACGGCGGTGGGCAGCGCCGTGGGGTCGGCGAGACCGATGTCCTCGCTGGCCGAGATCATCAGCCGCCGGGCGATGAACCGGGGGTCCTCCCCCGCCTCGATCATCCGGGCCAGATAGTGCAGCGCCGCATCCACGTCGGAGCCGCGGATCGACTTGATGAGCGCGCTCGCCACGTCGTAGTGCTGGTCGCCGTCCCGGTCGTACTTGACGGCCGCACGATCGACGGTCTCCTCCAGGGTCAGGAGACTGATCTCCTTCTCCTGCTTGGACAGCGCGGCACCGGCCGCGGCCTCCAGCGCCGTCAGCGCCCGGCGGGCGTCGCCGCCCGCGATCCGCAGCAGATGCGCCTCGGCCTCCTCCGGCAGCGTCACCGCGCCGCCGAGCCCCCGCTCGTCGGCCAGGGCGCGCTTCAGCAGCCCGCGCAGATCGTCGTCGGTGAGCGATTCCAGGGTGAGCAGCAGCGAACGGGACAGCAGCGGCGAGATGATCGAGAAGTACGGATTCTCGGTGGTCGCCGCGATCAGCGTCACCCAGCGGTTCTCCACCGCCGGCAGCAGGGAGTCCTGCTGTGCCTTGGAGAAGCGGTGGATCTCGTCGAGGAAGAGGACGGTCTCCTTGCCGTAGCCGCCGGTGGCTCGGCGCGCGCCCTCGATGACGGCGCGCACCTCCTTGACGCCCGCGGTGATCGCGGAGAGTTCGACGAAGCGCTTGTTGGTGGCCTTGCTGACCACGTAGGCCAGAGTCGTCTTCCCGATGCCGGGCGGGCCCCACAGGATCACCGAGGACGGACCCGCCGGCCCGCCGTTCCCCTCGCCGACCAGGCGGCGCAGCGGCGAGCCCGGCCTGAGCAGATGCTGCTGGCCGACAACCTCGTCGAGGGTGCGGGGGCGCATCCGGACAGCCAGTGGGCTGCTGGACAGGTCCTTCTCCTGGCGGTCTTCGGCGGCTGCGGTAAAGAGGTCGGGCTCCACGTTTTGAAGCCTATGCCACGGCACTGACATCCCTGCCGGGCCGGTCGCCCGGGAGGGACGGGGCGCCGGTCAGCTGGTCCAGAAGTCCCACCAGCGGGTCAGGATCAGCATGCCGATGATGCCGATCCACAGGACCGGCGGCACCCAGTGGAACTCGGTGAGGCCGTTGCGCAGCCAGTTCGGCGCGGGGATGATGCGGTGCTTGATGTTGTGCGTGGTGATGTAGCAGAACATGATGATCGTGGCGACCCAGGCCAGGCAGCACCAGAGGCAGAGCGAGTTGATGTTGTAGAGCGACTGGTACTGGAGCCAGGTGCAGAAGCCGACGCCGAACAGCGTGCCTGCGTTCATCCCGAGCCAGTACCAGCTGCGGAAGCGGGCGCCCGCGAGCAGCGCCAGCCCGATGCCGATGATCACGGGGTAGGTGGCCATGCCGAGCATCGGGTTCGGGAAGCCGAAGGCGGCCGCCTGATCGCTCTTCATGATGTTGCCGCACGCGACGACCGGGTTGAGGCTGCACCCCGGTGTGAAGTTGGGGTCCTCCAGCAACTTGAATTTGTCGATCGTGATGACCCATGCGGCGAGGAGTCCGGCAGCGCCCGTGATCACCAGCAGCAGTGCGAGCGCCCGACTGCCGCCGATGGTCCTCTTCCCGCCGTCCTCGTCCTGTTCGGAGGAGGGATGGTCAACCGCTGCAGTCGTCATATCGCCGTTCCATCAGTGAGTGGCCTGCTGGGCACGGTCATTGTGCCGTACCACGGCACAGGTCTTCTGTTCGATGGACATAAAGGTGTACCCAAGGGCCTGCGCACGACCGGCGCGGAACGCAGAGGTCCGGGCGAGGCTCCGCGCGTTGTCCGAACTCGCGGTGGAGGTAGGCGGCGTGACGAAGCGCTACGGCGAACCGGCCGCAGTCGACGGCCGGACCTGGGAATCCGGCGGGGCGAGGTGCCCGGAATCCTCGCAGCGAACGGGGCCGGGAATGGCACGACGGTGGAGATCCCGCGGGGCCATCGCGGTCGTGACGGGGGGACCGTCAGGGTGCTCGGCGTCGGCCCGGCCCGCGCCGACCATCGTTGGCGTTCCCGGGTCGACACCGTCCAGCAGGGTGAATGCGCACTCGTCGAGTTGACGGTACGCGAGACGGTGGCCCGCTTCGCCGGCCGGAGAAGGCCGGGGCGGTGGGCGTGTGCGGCTCCGGGGTGGGGCGGGGGGGGCACCCCCCCCCCCCCCCCCCCCCCCCGCCAGACCCGCCCCCCGCGCTCACCCCC
>NZ_JBHXTM010000051.1:0-59683 GCF_042677325.1 Streptomyces sp. NPDC127117
GAGTGAGGTACCGCCTCGTGCCCGGCGGCGTTCAGCTTCTTGACGACCTGCGACCCGATCAGCCCGGTACCGCCGATGACCGCGAACTTCATGACATGCCTTTCGTTGGGATTACATGCGCAATATGGCATATGGGCCGCTATACGGGTGCGGCACGAAACGGCTCGTTCATGGACGGAGAAGGGGCGTGCCAGAGACCGTCGACCGACGTGACCGCCTCGTCGAGCGGCGCCCGGCCTATGCGGGCGTCGCCCGCTGCGACGTCTTCGAACCCCACCGACAGGCCGCAGAAGAGGATGAGGTCGTCTGGGGGCGACAGGACCTCCGCGACGGTCCGGGGCTGTCTGGGACGCCGCGGGCAAGACAGCCCACGCGGATATGCGTCAAGCTGCCGCTGAGGTAAGTCCTGCTGAGGGCTGTGGAAAGGCGATTGCTTCGTCGTAGGTGTGACCGTTTTGGAGGCAGTGGAACAGCATGCCCATGAAGCGGTTGAAGAGGTTCCGCTGTGCCGCGACGTGACGGTCGCCGAGTGCTCGTCAGACATCCCGTACGTGCCGGTGCCAGGGCGCCCGGCCTTCGTCTTCCTGCCCGGGTGGGTCGGCGGCGGCACGCCTGTGACAGGCGATGCTGCAAGCACGCAGAAGCCAGGTCTGCTCGATGGTGACGTGCTGGACAGGACCGATACCGAGAGCGCCCCTCTTTCCGGGGGCTTCGCCGCACCGGCCACTGCCGTCGCGGGCTCTCGTGCTCCGGCGTTCGTGCTGGAGAGGGCGTGAGGAACGCGTCAAGCAGCGCGCCGGTGTGCCGGGAAGTCTGATCGGCGGTCAGGGGACAAGCGTCTCCCGATTTTGGCTGCTGCCCCAGGGGGTTTCATGCCGGATGTCCCGCGCGAACGCACCCCTTTTCTCTGGTTGCTGCGTGGAGCGAGCGCCGTGCGGTCAGCGAGGCGTTGCGAACCGGGACGGTCGGCGGGCTGATCCTCCTGGTCGCGGCGGTCGTGGCCCTGGTCCGGGCGAACTCTCCCTGACTGGCACGGCGCGTACGAATCGGTGCGTGAGACCGTTTCGGAGTCGGCTTCCTGGGGGCTGGACCTGTCGGTGGGGCACTGGGCCTCGGATGGTCCGCTGACAGTCTTCTTCCTGGTCGCGGGCATCGAGCTGAAGCGTGAGCTGGTCGTCGGTGAGCTGCGGAACCCCGGCGACGGCGGTATTGCCGGTGGCGGCCGCGGTCTGCGCCATGGCCGTCCCGGCCGTCCTGTACGTGGTCGTGTCTTCGGCGGGCGGCGGTTCGCTGTCGGGGTGGGCGGTGCCGATGGCCACCGATATCGCGTTCGCACTGGCCTTCCTCGCCGTCCTCAGCACCAGCCTTCCCTCGGCGCTGCGCGCGTTCCTGCTGACCCTCGCGGTGGTCGACGACCTCGGCGCGATCCTGATCACCGCCGTTTCCTTCACCAGCGGCCTCAGCCTTCTCGCACTCGCCGGCGCCGCCTGCGGCCTGGGAGGGTTCTACGTGCTGCAGCGCAAACGGGTCCGCGGCCGGTGGTGGTACATACCCCTGGGCGTGGCGATCCGGGCGCTGATGTACAACGGCGGCATCCACGCCACCGTCGCCGGCGTTGCGAAGGGGCTGATCCTGTGAGCCACGCCCGACCCCCGCACCGCTTCAGACGCCGGGCCGGAGGGGCTGTCGCCCGGGGACCGGACCACACACCTGCTGCGCCTGTTCTCCGCAGGGGTGGCCGTCCCGCTGTTCGCCCTGTTTGCCGCCGGAACGAACATCTCCCTGACCGCCATGGGCGAGGTGTTCACCCGCCCGGAGCCGCTGGGGGCCGCTGCTGGCCAGCCCCTCGGCGTAGCTCCGGGTCGTCCGGCCACAGTTCTTGCACGTTGTCCGCCACAAGGGGCGTGCCTGGTGCCCCGATGCAGTGAATTTGCCGGGGCTCCCCTGTCGGAGCGCCTGGCGTGTGGGCAGGTGTCCCCGGTGATCGTTTGTGCAGCTCGGCGGCGGCCTCGCTCTGGACCGGGCAGCTCTGTCCGGGGAAAACGAGGCTGAAGGAACCGGCACGGACGGAACGAGAGGGCCCTGGGCGGTGCCCAAGATGGGGTGCAGCGGCAGCGAGGCCGAGTAGCGGCTCCGTCGCCTGCCGAGAAGACATCCCCCGTACACGAACTGTAGGAGGAACACATGGGCAAGATGACCGAGGCCGAGGTCGAGGCTGTGTTCGCGAGCATCGATACCGACGGAAGCGGCGAGATCCGACTGCGTGAGTTGAGGGACTACGGCCTGGCCAACGACGGCACCCTCGACGGAGTGAAGCTCGCCGATTTCGTCCGAGCGGCCGACACCGATGGCGACCGGCGGATCAGCCTCACCGAGTTCAAGTCGTACTTCGCCTGACCCGCCACCCCGGTCGGCGGGCGATGCGTCTACTTTGCATCCGAGCACCAGCGGCCTTGCCCGCTGGCTGCGCGGGTTCAGGCGGGCCGGGCAGCCGTCCGCCGGAGACCTCGCCCTCAGCTCCGTAGCCTTCACCCCACCGGCGGCCCCGACCAGACCCTCGGCCTCTACGGCCTTGGGACTGGTGGGCTCGGATGTCGAGGTGCCGCGTATTCACCGGTGATGCCCCAGGACTGTCCGCCCTGCGCGGCCGGCCGCGGGCGCCGCATCGCTCCAGGTCAGCGATATCCGTCGTTTCCGCGGCGGATGTTACGCCGGCCCCTAACGCCAGGTCCGCTGTCGGATGTCGATCACGTCCATGCCCGCAGCCCTGGCCGACGTGATGCCCTCGTCGGTGTCCTCGTGGGCGAGGCATGCGTGGGGGGCGACCTTCAGGAGTCGGGCGGCGTAAAGGTAGGGGTCGGGGGCGGGTTTGGTCTGCTGGACGTCCTCGCGGGCGACGATGGTCCATGGGAGGTCGTCGAGCGCGACGACGGTGAGGCCGTGGCGCACGATGTCGCCGTAGTTGGTCGTGACCACGGCGACGGCTGCGTGCTGTGCGGCGGTACGGGCAGCGGTCGCCGCGGCGGTGATCGGCCGGATCCGGTCGGTGTGGGCGAACCAGTAGTTCCGGGCGGCTTCGACGAAGGTGTCGTCGGGGAGCTCGGCCGGCCCGAGCCCGAGCCGGCGGCGTAGCTGGGGGGCGGTGAACGCCGGGTGGGCGGCCACCCAGGTGAGGGGAACGCCGATCCCGTGGGAGGCCAGGGAGGCCTGGACCGCGTGGTGGTTGAGGTCGGTCGTGTCGGCCAGTGTCCCGTCGAAGTCGAAGGCGTAGGCGGCGTACCCGCTCTCTCGGGCGTTCCTCATGCATATCGCCTTCCGTACGGGTGCCGGCTCACGGGGTGAAGTCCACGGGCAGCTCGGCCACGCCGTATACGACCCTCCGGTCGTGGGCGGGGATGGACTCGGGGAGGGCGGTCAGGCGTAGATCGGGGAAGCGGCGCAGCATCGTGGTGAGGAGGATGCGCAGTTCGAGGCGGGCGAGTTGGTCGCCGAGGCAGTGGTGGGGGCCGTGTCCGAAGCTGAGGTGCTGGGCCGCGTTGGGGCGTTGCGGGTCCGCGTGGTCGGGGTCGGTGAAGTGGGTGGGGTCGTGGTTGGCGGCGGGCAGGTGGAGGACGACCCGGTCGCCGGTCCGGATGTGCCGGCCGGCGATGGTGAGGGGTTCGCGGGCGACGCGCAGCAGTCCGAACTGCAGCACGGTCGCGTAGCGGAGGATCTCCTCGACGGTGCCGTCGACGAGTTCGGGGTGCTCACGCAGGGTGTCCCAGAGACGGGGTGGGCGGAGCAGGGCGAGGGTGGCCAGGCCGATGGCGTTGGCGGTGGTCTCGTGTCCGGCGATGAGCATGAGCTGGCCGAGGGCGGCGATCTCGTCGTCGGTGAGGGGTGTGCCGTCGGCCTGGGCCTGGACCAGCCCGCCCAGGACGTCGTCGGTCGGTGCCGCGCGTTTTGCGTGGACCAGGCCGAGCAGGTAGGTCTTCATGGCCGCTTTGCTGGCCAGGAGCTGGTCCCGGGTGCGGTCGAGGGAGAGCAGTTCGCGGGTGAGCCTGTTGTACAGGTCGCGGTCGCTGAAGGGGATGCCGAGCAGTTCGCTGATCACCTGGGAAGGGACCGGGAGTGCGACGGTGCGGATCAGGTCGGCGGGGCGGGGGGTGGCGGCGAGTGAGGCGAGGTACTCGTCGACGATGGCCTGGATGCGCGGGGCCAGCAGGTTCATCCGGTGTGCGGTGAACTGGCCGTTCACCAGGCGGCGCAGCCGGGTGTGTTCGGGTGGGTCGCTGGTGAGCAGGTCGGACGGGCGCAGCGTGGCCATTTCCTGGGAGGAGATCAGGTTGGCGCGTACGTGGGAGTTCAGGTGCGGGCGGCGGGAGCTGAGCCGGGGGTCGGCCAGGCCGGCGCGGACGTCGTCGTAGCGGGTGACCAGCCAGCCCGGCGGCCCGTCGGGGAACGCGAGCGGCGCTACCGGCAGGTCGGTGCGCAGCCAGTGGAAGTCGGTCGGCAGGGCTAGTGGGTCGGGTCGGTGGGTGGGCAGGGGGATCGGCGCGTGGTCGGCGCCGGTCGGTGCGGGGGTGGTGGTCATGGTGGGCCCTGCCAGTTCCAGTCGCTGTTGCTGTTGCTGCAGGTGAGGGCCATCAGTGCCCAGATGTCGCCGAAGACGGGTGCGTCGAACAGCAGGGGGCGTGGGGCGACCTGGTCGGGCAGTGCGGTGAACCCGCCGTCCGGGTCCTGGCGGGAGAGCAGGTGCGCAACGCCCGCACGCACGACTTCGTCCTCGTCGACGTGCCGGCCCATGGCCGACAGGGCGAGCAGGGAGTAGCAGGTGCTGGCGATGTCGCTGGGGTCACCGGGGCGGTATCCCCAGCCGCCGTCGTTGTTCTGCGCGTTGACGAGAAACCGCGTCGCCGCGGTGGTCGCGTCGGCGACCCGGGCCTTGAGCGCGGTGCGGGCGGGCTTGGGCAGCGAGTGCAGTGCCCACATCGCCCGCCAGATCGTGTTGGCCTCGCTCAGGGTCCAGCTGCGCTCGAACGTGCCGTCGGGTTGCTGGGCGTCCAGCAGCCAGCGGGCCGCATGCTTGAGCAGGCCAGTGTGGTCGCTGCCGGCCCAGGCCAGTGCGGCGGCCGCGCCGCCGGTCATACCGACCTCCGAGGGATCGCCCTGCATGTAGGTGGGGAACCCGCCGTCCTCGCCGACGATCGCCCGCAGGTACCCGCCGGCGTGTGCCAGTGCGGCGTGGTGGCGGACGGGGCCGACGGTGGCCAGGCATGCGAGGGCGTACGCCGTGGTGTCCACGTCGCTGTGCTCCATGCTCTCGCCGAACGCCCAGCCGCCGTCAGGCTGCTGCTGTGCGATGAGGTAGTCGCACAGGCGGTTCAGCAGCGCCGGCTCGGCCTTGGCGCGGGCCAGTGCCAGTCCGGCGCACGCGGTGCTGAACACGTCCAGGTTCGAGATGCCCGGTACACCGCCGTCCGGATTCAGATACGCCAGCACCCCCGCGACACCGCGCTCAACCAGTGGGTGGCCGACGGCGAACCGCTGGACGGCCAGCAGCGCCAGCAGGTGCGCGGTGACGTGGTTCTCCCACACCGGCGCGCGGCTGGAACCCAGCAGGGCCAGCAGATGTTCCCGTTCCGGGCCGGTGACCTCCGCGGCCTTCCCCAGGCCGTGCGCGGCCAGCACCCGGACGCTGAGCATGGTCATCTCGATCCAGCTGACCGTGTTGTCCGTACCAGGGGTCATCCGGACCGGACGCAGCATCGCCGGCTCGAAGCGGACCGCATCCGCCACAGCCAGGTAGACGTCGAAGACCAGCCGCTTGCGGGCGACGGAGAAGTGATCGAAGTCGGCCAGCAGCTCGTCACCGACCACGTCGGCGCTGATCGTCCGGCCGTGCAGGACCCCCTGCGCGAGCGCCGCGTCGAACGCGGTGGCCTGCGCTTGCGGGGCGTCCAGGAACTCAAGGAGGCGCCGCAACTCCACCGGATGGCTGCCATGCCGGCGCAGCAGCACGGCCAGCAGCGCCGACTCCAGCGTCCGGCTCGCGCACGGCCGCCGCACCGCACCACCGGCGTCGACCGCGGCGCTCAGATGTGCGGTCACCCTGGCCCGCGCGGCCGCGAGCCCGGCGGGTGTTGGCCTCGGCTCGGCGTCCCCCCGAAGGCCGCCCGCGTCGATCTCGCCCGTCGTCACCCTCACGCTCCTTGTCACCCTGAGCCCGTAGGCCAGGACACTGTGCGCAATCGAGGTGCTTGTACCCTCCCTCGGCACCTTCTGATCCTCGACTCTCCTGAACAACGCGGACATAGCCACGGCCATGCGAGCGCCGGGACGAGACCTGTCCGCCCGCCTGGAGAACACCGCCTCGGTCGCCCGGCTTCTTGACGTCATCCGGAACACGATCTACAAGTACGTGCCCAAACTGAAGGGCAACCAGGTCGGGGCCCTGACCCCGGGTTCTGGACACCGGAGAGACTTGGATCTCGATGGTCCAGGAGAACGGAGTCCCTGTGGGGGATGAAGCACTACCCCGCCGAGTTCAAGGCGGACGCCGTCGCGCTGTACCGGTCGCGTCCGGCAGCGACGATCAGGTCGGTCGCCACCGACCTCGGGGTGAACACCGAGACGCTGCGGAACTGGATCAGGGCCGCCGACGGACGTCGGTCCGGTGCTCACTCCACGCCCGTGGCGGCGCCGCGGCCTGGTGGTGATGCGGTTCAGGCGGAGCTGGCGGCCGCGCGAAAGAGGATTCGCGAGCTGGAGGAGGAGCGCGCGATCTTCCAGACGAACTCAGACCATTCCGGGCCGCTGCGGCTCACCGGCGCCCTCCCATTTCAGCACCGATGGATGTTGCAGGTGTGCTCCGCGCCCGCGAAGCCTGTCAGGCAGGCTCAGGTCGGGAAACCGGGGCGGCCGCGATGGCATAGCCGATCGTGGCGGCTGCGTCGGCAACGCCCGCCAGGGACGCCTTGGCGTTCAAAGCCGTGACCGTGTCCTGAGTCAGTGGGCGGAGGGCATACACGTGGCACACCGCGTCGATGTCGACCGGGATCCCGTAGTAGTCCTCGGCGAACTCCTGGAATGCCTCCGGCGATTAGAGCTGTCGGCAGTTGTGGCAGCGGGCTTTGGTGTCTGCCGCTGTGGTGTCCGGGCAGGAATCACGGGTGATCAGGTCGGCACGTGTGCCGTGGTGGAGCCGTGTGCGGTGAGCTGTCCGGCTTCCAGGATGTGCACGGTGTCGGTGTAGGCGGCGACCAGGTGTGTCTCGTGGCTGACGAGTGTGATGGCCATGTTGTGTTCGGCCCGCAGGCGTTGCAGGAGTTCCATGATGGCGATGGCGGTGTCGGGATCGAGCGCGGAGGTGATCTCGTCGCAGAGCAGGAAGTCGGGGCTGGCGGTGAGGGCGCGGGCGACAGAGACGCGCTGGCGCTGCCCGCCGGAGAGTTCGTGAGGGTAGCGGTGGATGAAGTCGGCAGGCAGGTTGACCTGGTCGAGGAGTTCGGTGATCCGGTCTGCGGCTTGGGCCTTGGTCAGCTGGGTGTGGCGGCGCAGGGGACGGGTCAGGGCCGCGCCTATGGTGCGGGACGGGTTGAGCGCGGCGAGCGGGTTCTGCGGGACCAGCTGGATGCGCCGGTGGTGTTCGCGACGGCGCTTGCGGGCTGTATGGGCCAGCGGGCTGCCGTCAAGGACGAGGGATCCGGTGTCGGGCCGCTGTAGGCCGGCGAGGACGCGCAGCAGGGTGGTCTTGCCGGATCCGGAGGGTCCGATGATTGCGGTCGCCGAGCCAGGGGGTGCGAAGAAGTCGACCTTGTCGAGTGCAGGTTGGGCTGTGCCTCGGCTGCGGAAGGTCACGCTGACGGACCGCGCTGTGATCCCGTCCGTGGCGGTTTCCGTGGATTCTGCCTTCTGCCGCGGGCGTGGTGTGCGTTGTCGGGGAAGGCGTGGTTGTGCAGTGGTGAGCTGTACGACGTGGTCGGCGCAGGTGTCGACGAGTTGGGGGTCGTGGCAGGCCATGACGATGGCCAGGCCGCGCGAGGTGGCCAGGTGGCGCAGCAGGCCGGCGATGTCGTCGCGCAGGGCTTCGTCGAGTCCCGCGGTCGGTTCGTCGAGGAGCAGTAGTTCGGGGGTACGGGAGAGGGCGCGGGCGAGAGCGACGCGGCGCTGCTGGCCGCCGGAGATCGTGGTGGGTCTGCGGTCGGGGAATCCGCCGTCCGTGGGCAGCTTGCATTCACGCAGCAGGTCCAGCACGGCCTGCTCGTTGGCGGTTGGGGCGGTTTCTGCGACGAGATGACGGATCTTCATCCGGGGGTTGAGCGCTGAGCCGGGGTCCTGGCCGACGTAGGCGACCTGGGTGCGGCGCATGGTCTGTAGTGCCGTCGCGTCAAGGCTGGGGACGTGGTGGCCCAGGACGTTGAACGCGGTGCAGTGGGTGGTCGCTTGAGCGGGCGGGTGGCCGATCAGGGTGCGCAGCAGGGTGGTCTTGCCGGATCCGGAGGCCCCGGTCAGGGCGGTGATCTCGCCGGCCCGGACGGTCAGGCTGGTGGGCTGAAGCAGAACGGGTCCGTCGGGGATCCGGATACTGAGATCGGTCACCGTCACCACTGTCGCGGATTCGCTGTCCTTTCCGGCCGACGCAGGGGCGGGGATCTCGTTGGTGGTGGGCGGGGGCAGGGGGGTGTTCACGGGGTGGTCACCGCCTTGCGTGCGGAGTGGGGAGCGAGGGAGGTGGCGGCCAGGTTTACGCTGATGGCGAGGGCGGCGATGGCCAGGCTGGGGGCTACGACCGCCCATGGGTTGAGGAGGATGCCCGAGGAGTTCTCCCGGATCATCAAAGCCCAGTCCGCGGCAGGTGGCTGGGGGCCGATCTGCAGGAATCCGGCCATGGAGATGACGTAGACGGCTTCGACGAAGCGCAGGCCGAACAGCGCAAGGATGGTGGCGCGCAGGTTCGGCAGGAGTTCGCGGGTGGCGGTGTAGGTGAGGGATTCCCCGCTGGCGAGGGCGGCTTCGACGTACCCGGCTCCGGCGAGGGGAGCGGCTGCGCTGGTGACGACGCGGACGGCGTAAGGGGTGCCCAGGACGATGGCGGCGCTGATGACGGCCCATCGTCCGCCTCCGGGCCAGGCCAGCGCGATGATCGCGATGCCGAGGATCGGCGGGAGCAGGATGAAGACGTCGGCGGTGCGTTCCACGGCCCTCCCCACGGCCGGGTGCAGGACGGCGAAGCAGCCCGCAAGCGCGGCGAGCGCGGTGACGACGGCGGCGACCAGGAGGGCGCTGCCGATCAGGGCGGTTCCGCCGTGGAGGAGCCTGCTGAGGACGTCGCGGCCGAGCTGGTCCCCACCCAGTGGTGCTCCGTCGCCAGCGGTGGCGAAGGGAGCGGTGACCGGTTTGTCGAGGGGGTGCGCGGCAAGGAACGGGCCGGTGAGGGCGAGCAGAACCAGCAGGGCGCCTGGGACCAGACGGCGGATCACCCGTCCGCGGCCCGCGGAGCTCCTCGGGGCACGGGCTGGGGTGAGGGCGGTGCTCATGCGTGACTCCCCAGAACTCGGGCGCGGACTAGGTCGGCGGCCAGCAGAACCAGGCTGATGGCAGCACCGGCGCAGACGACGACTCCGGCGATGAGCGGGGTGTCGCGGGTGGATACGGCGCTGGCGAGCACGCTGCCGATGCCGGGGTAGTTGAAGAACGCTTCCACGACCACTGTGCCGCCCAAGAGCATGCCGGTGGAGGTGGCGAGGCCAGTGGCGATGGCCGGGACGGCGCCGGGCAGGGCGTGGCGCCAGATGACGCGGCGCACCGGCAGGCCATCCAGGTGGGCGGCCTCGACGTGCGGCGTGGCCGCCTGGTCGGCGAGAGCGCCGCGCACGACGGTGGTGTTCCATCCGGTCTGCGGGATGACCAGGGCGAGGACCGGCATGATCAGCATGGTCCACGTGGCCGGCCTGCCATCGGCCCCGGCCACGGTCACCGCGGGAAGCCAGCCGGTCCACAGGGAGAGCAACATCAGCAGGCCGACGGAGACGACGAATTCGGGTATGGCGAATGCCGAGGTAGAGGCATGGCCGATGACCCGGTCGGTGAGCTTGCCGGGGCGGGCGGCGGCCCAACACCCCAGGGCCAGAGACGCCGCCGCTGTCAGGACGAAGGCAAGGGCCGCGAGCAGCAGCGTGTTGGGAAACGGGTCGGCCAGCATCTGCGTGACCTTCTCGCCTCGGGCGCTGATACCGAGGTCTCCGGTGAACAGCCCCGTCATCCAGTCCCAGAAGCGTTCCCACACCGGTCGGTCAAGCCCCAGCAGGTGGCGGCGGGCCGCGATGTCGGCGGCGCTCTCGCCGCGTTCGGAAGTCGCGGTGGCGGCGTCTCCGGGAAGCAGCTCGACGGCGGTGAACACCAGGGCGAGCAGGACGACCAGCATGAGGACCCGCCGCCCCACGGCTGCGGCCAGGCGGCCGAGGAGCGGAATCGGCAGCGGGCGGCGTCGCGCGGTGGCCTCCCCTGTGCCGGCAGGATCGGCCACCGCGCTGTACTTGGGCGTGTGGCTCAACTCAGCCACACGTTCTCCAGCTGGACGCGGCCGTAGCCGGGCAGCTTCGGCAGGTCCTGGACCTTCGCAGCGGCCAGGTCGACACCGTCGGCCATGCCCCACAGCAGGTAGCCGGAGCGGTCGTACTCGATCTGCTGCAGTTCGTGCAGGGCCTTGGCCCGCGCCTGTTCGTCCGTGGTGCCGATGGCCTTGCGGTAGGTGGCGTCGAACTCCTTGTCGTCGAAGCCCGATTCGTTCTGACCGGCACCGCTGAGCAGGGTCTTGGACGCGAAGAACAACACCGAGTCGTTGGTGCCCCAGTAGTTCGTGTAGAGGTCGCCCTTGAGCCAGGTCTTCTCGTAGAACGTTCCCGACTCCTGCTTGACCACCTTGATCTTGATGCCGGCCTCACGCGCCTGCGAAGCGAACAGAGTCGCGGAGTCGGCGATGCCGGAGACGTCTTCGGTGGTGTACAGCTCGTAGGTCTTGGACAGGTCGAACTTGGCCTCGGTGAGGAGCCGCTTGGCCTTGGCCAGGTCGCGCTTGCGCTGCGGGATGTCCTTGGCGTAGTCGGGATCGCCGGTTCCCATGATGTCGTTGGCGACGTTTCCGTATCCGGAGAGGGCCTGCTTGACCATTGCCTCGCGGTCCACGACCAGGCGCATGGCTTCCCGCACCCGCGGGTCGGCGAACGGTCCGTCAGCGGTACGCATGACGATGGGCATCGACATGTCGTCGGGGCGGCGGACGACCTGGAGGTCCTTGCGGGACTCCGCGGTGCGTGCGGCGACCGGACCGGCGTTGGAGGCGACGTCGATCTGCCCGGCGAACAGGGCGTTGGCCATGGCCTGCGGCGTCTCGAACATGGTCACCTCGATCGCGTCGAGGTAGACGGTGCCGCCGTACCATTTGTCGTTGCGCACCAGACGGGCGTTGCCGTTGCGATACCAGTCCAGCTTGAACGGGCCGGTTCCGGGCGCCTTCGCCACCGCCTTGTCCGGCGTGTCCTTCTTCATGATGAACGTGGCAAATCGCGTCATGAGAGGGAAGTCGGCGTTGGCATACTCGGAGACGACCGCCACCGTGTCGGTGCCCTCGGCCGTGATGCTGTCGGCGTTCTTCACTCCGGGCAGGCGGGCTGCGCCCGCCGGCGTATTGCGCAGTCGGCGCAGTGACCAGGCCACGTCGTCGGCGGTGACCGGAGTGCCGTCATGGAAGGCGGCGTCCTTGGCCACCTTGAAGTGCCACGTCTTCAGGTCTGCCGAAGGCTCCCACGAGGCCAGCCGGGGCACGGTGTTGGAATCGGCGCCCGGGACAGCGAGTGTGTCGAAGGTGAGCGCGAGGATCAGGTAGTCGCTCTCATTGGCCTGCGTGCCATGCGGGTCGCGGGTGATGGCGCCGGCCCGGCCGAGCGCGCCGATGCGCAGGGTGCCGCCTTCTCGGGGCTTGCCGCCCTTGCCGGAGGAGCCGGTCGCGGTGTTACCGCTGCCCGAGGAGCACGCCGCCAGCAGCGCGGCCGTTCCTATCGCCCCGCCGGCCAACAACACCTGACGCCTGTTGATGTCCACGTACGTCCTCGCCCATGTTCCGCAACCGAAAGATTCCTTAGGTTTGCCTATCCTAACGATGATAATTCCCGTAGGGGAGGGCAGGGTGGCTCGCGCGCGAGATCGTGCACTCATTTCATCGGTCGATCCCACCTGGACGGGTTTCATTCCGGAAGCCGTACAACCCACAGAGGTGAGCCAATTAGCCCTGCATGAAAGCCAGTTAGCAATCGCCGCCCGCTGTACACCGGCGACATCACCTGTCATCCCCGCATGGAACGGACCTCCTCGAAAAGAGCACGGCGGCTGCACCTGTCCAGCAGCGACTCCGCCGACAGCGTGATCCACGAGGTGCTGCCCCGCCTGCCATCGCTACCACCTGGGACGGCTATGGTCGCCCTGATCAATGACGGCGGGGAGCAGCACATGGACACCGTGTTCAACGACGAACGGATGCAGGTCCGCAGCCTCCTCGATCCCGATACGCAACGGGAAATCGACGAACTTCTCACCAAGCTCCGCAGGAACCGGTAACCCGATGCTCACCAACCTCCTCCGCGACAGCCGCGCCCTTGCCGCCCTCGCCGTCCCGCTGATCCTTACCCAGCTCGCACAGGTTGCCCTGACCACGACGGACACCGTCATGATGGGCATCCTCGGCACGCAGGAACTGGCAGCCGGCGGCCTGGCCATCGTCATTTTCAACCAGCTGCGCACCATGGGCGTCGGCCTGGTCACCTCCGTCGGCAACCAGATCGCCGCCGCCGGAGCCCGCGCTGAACAAGACGCTCAGGATGCCGACCGGGCCGGACAGGAAAAAGGCCGCGAGGAGGTGCGGGGCATCGTCCGCGCCAGCATGGCGCTGGCCACCCTCACGGGCATCGCCGGCGCCGTCCTCATGATCCTGATCGGGCAGGCCCTGCCCTGGCTCGGACAGGACGCCGCAGTCACCGACCGCGCGCAGACCATGATCTTCGCGCTCGCCCCCGGCCTGCTGCCCTGCCTCTGGTTCCAAGTGATCCGCCAGTTCACCGTCGGCATGCGGCGCCCCCAGGCCCTGCTTCAGATCACCATCGCCTCGGTCGTGGTCAACGCCGGTCTCAACTGGATTCTCATCCACGGCACCTGGGGCCTGCCCCGCATGGGCCTGACCGGCGTCGGCTTCGCCACCTCCAGCGTCTACCTGCTGACCTCCGTCTCCCTCTGCATAGCGGCGAAGAAGGACACCATCCTCGCCCCACTGCTTTCCCTGGACCTTATGAAGGCGGACCCCGCCGTCCTGAAACGTCTGCTACGCCTGGGAATCCCGATCGCCGCCACCTACGGATCCGAAGCAGGCTTCTTCTCCCTCACCGCGCTGATGGCGGGATCCTTCGGTCCCGCCGCACTGGCCGCACACACCGCCGTCAATCAACTCGTCTACATCGTCTTCCAAGTTGCCGTCGGCCTCTCCCACGCCGCATCCATCAACGTCAGCCGCGAACTGGCACTGGGGCGATACGACGACGCCCGACGCATTAAGAACACCGCGCTCGCCTGCGCCGGTGCCGTCATGACCATCGTCGGCATCCTCTACCTCGCCCTGCCCCGGCTTGCCCTGGCTCCCTTCCTGGAGTCCGGCTCGGACGAGGCACTCACCATCGCCAGCCACCTGCTGGCCGTGACCGCATTCCTGCAGTTCTTCGACTGCGCCCAGAACATCGGCGTCGGCCTGCTGCGCGGACTCGACGACACCAAGAGCGGCTTCCATATCACCCTCATCGGCTACTGGGCCGTCGGACTACCCACAGCATGGCTCCTCGCCTACGCCCTACACCTCGAAACCGTAGGCCTTTGGCTGGGCCTGCTCACTGGCCTTGCCACCACCGCCATCCTGCTCCTCCGCCGCTACTCCGTTTCCCTCACCGCACGAGCCGACAACCGGACAACCGGCGTGGCCGCCTGAAGGAGCAGCGTGCCCGGGAGCGGGCCGAGCGATCCTGGAAGATCCAGCCGAAACGGTCGGGTAAGACGACATTGCTGCACCGCAGGGGCTGCTTCCTGTACAGAGCGCAGTCCGGCTTCCTCGGCCGCGCTGGCAGAGCCCGGTACCGCCCGAAAAGCCCTTCCCGGCCCTACGCACTGTCACGACTGGCCCTAATCACGGGAAGTGGTTCTGGCTCAAGTCCTGTGATCCGTGACTGTGGGGCACCGCTCATATCTCGAAGAGGGCTTCCTCTTGTGGCGGGAGCGGAGGGTCGAGAACGTCGCGGAGGCGGGTGATCTCCTGATGCCATTTCGGGCCGTTCGCGGCCTCGTCCCACAGCTCTGCGAGTTCAGAAGGCTCAGCGACCACTTGGTCCAGGGCATCGACGGCGAGCGTTCGGAGGTCTGCAGGGAACTCCGGCAGCGGTTCCGATGGGCCGTAGTTCGCACACGAGGGCTCGCCGCCAGGGTGCTGTGCGACAACCAGGGCTGCTGCGGCAACGGCTCGCTCGGCGTCGGGGGCGTCCAGGCAGTCCGCTGGGTCGGCAGCGCGTTTGAGGACTCTGCGGATCATGGGCTCGCGTTCTTCCACGGCTGCCTCGTCCAGGTCGTCGGCGAAGTCGGCGGCGGTGTCGTTGTCGAAGGGGCCGTTGTCCCAGGTGCCCATAGGATCTCCTCGCGTAGCTGTCCGGGGATCCTCGCACCGGCCACCGACATTGAGGTCAGGAGGCAAGCAGTACCCACTTGAGCAGGGGCCTGAAGCCAGCGCGTCCGTGCATCTGCCGGGACGATCGAGGAGAGCAACTCCGGAGATCAACAGTTATGGGGCGTCGATGCATCACAGAAGTTGAGCCAGAGCCCGTTTTCGCGAACAGCCAGGCTCGGGTCCGATGTGGATCCGGGCCCTCTTGGCTCACAACTGCAGTTCCTCTGGCCGTGCAGGCGGCAAGCCGTTCCGGCGTAGCAGTGTCCCGCCGGATCTTGCGGCGGCCTGGACAGTCCGGGTCTGTCCGGGGCCTGGCTGTCCCACTTCGGATCTCATGAGTGCGATCCACGGGCACCGCCTTTCACCTGTGCGGACGAGCCCGGACTGTCCCGGACGCCTTGGTCTGTTGTGCGGGGGTGGGTGCACCCGTGACGCTTCTCGTACCGCTCCGCAGCCGTTCGACGGCGTCCGGTGCGAGGGCTTCCTCCAGCAGTTCATGACCGCGGGGTGAGGCCCGTAATGCGAGGCCGCAGCGGGTTCGGTCGCCCGGCGCCCCATTGCCTCAGGAGGAATCCCGTGAACGTCTTCACCCGGCCGTGGCCGCCGTCGGCGCAGCTCATTCGCATAGATCCGGCCGAACTTTGCGCACCAACGCCGGATCGTCTCGCACGAGACGATCACACCGCGCTCAAGCATCAGCTCCTCCACCTCACGGAATGACAGCGGGAAGCGGAAGTACAGCCACACGCAGCGGGAGATCACCTCGACCGGGTACCGGCGCCCCTTGTACGACGGCGGAGCACTGCCCACGGACACCCCCCGTCCACCCTGTCAGCCAACGTGACAGTGCCCGCTGAACCCCACCTGACCCCGTACCCGGAGCGAGGCGCCGCGGTGGGCCCGGGTTCAGTCCAGACGGTCGTAGGCGCCCGGCCCCCAGTCGGCGAACAGCGTCAGTGCCTTTGCTGCCTCGGTACGTTCCGGCGCTGTGGAGGTGGCCGGCCACCAGTTCTCGACCTGATCGTCTGCCACGCCGATGAAGACGACGACGGCGGGCAGGAGTGAGCATCAGGAGCCGATCGGATCAATCCGTGACGGGCAGGCACTCGGCGAGCAGAGCGACGACGTCACGCCAGGCTCGCTGTGCGTGCCGTGGGTGGTAGCCGACGCCGGGACGCACGGTGTGGTCGACCGGTGGATGGTGGAAGGCGTGAAGGGCTCCGCCGTAAACCACGAGGCGCCAGTCGACGCCCGCGGCCTGCATCTCGGCGGTGAACGCGTCCCGTTGGGCGGGCGGCATGATCGGGTCTTCCGACCCGACCCCGGCCCACACCGGGCAGCGAATGCGCGCCGCCTCGCCCGGTCGGCCCGTGGTCAGTGCGTTGACTGTCCCGATCGCGCGCAGGTTGACGCCATCGCGCCCGAGTTCCAGCGCGATGGCGCCCCCGGTGCCGTAGCCGACGGCGGCGATCCGGTCGGGGTCGGTCCGCGGTTCGGTGCGCAACACGTCGAGCGCCGCGTGGCCGATGCCCCGCATCCGGTCGGGGTCGGCGAGCAGCGGCATGCAACGGGCCAGCATCTCCTCGGGATCCCCCAAATAGCGCCCACCGTGAAGGTCGAAGGCCAGCGCTACATATCCCAGCTCCGCGAGAGCATCGGCCCGGCGGCGCTCGACGTCGCTGAGCCCCGTGCCCTCTGGTCCGAGCAGCACCGCGGGCCGGCGGTCGACACCGGCCGGGAGCGCGAGGTGCCCGATCATCGTGAAACCGTCGGCCGGATACTCGACCGTACGCGTCGTAATCGTTGTCATGCGACTGGACGGTAATGACCGTTGCGCCCGCTCGGGGCGGTGTTCACCGATGGCAGACAGCAGTCTGTCCCGACCGCAACACCCGGACGCGTCACCCTCCTGAACAGCGGTGATACGCCGACCGCTTGAGCTCGCCATCGTCTGCCGGGTCGAGCGGGACGACGTAACACTTGGTCCCGCCGTTGGCGAAGAAGCCGTAGACGGCCTCAGCGAGCGCGTACTTCGACGCGGACGCCGGCCTGATGTCCGCGAAGCGGTGGCGTTCACCAAGCTGTTCAAGGGGGGAAGGTCCACCCGCTTCCGGTGGACGTCTCGCGGTATGAGGATCGGGCGGCAGACTCGGTGAGCGCGCGGGTGTCGTGGCCGACGCCGTCGCGGATACGGATTTCTGGGCGAGGGTGGCGGAGGTGTCCGAGCGCCTGACCCTGGTCTGCGAGCGCTGGGCGTACGGCGCACACGGGTGCAGATGGTTCCGCGTGACGCCGCAGAGCACAGTCGAAGTGCCCCGATTACTGCGGCCACGCTCGCTGGTTTGCGTGGCCACCGAGCCGGAGCCGAACCCCAGAGCGGAGCTGCTGCAAGACAACTTCACCGCTTTCGTGGCCCCGCTGCCGCACGGCGAACTGGCCCACCGGAACTACCCCGGTGGAGCCGACACGCTCTCCGAGGTCACGGATGACGGTTTCTCTCTCCTGCTGGCCGATGCGGCGCTGGGCGACTGGTGCGCCGTCGTACCGGACACGGACGGGGTGGCCAGGGGGGCAGTGGGAGACTCCGGGTAAGCAGCTGAGGTACAGGAGATCCCGGTGAGAACGATCTTGATGGGATTCGCTTACCTCGTGCGAGCTTCAAGCTGACGGGGGACTGCGCCGGCGCGCAGTCCGCGTAGGTCGGTCGGGCAGGCCCCACTCCTCTCAGGGTGAGGCCCCCCTCAGAACCGGGTCTCCCCGCACACGGCTCAAACAAGCCTCAGGGACTGCTCAGGTGGTTGCTTGCCATGGTCACTGGTCGCGTGGTGCTTCCGGTGACAGTCGGCGTGGATCAGTTGGAGGTTGGACTCCTCATCTGTCCCACCCTCGGAGCGGTAGGTCAGATGGTGCCCGTTCAGGGTCCGACAGTTCGCTGCGAACCAGTCCGCCCAGGTTGCGGACCTTCTTGAGGTCCCCGTCCTTCGTCGCCTTGAAGATCCTCTGCCTCAGTCGCCGTACGTGGTCCTCGTGGGTGCGCCGGTCGATGGCGTCCCAGCCGGGTGCCGCGTCCTCCGGTCCGTTCACTCCGAGTGCCGCCACCGCGAGAGCGAATGCGTGTGCCGTCATCTGTGTCCAACTTGTCCTTCGGTTCCGGTACTTCAGCTTTGGTGCCTCAAAGGCTCACCCGGTCCACGTCAGCTCCCTTCTCGGGCCAGGCATCTGCCTGTATCCGGCCGGATATGCGGGACGACCGCGAAGGGTGCGGCCATGGTGTCCCGGTTTCCCGTCGCCTTTCGGCGTACCGGCATTGGCTTCTTGGACCGTCCTGCTCCCGCCGGGGAGTCGGGCCTCCCTCACGGTCGGCCCACCGGGACGAGTCCCGGACCCCGACGGGGTTTTCACGTTCCGCATGGTCGAGATCCGACTGAACCATGACGACGAAGTCGTCCGCGTAGCGGACGAGTCGCCAGGTGCCCAGGCCATGTTTCCGTCGACGTTCGCGGTCCCGCCGGGTTGCCATCGTGTTGGTCCACTGCTCGGCGGCGAAGTTGTCGAGCAGTGGACAGAGCGATGTTGGCCAGCAGGGGTGAGAGGGACGCGGACAGACGGATACGGCCCGATGCGCTTGTTCACCTGGAGAGTGTTTCTTTCCTTGCAGCTGACAGGACCTTCGACAATTCTCATCGTTGCAGGTCAGAAGCGCTTTCCGTTTATCTGATCAAGACCTGGACAAGCCCGCTCGCAAGGGCGCGAGGTTAGCCGTTTACCCGGCCCGGCAGGGGCGCGCCCTCCAGGAAGGCGTGATAGGTCTCGACGGCCTCCGGCTCGATTTCAGGTTTGGAGGGGCCGTAGCGGGTGTCTGTGCGGTCCCGCTTCGGTCCGGAGACCCAGAACTCCTCGTTGGTCTGCACATCGTAGAAGTTCGCATCGAACATCCCCCCTGCCCGGCGCAGTGTCCTCCCGTGAAAGTACGCAGTGCTCCAGGTCTTCGAGAAGTCCACCCACCCGATCCACGAGGGTCCGCGGTCGGTGTTGTAACCAGTCTTCAACTGCACGAACATGAGACGTCGAGGCATACGCTCAGCGTCCTGCACAGACCGCTCCCGTGACCAGCTATTTTGCGGGTGGCTACGAGACCCCGCGCCACCGCCGACAAGGGGCCGGACAGATGGAAACGGCCCGATGCGCTCGTTCACCTGGAGAGTGCTTCTTTCCTTGCAGCCGACAGAGCCCCTGGCAAGTGCCATCGCTGCAGCTCAGCAGCACTCTCCGCCTATTTGATCAGGACCCGCACAAGCCCGCTCGTGAAAGCCCGAGGCTAAGGGGCGCGAGCCCTACGGCGACGGAGTGCTCGTAGTAGTCGCAGGGGGGACGACCTGCCAGGGAGGTCGGGAAAGCCGGTCACAGGGCGAAGGAGCACAGATGATTGAGGCGTCCGGCGATGGAAGGTATGCGTAATGCAGAGTGCCGCAACGGTGCTGGACGTCCTCCGGGAACGCGGCAGGCAAGGTCTGCCGCTGGAAAGACTGTATCGGCAGTTGTTCAACCCGCAGTTGTTCCTGATGGCCTACGGGCGAATCTACGCCAATACCGGCGGGCCCTGTCCCCGCTGTTCTGGACCCACGTGAACCCCTACGGTCGGTTCGAGCCGGACATGCACTCCCCCCTCGACCTCGCCACGGCGGCCTCGGTGCCCGGCCCGCGCAGCGCGCAGGGCGAGCCGGTCACGACCCCGGTCTGAACCGGCCTTGGGACACAGCGGTACGGCGGTTGACGCTACGCCGGTGATCATGGGCTTTTAGCACGGCCGACCGGCCTGGCGCGAAGGTTCGGCGGAGGATCGTTGAGTGGCTGCGGGCGTCGTTGGCGTCAGGTCCATGCCAGTGGAGTTCTTGACCGACGATCAGGGTGGGGAAGTTCGGCGGGGGGCCGGCTTTCGGGACGTCGGGTTTCGTGGGGTGCTGGAGGTTGGTGCCGTCGGCTCGTGTCAGGCTGCCCGGGGCACGGCCTGGGTTGCGGCGCGGAGCGAGGGCACGGGCTGGAGGCGGGTGGTGTGGTGGTTCACCGCCTGTGAAACTGTCGGGTCGGCGTCTTGGAACTGCCGGAGGGGGCCTGCCCTGCAAGGGCAGGCCCCCTCCGGTTTGCTGCTGGATGCCGGCGGTCGGGTTCAGGCGGTCGGGATGATGCCGAGCTGCTGGAGGACCTTCACGCCGTCGTCGAGTCCGAGTTCCTCGACGATGAGGCCGTTCTGGACCTTGAGGACCGTCTTGCCGGTGAAGCGGAGTGTCTTGCCGGACGCCGCGGGGGCGGAGCCGATGGGGAGGTCGTCGAAGACGATCGGCCCGGTGTGGGTGCCGCCGCCCTCCCACTGCCCGACGACGTAGTCGCCTTCGGCGATGAGGTCCGAGGTGCCCCAGAAGTTGAGGTCCGGGAACGCGGTGCGGAAGTTGGTCGCGAAGGCGCGCACCTCGTCCCGGCCGCGCATGGGCTTGTGCAGCGAATACTCGAACCGGATGTCCGGGTCGGCGAGTTCGTCGATGATTCCGGGGTTGAAGGGGTTGCCCCAGAACTCGGTGAACCAGCGGCCGACGATCGCCTTGTTCTCTTCGAGCGACATGGGTTTGTCCTTTCTGTTGTTGTCATCGGTTCGCCTGCGGCGTGATGACATTCCGAAGACGTTCGCCGAATTCGAAACGTGAGATCGATTGGCGAGGATTTATAGGGCCGAACTGAGGAGCCAGCGGTGAGGGTGTGCGGATCCGCCCAGGGAACGCTGGCTGCGGGGTCGTGCCCGAATAGGTCCTCATCGCGGCCGCGAGGTATCTGCGGTGCCTTCGCGGGCCGGCCGCGGCAGGACTCTGCGGGCGGGCCTGCGGTGAGAGGGACGGAGGCGAATGCCGCAGGGCGAGGACTTGATGCCTTCGGTCAGGGGGTTGTCTCGACGGGGTGCAGGCCGAGGGCCTCGTAGATGGTCTCCGCCGTTGTGCCGCTTCGGACGAGCACGTGGTCGATGCCTGCCGCGCGGGCGTTGCGCAGGAGTTCGATCTTGAGCACGTGCGCCACCCATTCCTCCTGGGTGGGTTCCATCCATGTCACGACGTCGCGGGCGGTGTCGCCGGTCGGGTCGATGACCGAAATGCCGACCGGTTGGCTGGCACGGCACGCTACGACGACGAGGTTTTCGCCGCGGATCGTGAAAGGCAGTACGTCGATTCCGCCGAAGAACATGGCGGACTGGAGGAGGTCTCCGACCGCCGCGCCGAGCTGGGCCGATCGGGCTCTTTCTTCCGAGAGGTTCGGGAAGGAGTATTCGGCAGCGGTCGCGCGCCGCTTCTGCGGCCCGTATTCATGGGAATCGAAGGCGGTCAGGTCGTATGTCTTGCTCTGCCGGTCGGCCATTCGTCTTCCTCCTGCGCGTTTCTTGTTGCGGCGATGCCCGTGGCCGTCGGGCGCGTGACGGCCACGGGCACGCTGCGCTGACCAGAAGTCAGCGGCGCCGGAAGGTTGCCTCCCGGCACAAGGAAGACGTCGGTTCGCTCGGAAGTGTGAGATCCGGATCTGGCTTCAGGATCTGGCTTCAGACGCGCGTTCTTTTCTTCCCGGGCGGTGTGTAGGCGGCGTCCGCCCACAGGTACATGAGCGCGTAGGAGCGCCATGGCGCCCACCGCTCCGCGATGGACCGTGCCTGGTCGGTGGTGACGGATCCGAGCGCTCTGCGGGCGACCAGGTCGCCGGGACGAAGGTGTCGGGGTGCTGCAGTGCGCGCACGGTGAGGTGGTCCGCGGTCCAGGGGCCCATGCCGGGGAGTTCGAGCAGGGCCCCGCGTGCTTCGTCGGTGGTGAGGTGCGCGAGGGTGAATCCGTCCGCCCATCTCTGGGCGACGGTGCGCAGGGTGCGGGTGCGTGAGTGAGTGAGGCCGACGGCCGTCTGGAGTTCGGTACCGGGGATCGCCGCGAGTTCCCGTGGTGCGGGCAGGGTCCTCAGCCCGGCTGCCGACGTCCCGTAGGCGATGACGAGTCTGCCCATGAAGGTGCGGGCCGCGGCGAGCGAGACCTGCTGGCCGACGACTGTCGTGATGACCGCTTCGAATTCGGCGGGGTAGCCGATGAGCCGGATGCCGGGCCGGTGCTCGACCAGCGGGCGGATCAGCGGGTCGGTGGCGAGGGCGTCGGCGATCCGTGCGGTGTCGGAGTCGAGGTCCAGCCAGCGGCGGATCGGCGCTGCCAGGCCGTCGGGGTCGGGGATCTCGTCGGGCAGGCCGACGGTGATCTGGTCCTCGGCAAAGGTCACCGTCACCCGCACCGGCGCTCCCGCGTGGTGCAGGAGCCGGGTGTGGACGCGGCCCGGAACATCCGTTTCCTCGGCTCCCGGGATCGCGTGGGCGGCCGGCGTCCGCAGCGCGGTCTCGCAGTCGGTGGGGCCCTGGGGGAAGAGGCGGAGCAGGGTCACGAGGTCCAGATCCCGGAGCTGCCGCGCCGGTGCGAGTCCAGCAGGTGGGTGTCGACGATGCCGATCGCTTCCATGAGCGCGTACATGGTGGTCGGGCCGACGAAGACGAAGCCGCGGCGTCGCAGTTCCTTCGACAGCGCGATGGACTCGGCCGACTTCGTGGGGATCTCCGCGAAGGCCCGGGGGCGGGGGGTGGTTTCGGGCTGGAAGGACCACACCAGGTCGGCCAGGCCCATGTCACCGCGCAGTTCGATGGTGGCGCGGGCGTTGGTGACGGCCGCCTGGATCTTCTGCCGGTTGCGTACGATGCCGGCGTCGGCCATCAGCCGTTCGACGTCGCTCTCGGTGTAGGCGGCGATCACGTCCGGGTCGAAGTCGTTGAACGCCTCGCGGAACGCGGGTCGTTTGCGCAGGATCGTCGCCCAGGACAGGCCCGCCTGGAAGCCTTCGAGGCTGACGCGCTCGTAGACGCCGTGTTCGTCGGTGACCGGCATGCCCCATTCACCGTCGTAGTAGTCGCGCAGCAGGGGGTCGACGGCTGCCCATGCGGGGCGGGCGAGCCCGTCCGTTCCGATGACGACGCCGGGGTCGGCGGTGGTGGGACTGGTTTCCTGTGTCATGTGGTTATCCGTCGAGCCCTGTCATGCGCATCGTGATGTTGATCCGGCCGCTGCTGATGCCGCACCCTGCGGGGGCGGTGTCCTGATGCACCCTGGGGACACCGTGGTAGGCGAGGCGGGCGGGTCCGCCGAAGACGAAGAGGTCACCGGAGGCCAGCAGCAGATCCGTATAGGGTTTTGCCCGGCCTTCGGTGTTGCCGAAGCGGAACGTGCAGGTGTCGCCGATGGACAGCGACACGACCGGGGCGCGGGATTCCTCGTCCTTGTCCTGGTGCATTCCCAGGCGGGCACTGGTGTCGTAGTGGTTCACCAGCGCGGTGTCGGGCGTGTACGAGTCGATCGTGGCCATGTCGTGTCCGGTGGCCTGAAGGGCACGGCGCCCCAGCCGGATCATCCAGTCGGGGAACGGAAGGACACGGGCTCCATTCACGTCGGCGGCGTCTCGCGTGTACTTGTACGGCTGCCAGTGCCAGCCCAGGCACACGGTGCGCACGGACATCTGGTGTCCTCGGACCGTCGCGGCGCGCAGGGGGACGGGGCCTTGTGCCCATTCGTGGAACCGGTGTGCGATCCACTGCTGCTGTTCCAGGGGCAGCCAGTTCGGGACGTGGGTGGCGCCCGGGGTGATCTCCTGCGCGCCGCGTTCGGGGAGCTGCGGAGTGAACAGCGCTGTCATGGCCCCTCCTGTGTGCGGGCGGGGTACTGGAGGGTGTCGTCCTCGACAAGCCAGCTGGTGCCGTGGGCGGTTGTGCCGGCCAGGCCGTTCAGATTGATCAGGCCGACGAGCGCGAGCGTGCGCGGATCGCCGATCGCGGCGGTGGCCAGGGTGCGTTCGGGGCGCCACGGTGTCGACCACAGCAGCCGCCGGGTCATCTGCGCCCAGCCGGTCGGCGGGCCGGTCATCACCCACAGGTCGGGGTTGGCGGCGGCGAACCGTGACGCGTGGCGCAGCCAGGAGGCCCCGGTCTCGGGCCAGGTGATCGTGGCGAGGGTCGTGCCTCCCGCACGGCCCCAGGCCGATTCGATCAGGTGCGCGCTCTCCAGTGCGTGCGGGGTGCGGCCCGAACCGATCATGATGGTGTGGGCGCGGCGGGTGTGTGCCAGCCGGACGATGGCCTCGGCCTCGGCGGTCGTGGCCTTCAGGTCCGTGTCGTGGCTCGCCGGCCTCTTCAGCAGGGGGCTGGTCAGGGGGTCCATGGTCGGCCCTTCTCTCGGGCTGTCTTCCACCGCTGGTAGCGGTCCTTGCAGCAGGTGCCGCAGGGCCGGAACCCGGCGGCGACGGCGGTGGCCTCATCGACGAAGAAGACCCGGTGCCTCACGTAGCCGCTGCGGGCGATGGCGCGCAGTGCGGCGGGGCAATCGAGCCGTCCGTAGATCTTCGAGCCCTGGTGGCCGCCCCACTTTCCCTTGGCCGGCGACCGGTAGGGCCGGCCGTCGGCCCCCAGGAGGGTGTAGGTGTCCATCGTGTCGCTCATGCGGCGTCGTGGAAGACGAGGGCCAGGGTGTGGCGTTCGCCGGACCGGATGGCGGACACGCCGTGACGGACCGGTGCGGCGGACCATCCGCGGGCGGAGCGGACGGGCCGGTCGCGGGTGGTGAACAGGTATCCGTGGCCGTGCGGCAGCAGCGTGGACGTGCCCCGGGACTGGGCGCGCGGGCGCTGTTCCAGGAGCAGGAACTCGCCGCCCGTGTGATCCACCCCGGGCTCGTTGAGGTTGATCACGACCTGCAGCGGGAACACGAGGTCGCCGTACAGATCGCGGTGCAGGGCGTTCCAGTCCTTCTCCCGGTAGCGCAGCAGGATCGCCGTGGACTTCGTCTGGCCGGCGTCGTGGCACATCCGCAGCCATTCGTCGAACGAGTCCGGCCACGGCGCGGGCCTGCCCAGCCTGGTCCACCAGTCGCGGGCGATGGGCAGCAGCTTCGGGTACAGCGCCTGCTTGAGCCGTTCGACCGGTTGCGGGTACGGCGTGTTGAAGTACCGGTACTGGCCCTCACCGAAGCGGTGCCGGCCCATGTCGACGGTGCTGCGGAACAGGCCGTCCTGCTCGTACAGCTCCCTGATCTCCGCGGTCTCCTCAGGGGTCAGCAGCTGCGGCAGCAGCGCGCCGCCGTACTCGTCGACCTCCGCGGTGATTGCCTTCCAGTCACCGGACTCGACACGCTGGTGCCAGCGGTCCGTCTTCTTCTTCCTGGTCGCTGTCGTGGTGCTCATGCGGCGGCCTCCAGGTCCAGCAGCGTGGTCTTGGCGGCGAGCCCGCCGATGTAGCCGCCGAGGGTGCCGTCGGTGCGCAGCACGCGGTGGCAGGGGACGACGATCGGCAGCGGGTTGGTCGCGCAGGCGGTGCCCACCGCCCGGACGGCCCTGGGGTTGCCGACGAGCTCGGCCATGTCGCGGTAGCTGCGGGTCTGGCCGTAGCCGATCTCGGGCAGATGCGTCTGCACCAGGCGCCGGAACCCGTGCGACAGGGACAGGTCCAGCGGCACGTCGAAGACCCGGCGGCGGCGGGCGAAATACTCGTCGATCTCGCGGGTTGCCTCCTCCAGCCGCTTCGGGGCGCGCAGGATCCGCGGGCTGAGCTTGTGGCCGAGGGTTTCCAGGACCCGGTCGTGGTCCTCGCCGGCGTACGCCACGCGGACCAGCCCCTTCGGGGTGGCGGCGAGCAGCAGTTTGCCGACGGGCGAGTCGATGGTCGTGTAGGCGACATCGATCAGGTCGGCTTGCTCCGCGGCCTGCTCCAGACGGCGGTGGAGGCGGCTGAGAGTGCCGGCGTCCACGGGTGCCGACAGCAGGACGGCCATGTCGTCATCGTTGCGCATGTCGCTCACGACGATGCTCCTTTCGTGATCGCGCCCGGATAATGTTTCCTGAGATTCTTCAGCCCGTCCGCGGCGGCTCTTCGGGCCGCCTCGACGGTGCCGCCGAGGATCTCCGCGATCTCGGCGTACGCCAGCCCCGCCACATACCGGTAGGCGATGGCCTGGCGCTGCTTGCTGGGCAGTTCCTTCACCACGGACCACAGGCCGGCGGCCTCGGTGTCCACGACGCTCTGCCTTGCCGGCGGTTCCGGTACCTCGTCGACCGGCAGGGGATTCCTTTTCGCGGCACGCAGCACGTCGATCGCCTTGCGGTGCGCGATCGTCACCAGCCACGCCTCCACGTTCGCCGTCTCCGGCAGATCGGGGTAGGCGCGCATGGCGGCCAGGAAAGTCTCCGACCAAGCGTCGTCCGCATCATGCGGGCCGAGAACGACCCGGCAGACGCGCAGCACGGTCGCGCCGTGCTGCGCCACCACACTTTCGAACGGTTGTTTCATGTCCATCCCATTGAAGACGTACGTGCGGCGGCAAACGTGAGATTCCCGGTCAGAACAACCGTCCGGCGTCGCCCGCGGGCGGCTCCTCAAGCTCCAGCAGCGCCTGCTTGCGCTTCAGCCCGCCGGCGTACCCCGTCAGAGCCCCGGTGGAGCCGACGACGCGGTGGCACGGGACAAAGACGCACAGCGGGTTCGCACCCACGGCCTGCCCGACCTTCTGCGCGAGACCGCTGCCTCCGACCTGCTCGGCGATACGGCCGTAGGTGGTCGTGTCCCCGCACTGGATGCTCTTCACGATGTCCCAGACGGCATGCTGGAACGCGTCGCCCTCGGCTTCGAGCGGAAGGTCGAAGGCCCTGCGTCGCCCCGCCAGGTAGTCGCACAACTGGTGGACCGCCTCGTTCAGCAGCGGGTCCGTCGCGGAGCCGACCTCGGGACCGAACGCTTCCTGCGCGGGCCGGCGGACATGGTGCCGGAAGTACAGGCCGCTGATCGTCTCGCCCTTGGCGACGATCGTGATCGGCCCAAGGTACGTCTCGATCACGACGTGTCGAGTAATCATCCGCGTCTCCCCTCTCTCACCCCGTAGACGGACGCCACCCTCAGAACGTGAGATCGGCTTTGAGGCACAGCGGTACGACGATTGACGCCAGGCCGGTGATCATGGGCTTCTGGCACGCCGGCCGGCCTGAAAGCGGGGGTCCTTGACATCCGACATCCGCAACGCCGCGCGCAGCGCCCTCGACGCGAGAACCGAACGACGCTCACACCACCGCGGCGAAGTGACGTAGCGCATGAAGCTTTCGGCCTGCCGCGTAAAGCCACTCTCCGCGACGCATACGAGCCCGGACAGCGTCGTCGGTGTCACGAGCCGAACCGTACAACTCTACGTACCGAAGGAAGATCGCACGCGCGTAGTCCGCGGTCCGGAGCATGCCGGGGACGACCGACTCCTCCCACGCATGGATGACGGTGGACCGGTCGACTTCGAGGTGATGTGATTGTCATCCGGCTCACCTCCGCTCGCGCGGAGAGCTCTCGACGACGACCGAACGCTGACCTTCTGACGGCGGATCAAAAGTGAACCATGTGGTGATCTTCTTCTGACTCTGGGCGAGCCGGACATCGAAAGGACGCGGGGACTGAGGCCGGCCGGTCTCACCGGCCCGGAACGTCAGCCGTCCACAGCTCTCCCCGTGCCCTCGTGAGCGGGGCACGGACCCGGTTCAGGCGTTGAGAACCAGTACGCGCACCGGCTCGTCCTCCCACCGCTTCGGGGCCGTGGTGGCGATGATCGCTCCGTCCGGGCGGTCCGGGGTGGGCTGCGCCGCGTACTGGCTGTGGGCCGCCGCCCACGTGTTCTGCCGGGCGAGGGCCAGAGCCGCGGCCAGATCCAGGTCCAGAACGGTGATGCCCGGCAACACGGCAAGGTGCTCGGCCGTGCCGGGCCGCGCACGGTCGGCCTCGACGAGAGCGCACGCCGGGGCGTACAGCGAACGGCCCGCGACGAACTCGCCCCTGGCCCTCGGACAACTCCGAGACCTCCGCCGAAGCATCCACGTCCCACGCGGCCAAGGTCCGGTCTCGGGGATGGCCGACATCGGCGAGCTGGCGGATTCGGCCCTGTTCTCGCCGGGATACGTCAATGATCAGGAACGCACAGCGCAGGACTGCGTTCTGCACGTCTTCGCGTGCGGGCCGCCGTCTTCCACCTCGTCCAACCGCACGAGCCTCCCGCGCTCACCGATCTCGCCGTCCGGCGCTACCGCTCGTACGCCTCCGACCTGCCCTGGGCGCGGGACAAGTTCCGCGACCTCCTGGACGAGGACCACCACCGCATCCCCAACCCCGAGTACGTCCTCTCCCTGTACTGGCTCACCTCCGTTCCCTGGACCGGAGACGCCTACGACACCGCCCTGCGCCTGCTGTCCACACCCTCGGTCCTGGTAGACCGCGGCGCCCAGGGCGGGCCCGCGCCCCTGGACGGCACGGTCGAGGCATCGCTCCTCGGACGGGCTTCGACCACCCGGACATCGTGTCCCTCGGCGTACGGGGAGTCTCCACCGCCTACGCCGGCTGGTCCGGCGTCGCCTACGCCTCCCACTCCCGCGAGCGCGGCCTCACCATCGATGAGCTGGTCACCTGTGAACTGACCGTCCAGGCCCTGTGGTGCTTCACCCACCAGGTCCAGCAGATGATCGAGGACGGCCAGGACCCCTCCATGCCCGAGCAGTACGGTGGCGCTTCCTGCGCGCCGCCACCTCCCGGCTCACCACCGCCCGCGCCCAGGAGACCGCACAACACGTCCTCATGCGGGAGGCCATCATGAAGACCAGCGGGCTGGCCGAACGGCTGCGCGCCGCACAGGACGCTCTACGCGAGAGCGTCGGCTGAGAACCCTGGGCAGGAGAGACACCGGATGGACATCAGCAGCGCCGCACTGGTCGTGATCGACATGCAGAACGGCTTCGTGAACCACCACAGCCGCCACGCCGTGCCAGCTGTCTCGGATCTGGTCGCCCAATGGTCCGCTGCTGGCCGACCCGTGCTCTTCACCCGCTATTTCAACTACCCGGACAGCCCCTACGAGCGCTTCTTCCAATGGCACCGGCTCCAGGAGCCACCCGAGACCGACCTCGTCCCCGAGCTCGCCGAAGCGGCCGCCCGCTCCCACGCGGTGATCGACAAGACCGGATACACGCTCTTCACGAACGAGGCCACCGAAATGATCCGCCAGACCGGTTGGACCGACCTGGTCTTCTGTGGAATCGCCACCGAGAGCTGTGTCCTGAAGTCCGCCACCGATGCCTTCGAGCACGGCTACGCCCCCTGGATCGCCACCGATGCCTGCGCCAGCGACGCCGGCCCCGACGTTCACGACGCCGGGCTCGTCGTCGCCCGCCGGCTGATCGGAACTGGCCAACTTGTCTCCAGCGAACATGTGGTGGGACAGCTCACGGCGCACGCCGGGGCCGCAGTGCTGGAATAGCCCCATGGCCGACACACCGCCCCGTGCCGGTTCACCCACCATCCACGACGCGGACTTGATCATCATCGGCGGCGGTCCGGCGGGCTGCGCCGCCGCCCGTATGGCCGCCAGCGTCGGCATGCGCTCGATCCTGATCGAGCCGGACACACTGTGCCGCAACCTCTATCGCATCCCGGCCCTGAACAACGTCCTCGGCGGCTGCACCAGCGGCCCCGAACTGGCCGACTCCATCGTCGCGGAACTGAAGAGCACGGAGCTGTGCCGCCTCGAACTCGGCCGACAGGTCACCGAACTCCACGCCTACAAGGACCACGTGACCGTCACGCTCGACGCCGGTGCCCGGCTCACGGCTCGGTACGTCATCGTCGCCACCGGCGTCGGCGGGGCGGGAACCGGCGGCATCGCGGTATGCCACCTGGGGACGGACCGGTTCCCCCTCACCCTTCCGGCCACACGGGCCGCATCCTCGTGCTGGGCTTCATGAGCGACGAGGACCGCCTTGTGCTGGCTGCGGCGGACGGCATGGTGCGGGTGTGGTCGCTCACCGAGCATCGGCAGATCGCCAAGGTCCGAGGGGACGCCTCACTGCACTGCGCGGCCTTCGAACCCGCGACCGGCGCGTTGCTGGTAGGAAGTGCGGCCGACGTCGCGTCCTTGACGATCACGGACACTGAGCGAAATGCGAAGGGCTTGGGCACCATGACGGAGAAGACCTCCCGCACCTCGGGTGATGCGACTGGCGCGCCGGTCATCCTGAGCAACGAGCCCGGCTCGTTCGCCTGGGGTGTGCTGGCCAAGCGCCACCCTGCCCTCATTCAGCGGGTACGAGACGCCTTCCCGTACGGCCGCCGACAGCAGGAGGCCCTCGACGCCCTGCTGGACGAGATCACCAACGGTGTCATCGAACCGCTCGCCCCTGGGGAGCACGACCGTGAGCGCTGGGCGGACTGGGGGCAGGAGCACTCCGGGCGCTCGTGGTACGACGCCCCGTTCCTGTGGGCGGAGAGCTACTTCTACCGCAGACTCCTCGGTGCGGTCGGGTACTTCGGCACCGGCCCATGGCAGGGAGTCGATCCGTTCGCGCCGCTCAAGCAGGCTGAACTGCGAGGCGACTTTGTGGAGGAGGAGCTGCGGGCCCTGGACGCGCTCGCGAGCGCACCGGCGGACGAGCGGGCTGCGGCACTGCTCCACGCCTCGCTCTGGGGCAACCGCGCGGACCTCGGCTTCCGCGTCCTGGCGGGGGAGCCGGCGGTCGGTGATGCCGTTGCCTCCACGCTGGTCGCCGACGACAGCGCCTTGCTCTGGCAGCTTCTGCCCGTCGGGGCGTCCTCCACCGTCGCCCTGGTGGCGGACAACGCGGGGCGTGAGCTCATCCCGGATCTGATCCTCATCGACCACCTTCTCGAACAGCGGCATGCCGAACAGGTCGTACTTCACGTCAAGCCTCACCCCTACTACGTCTCCGATGCGATGACGGCTGACGTCGTCGATTGCCTCCGTCGCCTCACCGAGGCGCCCAGCGAAGCCGGCCGGATCGGCGGTCGGCTGTGGAAGGCCATGGAGGCAGGAAGCCTGGAGGTCCGCACCCACTCGTTCTTCTGCGCTCCGCTACCGTACGAGGAGATGCCCGAGGACCTTCGCGACGAGTTCGAGAGTGCCACGCTCACCATCCTGAAGGGCGACCTCAACTACCGTCGCCTGGTGGGCGACCAGCTGTGGGACGCCATGGTGCCCTTCGCGGATCTGACCGCGTACTTCCCGGGGTCCGTTGCGGCGTTCCGGACTCTGAAGTCCGACGTCATCGTCGGCTTGGAGCAGGGGGTACTGGACGCGCTCGAACGGTCCGGGGCTGCCTGGCGTACGAGCGGAACACACGCGCTCATTCAGGTGCGACGGTAGAAGGGGTAGGGACTGATGCCACCTCATGTCCGCAGAGAAAGCGGGTGTGGCAGGTGGTCATATGCGCTGGTCGTCACATGGTGTTGCCCGGCGGCGGCATCGGCTTCGAGGTGAGGTCACCGCCAGGCTGAGGACAGCGTGGCACGGAGCACTGACAACCGGTGCCCACGCTCGCCGGCCATGGCTGCACCACGCAGGATGATTGCCGATCAAGCACGACCTGTAATGCGCAGCTCTGGACCGTCTGTGGCCGGCGTGCCGCGTGGTGCAGAGAATGGTCCGGAGCTGGACTTGAGCGCCTGTGCGCCCTACCTGGCCCCTCCCCAGGGGCGGAACGGTGACGGACCGTCGAACCCATGGGCGGACGCTGCGGGAAGTGCCATGGCCTATCAATGCCTGACGACCTGGTGAAAGTCGCGCCTGGGGAGCTTTGGTGCGAGAGGTGCTGTGAGGACTGGGCGTACGACAGCCTGGTCGAGGGACGGAACCGGGGTGAGGATGACTCGCCGACCATGCCGATCGGTGATCCTGACGAGGCCCAGCACCGGCGAGGAACGGCAGCGTAAGGTCCGCGCCCGGCCGCTGCGTGGCCCGCCTTTGCTGCCCGTGTTCAGGTCAGGCGCTGGTCACGGTGGGCTCGGGCCGCTCAGGCCGGCTCGCAGTACACCGCATCCCGGTGAGCTTCACCGTCTCGTCGGCCTCGGTGACGGTGGCGGTGAAGTTGAACCGGCGGGTGGCGCGTCCGCTGCCCGAGCGGTGGTCGAAGTGGCCGAGGTAGTCGACCACGGCGGCAACCGGCAGGCCGGTCTCCTCGGCGACTTCCCGCCGCAGGGCCTCGGTCAGGCTTTCGCCTTCGTCGACGCCCCGGGAGGCTGAGGGCGGGTTCGCCGCCGAGCAGGGCAAGCGGGGAGTCGTTCATACCAGGTACTCCTTCGGATCGGCGGGGCGGGCGGTGGCCCAGGAGGCGTAGGCGGCGGCGAGGAACGCGGCGTGTGGCAGGTGGGCGGCCGGTCAGGAGGGGTTGGGGTGGGTGCCGTCCAGGACGCGGCAGAAGCGGTCGATCTGCACCGACTCAAGGAATCGGCCGGACGGCCGTGAGAGGAAGGGGAACAGGTGTTGCCTCGGCGTTGCCTCCCGCCCGCCGGGCAGGTCGGCGGGGCCCAACTCCGTGTCCTTGCCGCTACGTTCATTTCAACGAGCGTGCGCTCCCGGCGCCTGCTCGCGGCCGTACGGACCTCCAGCGGCCGCAGCCTCGCCACCTGCGCCAAGGAGGTGGCCGAGCGGCTGCCGCGCTCGGCCATGGACACCTGGCCTTCGGCGGCGAGAAGGTCTCCCGCTGGGAAGCTTGAGCACCGGATTGCGGCGGAGACCTTGCTGGAGAGCGGGGCGTGCCGCCCGGGCCAGGGAGAAGAGGGGCCCGGCCGCGCGTGAGGCGGAGGGGCGCTCAGCTGAGACCGCATCTAAATGTACGTACAAATTCTGTGATTCTTCCAAGGGTGGCTTGCTTGTCGGCGCCGGGCCACCTAACGTGAATGTACGTACATTTGATCGGGAGGGTTCCCTTGGTGACCAAGCAGCACCACCGGACCGTGATCATCGGCGGCGGGACCGCAGGTATCTCGGTCGCGGCTCGGCTCCGCCGCGCCGGTGAAAAGGACGTCGCAGTGCTCGACCCGAGCCTTCACCACTACTACCAACCGTTGTGGACGCTGGTAGGCGGCGGACGAGCGCCGCTGAAGGAGAGCGTCCGCCCGCAGGAGACCGTGATGCCGAAGGGCGTGCGGTGGATCCGCCGCTCCGCGGTCTCCATCGACGCCGAAGCCCAGACGGTGACGCTGGATGACACCGGCACCGTCTCCTATGACCACCTGGTGGTCTGTCCCGGCATCCAGCTGGACTGGGATCGGGTGCCGGGCCTGGAGGCCGGGCTCGGCAAGGACGGCCTGTCGAGCAATTACCTGCCGCACACTGCTCCCGCGACCTGGCGCTTCATCCGCGGAACCCGCTCGGGCAGCGCGGTGTTCAGCATGCCGACGGGAGCCATCAAGTGCGGCGGTGCCCCGCAGAAGGTCGCATACCTCGCCGCCGACTACTGGCGGGAACAGGGTGTCCTCGGCAAGATCGACGTCCACCTCGTGATACCCGGTGCCGCCATCTTCGGAGTTCCGGAGTTCGCGCGCGTGCTCGATGACGTGGTCCGCCGGTACGGCATCAACGTCCACTACGGAAGCGAAGTCACCGAGGTGCGTCCCGAGGCCCGTGAGGTGGTCGTCACCGAGCTGGGCACCGGAGGCAGGAAGACTCTGCCGTACGACATGGCCCACCTCGTCCCACCGCAGAGCGCCCCGGAATGGATCAAGCGCAGCCCCCTCGCTGGAGCAGACGACCCGGCCGGCTACGTCGAGATCGACAAGCACACCATGCGACACGTCAGGTACCCCAACGTCTGGGCCCTCGGAGACGTCGGATCGTCCCCGAACTCCAAGACCGGCGCGGCCGTGCGCAAGCAGGCGCCCGTAGTCGTCGCGAATCTCCTGGCCTCGATGAACGGCCGGGAACCCACCGCCGCCTACCACGGCTACTCCTCATGCCCGCTGACCACGGCCCGCAACAAGATGCTGCTCGCCGAGTTCGACTACAGCGGTCAGCCCACCCCGTCGATCCCGGTGATCAACACCATCCGCGAACGCACCGACATGTGGTACCTCAAGCGGCGTGGCCTGCCGTTCCTCTACTGGAACCTCATGCTCCGCGGACTCGCTTGATCCGACGCCCGAAAGCGGGAATCCGACCGCTGCACCGGCCGGAGAACCAGCGGGGTTGCACCCGCGGTCCCGGCCCCGGCGTACATCGCCACTCTGCTTCTGGCCACCTTGCCGTCGCCGCGCTGCACAGACGGCGCACGGCTCGCCTGTCACCCGCGCCCCCGGCCCGATGCCCCGGCGCACCGTCACCGCTCATCATCAGGAGCCCGTCATGACGAACCACACCGGACCGCTGGTCTTCGTGCAGTTCTACCTCGACTGCCTCTCCCACGCCTCGTACCTCGTCGGCGACCGCACCACCGGCCGGGCCGTCGTGGTCGATCCGCAACGCGATGTCAACGACTACATCTCCACCGCCGAGCGTCACGGCCTGACCATCGAGCGGGTCCTCGAGACCCACATCCACGCCGACTTCCTCTCCGGTCACCTGGAGCTGGCCGAGCGCACCGGCGCCCGCATCTCCTATGGCTCCGCCGGCACGCTCGACTTCGACACCGACCCCCTGGATGATGGCGAGCACCTCAGCCTCGGCGAGGTCGACCTGGAGATCCTGCACACCCCTGGCCACACCCCCGAGTCGATCTGCGTCGTCGTGCGCGAACATGCCGACGACGCCATCCCCTACGGTGTCCTCACCGGAGACACGCTGTTCATCGGCGACGTCGGCCGTCCCGACCTGCTCAGCGCCCGCGGCCGGTCCGCCGAGGACATGGCTCGCGCGCTGTACCACTCCACCCGGGAGCGCCTGCTCACTCTCCCCGACGACACACGTGTCTACCCGGCGCACGGGGCCGGCTCGGCTTGCGGCAAGAACCTCTCGACCGAGCTGAGCTGCACGATCGGCAACCAGCGTCTGAACAACTACGCCCTGGCCGACATGACCGAGGGCGAGTTCGTCTCCGTTGTGACCGAAGGCCAGCCCGCCGCGCCCGCCTACTTCGCGTTCACATCCGTGCGCAATCGCCAAGCCCGTCCAGTCCTGGACGAAAACACCCACGTCGTCTCCCTCGACCCGGCCGCCTTCCTCGACGCCCGGGCGCGCGGCGCCATCGTCCTGGACATGCGGGATCCGGAGTCGTTCACCTCCGCCCACCTGCCTGGCGCGGTCAACGTCCCCCTCGGCGGGCGCTTCGCGGAGCTCGCCGGCGAGGTGCTCGACGCCCAGGACAGCATCATCCTGTGCGGCGACCCGGCCACCGCGCGCGAGGCCCGCAACCGGCTCGCCCGCATCGGCTTCGACCGCGTCCTCGGCGCCTTGACGACCCCGGTTGACGCCGTCGGCGCCGAATACCTGACCGCCGCCGTGCGCGCGGAGGCCACCGGCCTCGATGACCGGCTCGCCAAGGACGCGGACGGCTTCGAGCTGCTGGACGTGCGTGGCCTGGGCGAAATACGTGAAAGCGGCACCATCCCCGGCGCTCGTCTCATCCCGCTGCCCGAACTGGTCGGCCGCCTGGGCGAGCTGCCGACCGACCAGCCGCTGACCGTGTTCTGCGCGAGCGGCAACCGCTCATCGGTGGCCGCGTCCGTACTGCGCGCCCGCGGCTTCGACACCACCGACCTGCGCGGCGGCTTCTCCGCCTGGCGCGGTGAGGTCGAGTACCCCGCCGACACGACCCCGGGTGGCGTCCCGGCGTGAGCGTGCTGATCCTCGCCCTGCTCTGCGGAGCCGTGGTCGGCCTGGCTCTCGGCGCGCTCGGCGGTGGCGGCGGTGTGCTCGCGGTCCCGGCCCTGGTGTATCTCCTGGGCGTCGCACCCGCCGACGCGGGGACCACCAGTCTGGTCGTCGTCACCGTCACCTCCGTCATCGCCCTCGTCCGCCACGTCGGCACCGGCAACATCCGCTGGCGGACCGGCGTCCTGTTCGCCGCGGCTGGCGTGGTACCCGCCATCGGGGCGTCCATGCTCGCCCACCGCATCCCGCAGACCGTGCTGACCACTGCGTTCGCCGTCCTGGCCGCTTTCGCCGCCGTGGTGATGCTGCGTGGTCTTCGCGCGGTGCACACCCGCCAGACCTCTGCGTCCGAGGCGGCCTCGCAGGCCACCGCATCCGAGCCGGCGGTGGGGTCCGGCGCGTCCCTCTCCGGCCCGCCCGGGCCTGCGGATGCGACCGTCGTCCAGGCAGCCGGCGGAACCAGCGTGACCGCACAGCGCGCGGGCGGTCACACGCCGGAAGAGGCGGGCGGCGCCGACACCGCCGACAGCCACGGGAGGACTGTCGCCCGGGCCGGGTACCTGCGCACCGGAGCGGCCGGAGCCGGCCTGGGTGCGGTGACCGGGTTGCTGGGTGTCGGCGGCGGCTTCCTTGCCGTACCCGCCCTGGTGTCGGTGCTCCGCCTGCCGATGCGGACGGCCGTCGGCACCAGCCTCGTGGTCGTCCTCATCAACTCGGTTGCGTCCCTCGCCAGCCGCGCAGCCGCCGGAGGAATGTCCCTCGACCTCGCGATTTTCGGTCCGTTCGTGGGCGCCGCCGTCCTCGGCGCCTGGGACGGCAAGCGGCTGGCAGCCAAGCTCTCCGGCGCCGCCCTGCAACGGACTTTCGCCGCCCTGCTGCTCGCGATGGCTGTGTTCATGCTCATCGACGTGATCCTCTGAGGCTTCGCGCACGGCCGCAGTCGGTACACCCCTGCGACGGGTGACGGCCCACGCTGATCGGCTGCCGCCCGAGCAACGGGCATCCGAGCCCGTCGCGCGGCCCTGGCGTACACAACGCGGTCACGTCGGGCTGGCACCCCTGCGGGCCAGGTCTACCACCTTTCCCCGGGGGAACCGGTGAGCGCGAGTTTGCACCGACCCTGCAAATGTACGAACGTTCACCTTGTGCCAGTAGCATCCGTCCGACCCCCGAGCCCCAGGAGGACAACGGTGACCTCCCGACCCGATTCCCGTCCCCTCACCCGATCCGCGGGCAAACCGCTGTGGGCACAGCTGCGCGCCGACCTGCTGCGCCGCCTCGAAGACGGCGAGTTCCGCGACGTCTTCCCCGGCGAGCACGACCTCGTCGCCGAGTACCAGGTGAGCAGGCACACAGTTCGCGAGGCCCTCCGTCAGCTCCGTACGGACGGCCTCGTCACCGCCCGGCGCGGCAAGGTCTCCCGGTTCACTGCCGACCGCCCGCTGGAGCAGAAGGTCGGTGAGGCGTACAGCCTTTTCCGGTCTGTCGAGGAGGTCGGCGCAGTCCAGCGCAGCGTCGTTCGTGTGCTCGACCAGCGCGCCGACGGTGTCATTGCTGCCCGTCTGGGACTTGAGGAATCCACACCGCTCGTCTACCTCGAACGCCTCCGTCTCGCCGACGAGAACCCGCTCGCCGTCGATCGCGTGTGGCTGCCTGCGGACGTGGCCCGCCCGCTCCTGGATGTCGACTTCACCCACACCTCGCTCTATGACGAGCTCGAACGCCACTGCGGCACGCGCATCAGTGGCGGCTGGGAGCGCATTCGGGCCGTCGCGCCCGGCCGCGGAGAACGCACCCTGCTCGACTGCCCGGAGTCCACAGCGCTGTTCGCGATCGACAGACTCGGTCACGACACCAGCCGACGGCAGGTCGAGTGGCGGCAGACGCTCGTCCGAGCGGATCGCTTCGCCGTCGCCGCCGAGTTCTCCACCGACGACGGCTACCGACTGGGTGCTCCGGTCCCTATGCCCTGACCCGCGATCGCTCTTCAAGGGGCCGACGGAGCGAGCCGAACCAGGCGTCCTCCGCCGCGGCATGTCAACTACCGCAGCACCTACGCCGCTACGACCGGCTGCTGCGGGTGATCAGCCGGTGAGGGTGCCGTGGTAGCCGACCGGGCCCTCGCGAGTTCGCCGCTGCTGCGGTTGCGGCGGACGAGCAGACTGCGGTGACAGGGCCCCTCGTCCGCCACCTCGGCCAGGCCCAGCCGTAGAAACGGTGCCTCTTGGCGCCGACGCATGCGGAGACCTTCTGCCAGGCCCGTCTCGGCAGCTTCTTGACCAGGGCATCGGCCCGCACCTTCCCCGCCCGGTGGCGATCTGGTGGTCGCAGGCGACCGCGAGGACGTAGCCGGTCCGTCGGTCTTCCAAAGCGCCCCGCAGCTGCGGATTGCGTCCGTAGACCTCGTCTGCGGCCACCCGTGCTGGTTCGGGCAGTCCGGAGAGCCACGCCTGGCTGCTGTGAGAGCACAGAAGACGTTGGCGGCTTCGAGCGCGGCGCCGTCGGTGTGAAGATGGTGTTCGGCTGTCGGCATCGTTCCGGTCCGCGGGTTCTACGGCCCGGCAGGCGCGCCGGCCAGGACTTCCACCTTTCCTGTGTCGAGCGAGTAGTAGGCGCCGACCACGGCAAGGGTGCCCTTCGCCACGAGCGGGGCCAGGTCCTGGTTGGAGCGCAGGTCGGCCGCGGTCAACTCGACCTGCGCGCGGGCCATGGTTTCGACCGGATCGGAGCCGACCTCCCGGACTGCCTGCTCGTAGGCCGGCCTCAGAGCCCTGGCGATCGCATCCAGATTGCCGGGAAGCGGCTTGCCGTCGCGGATGGATTTGTAGGCTGCCGCGACGGCGCCGCAACGCTGATGCCCGAGGACCACGATGAGGGGAGTGCCGCTCGTCATGGGCCCGTACTCCACCGACCCCGTGACCACCGGACCGACCGCCTCCCCTCCTGTGCGCATCACGTAGAGATCACCCAGTCCGGTGTCGAAGAGGAGTTCCGGGGGCACCCGGGAGTCGATGCACGAGAGGATCGCCCCGAAGGGCTCCTGCTTCTGGGCCACGAACTCTCGCCGGTTCGGATCCCGGTCGGGATGCCGAATGTCTCCGCTCACCCAGCGCGCATTGCCGTCCATCAGTCTCGCGAATGCCTCGGTGGGCGTGCTCGGCCGCGCGTTCGACGAAGTACTGGCCGCCAGCGGTGTGGCGCTCGTCGAGGAGCACCCCGTGAGTGCGACCGAGGCCACCACGAGTCCGCCTGCGAGCAGCGTTCTGCGATCCGGATGTTCTGATCCGCCCATCGGCGCTGTTCCCTTCAGTCCGCTGAGATGGAACCGTGCATTTCGACCAGGGCGATTGTTCAGCGATGTGTGGGAGCACAACGACAGGCGCAAGCGGGTGAGGCCCGCTGTGCCACCGACGGCCCACAGAACCGGCTCGGGCGGCTGAGTGCCTGATGCGCGTGCCAGGCCTGCGGAACGTGAGCCCACGCGGCGGCGCCGCTGGCATCGCGCAGGTGAAATCCGGTGCACAGCGATCGCCCCAACGGCGGGTCATCTGCGGGATCGGGAGGCCGCGGAGACAGCTGAAGATCTTGCTTTCGCTGTCAGGTTCGCGGCAGATCACTGGAAGACCAACCGGTATGAAGCGATGTAGGGCGGGCGCTGTTTCAAGATCTTCAGAGCACTTCTATTCGGGCAGGTGGTAGATGGCGAGGGCCGCAGTGTCGTCGTGGAGGTGGTTGTCGCTGTGGATGAGGAGATCGTGGTGGAGGCGGTCGAGGAGTTCCCGGGGCTGGAGAGGGCCCCAGGAGAGGACACGCCGGCGGAGGGGGTAGAAGGCCCCGGTGCGGTCGCGTGCTTCGGTGACGCCGTCGGTGTAGAGCAGCAACTGGTCGCCGGGACCGAAGGGGTACTCATCGACGTGGTAGGCCTCTGTGAGGTGCATGCCCAGGTTGAGGGGCGGTGCGGGGTCGGCCGTCTCCAGTTCAGTGACCGCGTCGGAGCGGATGAGGAGGGGTGGGGGGTGGCCGCAGTTGACGATGCGGACCACGTGACGGCGGGGGATCTCCGCGAAAACAGCGGTGACGAAGCGCTCGCCCACCTCGCTTCCGGCCAGGCGGGTGGCTCTGCGATTCATGCTCGTCTCCGCCCGGCGGGCAACGGCGGCGAGGTCGGGTTCGTCGTGGGCGGCCTCGCGGAAGGCGCCGAGGAGGGTGGCGGCCGTCTCGACGGCGGGAAGCCCTTTGCCGCGGACGTCGCCGATGACAATGCGGAGTCCGTACGTGGTGGGGACGGCCTCATACAGGTCACCGCCGATGCGTGCTTCCGCAGCGGCGGACAGGTAGAGGGTTTCAACCAGAAGTGGGCCGATGCGGTGCGGGACCGGGCTCAGCAGGACATGCTGCGCGATCTCGGCCACGAAGCGCACGGTGGCGAGGGTGCGTTCCCGGCGCACGCGGTGGGCAGCCAGGATTGTTCCGAGGACGCCGACCACAGCGGTGCTCAGGTAGGTGGCCACGTAGTGGCGCTCCCAGACGTAGCTCACCGGGCGGCCCGCGCAGCACGGCGTGCCGGCCAGGGCTCCCTCGAAGGCGATCGCGAACATGGTGACCGCGGCGACAACAGTGGGGCCGTGGGCGAAGGCCGCGATCACAGGGAGGGCGATGAGCAGGAAGCTCACCGGCCACTGTACGGGCGTAAGAGGTTCGAGCACCAGGATGCCCGCGACATAGAAGGCGGGCAGCCACCGCATCCACGAGGGCGCGGGCGGCACCTGCGGGCCTCCACCGCCGGGCGGCGCTGCCGAGCCACTCGCCGCCCCGGGGCGGCCCGGCCACCTCACTGCTCACTCCGTCGCAGAGCGAGCGGCGCGAGCGCGGACGCTGCCGAGTCGGTGGACGAAGCCGCCGTGTGGGCCGGCATGCGGATGTTGCTCCTGGTGGCTCCACTCAAACAACCTGTACACGCCGGACTCCTGGTACATGATGTGGGCAAGACGTTCATCCTGCTGCCCCGTAATGCTTCGGGCCGATCATTGCTCCAGCCAATGGCATGTCAGGACCTTCGCGCGGGGCCCTGCACCGCCTGGGCCCCCTTCACCGAATCCGTCAAGGCGGGCTGACGGCGTCCATGGCATCGGGCGGCATGCCAAGGGCCTGCCGGTGGTCCGGCGGGCCCTCGGGCCAGAAACGCAACTGGTGATTCAGGGGCCGGTCAGTGGATGCGGAACGACGTCCCGGTCACGAGGGCGCCACCGAAGGCGGGCACCGCTCCACCCTGCTCGGGCTTCACATCAGGGCTGCGTCTCACGCGCTGCTTTCGCGTCGGCCCCGACCCGGAGTGCGGTCAGTAGTCCCAGACGACCGGTACGAAACGGAAGGCGTTGCCGGCGGCCGCCACGTGGCAGATGGACGGGAACGGCAGGTGAGTGGCCACCAGTTGTCCGCCGCTCACCGCCAGCTCTGTCAGGAGACGGATCCGGACGCGGGCTGATTCCTCGGGGTCGTGGTCGAAGCCGTTGTGTGCCGCGGTTCGATGACAAGGTCGGGAGATTGCGCCGAGCGATTTGAGCAACGGACCGTCAGATATTGAATCCCTGATGTGAGTTGGGGTGTGGGTGCGGGTCTGGGCTGGGGTGCTGAAGGTTGAGCGAGAACCGTCCGGGGTGTTTTCAGATGATGTATCAGGCGGTCTGGCCTGGTGTGGTGTCAACTTCGGTGAGAATGCCTGGCGTTGTCGCAGATGGGTGTCCGCGTCTAATGGCACGTCCGTGTTTTTTTGCTGGTCAGGGGCGTTCTGTCTGGTCAGAGGGGTTGGGTTAGCGGCCTCGGGTGGTGTCGTTGGTTTCAGCGAGGTGGTCCAGACGGATGGCTTCCAGAGATGTTCTAGACCATGTCCTACATGGTCTGTCGGCAGTTGTACTGGTCATGGGGAGTGGACGGTGGGGATGGATTGTTCCGGACGGCTTGTGGGAGACAGCGAGGCCGTTGCTGTCGCCGGCTCGCGTGCGTCCGCAGGGTGGCGGGATCGCGAACATCGATGATGAGGCGGTCTTCGCGGCGATCGTCTACGGGCCGGTGAGCGGGTGTGCCTGGCGGGCTCTGCCGCCGTGCTTCGGGGCGTCGAAGTCGACCGTGCACCGCCGCTTCGTCATCTGGTCAAGAGCCGGGGTGTGGGGCCGGCTGCATCAGAAGATTCTCCGACTTCTGGACGAACAGGACTTGATCGACCTGTCCCGGGCGGTCCTGGACTTCGCACACATCTGCGCCAAAAATGGGGCGAACTTGCAGGTCCGAGTCCCGTGGACCGGGGCAAGCCAGGTTCCAGGATGCATGTCCTGTCCGACGCGAACGGACTGCCCCTACGCGTCGGCCTCTCAGCCGCCAACACCCACGACAGCCAGGCCCTGAAGCCGATGCTGTCCCATTTCCACATGGGACACGAATCCCACGCGACCGAACCCAAGCCACGCCGCCTTCACGCCGACAAGGCGTACGAAGTCCCCCACCTGCGACGATGGCTCTGGGGCAAACACATCGGAGTCCGCATCGCCCGCAAGGGCATCGACTCCAGCGAACGACTCGGCCGCCGCAGATGGGTCATCGAACGCACCATGTCCTGGCTGACCGGATACCACCGCCTCAACCACCGCTACGAGCGCAAACCAGGCAACTACCTGGCCTTTCTCGGACTTGCCGCCGCCCTCTGCTGCTACAAACGGCTCCTCAAACTGACCATGCAGGACACGGTCTAAGGAAATTCCGGTCAGCTGGGGTGCTCCAGACACGAGCCGCCCGCCTCGCGGTCGAGATCGATCTCAGCGCCAACCACGGTTCCATCGATCCCGCGTCGGATTCCCAGAAACTTCGTGTGAACCAGTCCGTGGGCCGAAGGTCTTACCGGAGTGAAGACAGACACGACAGGCTGAGGGAGCGGGCATGGTGGTTCAGATGATCCGAGCGGCGCTGTCGCTTGCAGGCGGTACCCGGACAGGAAGGGAAGGCGGCATGTGGCACACGATCCGGAGCTGGGTCGAGGGCAAGAACGCGGCAACGTTCGAACGGGAGCGGCGTACGACTCTGCTCACGGCGCCACTGGCAATTCAGCAAGGCGGCAGGATCTACGACCAGCGGGCCGACGGAAGCATCCTGGAAATCACAGTTCCTTCGACGGAGCGGCCGGACGTCATCGTCGGTGAGTCCGTCCGCTGCGATCGCGCTGCATCGGCGCCCTCAGAACTACGCCCTGCCCGTCACAACGCACTCACCATGGCTGAGGAGAAGTGATCAATGTCCCTGCCCATCTCTCCTCCGCCAGCGCGGCCACTGACGGCTCGGCGCGCTGAGCTGCCAGAAAACACCTGGCTGTACAGGGTCCACCGCAAGCGCATCTCTTCGACAGCATTCAACCCCTGCCCGGCGCACATCTTCGGCGGCGGGCGTTTCGACGGCACGCCGGAGGATCCGTATCCCTACCTCTATGCTGCTCAGACTCCCGAGGCGGCCGTCGCAGACACGCTGCTGAGGGCAACGACGTTCAACCCTGATGGGTTGCGAGTAGTTCCACCGGCGGCGGTTGTGGACCGTCAACTTGCCCAAATGCGGACAACCGACCCTCTTCTGCTCATTGATCTGACAACGGCGGAGTCCCTCCACGCCGTCGGGGCTTCCTCCGAACTCGTTCTCTCCGAAGACTTCGTTCGCGCACGGGCCTGGTCCTCGGTACTACGCCAGCACAATCCCTGGGCCCAGGGGCTCCTGTGGCCCTCGCGCTTCCACCACGGAGACCATCTGGTGGTGCTCTTCGGGGATCGCTGTGCCCCCCGCATCCTCATCGAGCACACCAACTGGCCCCTGGAGGCGCGTGCCAACGCGCTTCTGGCCGGTTTGAGAGCTGCGGTCCCGTTCCCTCGCTCACCGGCCAGGAACTTCGACGACTTCTTCAAGGCCCATTTCCTACAGGTCTGCCGCATCCTCAACGCTCGGCAGAACGACTGGGAGCTCACGCAGGAGGCAGCCGGCCGGGCCTTCGAGATCGCCTACCGCAAGTGGCCGGAAGTGAGTGAACATCCCAATCCCGTGGCGTGGGTGGCTTTCACGGGCCGGCGCATCCTGAATCGGGCGTATCAGAAGCTCGCATCCCGCCCCGAGCGCCCCTTGAGCAACTCGGATACGGGTATGCCGTGCGACGGCCTCGATTTTGCATCAACGACGGTGGACAAGATCGCGTTGTACACCGCGCTTGGGAACCTGACGCGAGACAAGCGCGAGTGCCTTGTCATGCACTACGTGTACGGGTACCCCGTCAACGAGATCGCCGAGCTGCTGGATATCCCCCCTGGCACAGTAAAGAGCAGGCTCAGCGCGGCCCGCAAGGATCTCAAGGATTCACTTGGCTACGACTTCCGTGAGGGAGGAACGCGATGAAGCACGACGCCGAACTCCACGTTGACGGGTTCGACCAGACCTTGTCCGACGAAGAGGTACTCAGCCACCTGGCCGAGCTCCGGCACCGCGTCACCTCGCGCACGACGATCCTCGATGATGACGACTATGAGGCGGCCATCGAGGATGCGGCTGACGAGATCACCGGGCTCTTCAGCTGAGAACGACGGCCGTGACGCGCAGGCGGGATCCGTCGAGGTCGAGGATGTCGCAGGCGGCGGCCGGGTCGCGGAGCCGCTCACAGGCATCTTCGATGTGGTCAGCGGCCGGCGGGATCGGCCTGCCGTCCTTGTCCGTGGGGAGGTGCAGGTAGCCGAACGAGATCAGGCGTATCGGGTGCATGGTCTGGTTCTCCTGTCGTGGCGGGGGTGTGGGATCAGTGAGGACGGGCTTGCCGAGGTCGATCAGTTGCGGTCGGCCGTCCCCACGGGGACGTTCTTGAGGTTGTTGAGCTTGGCCATCGCGGTGTCGAAGCTGACCTGGAGGCCCTCGGCCTCGCCTCGTGGACGTCTGTGAGGACCAGGTGGTGGACGTCGCGCTGCGCCCACGGGCTGGTGCAGTGCTCGGGCCCCTGGTCGGGGTGGCAGTCGGTGAGCCGGGCGACGCCGATGACCGCGCCGAGGTGGAGCTCATGGCCGCGGATAGCGGCGGCCACCAGCGGGTCGCGCAGGGCCGCGCGGTCCGGCTGCTTCCCGGCGTGGAGGATGCCGACCGACGCGGCGAGGGCGAGCGGCCCGACCTCGGTGGGCAGGGGCTCGTGCAGCGCGCCCATCAGCTTCGTCAGGCGCTGTTCCATGCTCAGACACCCCAGCCACAAAAGTAGCTTCGCGGTCAGTTCTCTGAGATTGACCAGTGATGTTCGCCGCCCTGGCTTTGTCCACGAGTTGCGACGGCGGTTGTACACGGGTTTGGGAGTCGCCTGATTCCACGGTCGGATGATGTTCACGAGTTTTGAAGGCAGTTGGGTCCTTGCAGGGACAGCATCGAGGTGTTCCTGGTGAAAGGGCCTGGTCATGCCGCGGATGTCGAAGGTCGAGCCCCGCCAAGGCCAGCTGACACACAACGGTTCCAGCCCGCTGGTCCTGTCGCCCTCATGGGCGGCAGGACAATCTACTCAGGCGGCCAAAGTGCCCTGATGGAAGTACATCCGCCAGCCCGTGTCCGTCAGGCGCCACAACGAGCTCCTCCGAGCCCGACGGCCCTCGTGGTCGGTGAAGAACGTCAGATGGACGAGCCCCGGAGCAAGGACGACCCCGGTCATCTCGCTGACCTTGACCGGAGACTCTGGAGTCACTGACCCGTCACCAGTCACGGAGAGCACCGAGTCCATGTTCCACCAGCGTCCAGAAGCCCCGATCTCGGTGAACTCCGGATCCAGAAGCTCCAGAACACGGGACGAGGAAGCACGCACCTCGGGATCGAGCAGGCGCATCTCCCCATCGATAGCTGCTTGCACGGCCCGCTCGTTCTCATCCGTCATGCCCCGACCCTACGGGCGCCGCTTCGCGGATCACAGTGAATTGTTGATCTGCTGCCCCGACAGCCAGGCCACGCCGTCATAACTCGTGAACATTCCGATTCGTTCACAGCAACCGATGCCTCCCAAACCGGTGTTGAAGTGCTGCCCGTTGTCGTGAACAAAGCCACCGCCCCACTCGCTCCGTCGTTCAACAGAATGGGGTGTTTCGGTGAGCGACACGCACGCTGTCGGCCGGGGTCGTCTGCTCGTGGTGTGTGCAGGAGGTGCTGCCCGGTCAAGGGCGCCTGCGGCAGCGCTATGTGCTGGGCCCTGCTGACGCGCGGACGGGGAGTACGGCAACGGAGGGCACGAGCGAACGCCGGAGGTCGGCCGGCCGGCCGCTGATCAGCTTGTGGTCAGGAGCCTCATCCTGCCGCGGTTCGCACCGCTGGCCGGGCGTGGTCATGGCGACCGTCGGTGCGAACTGCGCAGTCACTTTCAGGCGGTGCTGGTCAGTGCTGGGTTCTCGGGGAGCTGCCAGTTGCCGCCGCGGTCCTCCTTCGAGAGGCGCGCGGCGAGTTCGGGGATGTGCAGGAAGCAGGCCAGCGCGGTGGCGGCTTGGAAGGTGTCGATCGCGCGCTGGGTCATCGGCATGCCCAGGCGCAGCAGGCGCGGGTTGACTTCGCCTTGGATCTCGTTGACGAAGGGACGCAGCATGCGGTCGTAGTTCGCCAGTGCGGTCGGCAGGTCGTCCGGGTGTCGGTTGATTTCCCCGGCCAGGACGTGGGCGCCGACCAGGCCGCCGGAGATGCCCATGCCGCTGTAGGGGGAGGCGCAGTGCGCGGCGTCACCGGCCAGGGCCACGCGGCCCTTGGACCAGGTGTCGGTGCGGACCTGGACGATCTCCTGGGAGTAGTAGAACGGGCTGGTCTTCATGCCCTCGATGAAGCGTTCGGTCTGCCATCCTGCGTCGCGGAACCTGTTCGCCCAGAACTCCTGCTGGCGCTCGACGGGTTCCCGGTGGATCTCCGAGGCTTCCTCGGATTCTTCCCGTATGACGAAGTACACCTGGGTCTCGGTCGGGTTGTGGCTGCGGCGCATGATCTGACGGCCGCCCGGGACCATGTAGGTGTCCCGGATGTTGCTGTCGGACGCGATGCGCGGAACGAACCAGTAGGCCATGTGGATGCCCATCCGCCAGTACGGGTCGAGACCTTCCGGTAGAAGCGCTCGCCGGATGCGTGATCCCTGGCCGTCCGCGCCGATCAGGAGGTCGAATTCGCCGGACGACCCGTCGGAGAAATGCGTGATGACCTTGTGGGTGTCCTGCTCGAAGCCGTCCACGCTCTTGCCGAAAAGGTACTCGGTGTCGTTCCTCGCCGCATCGTGCAGGATGCGCACCAGGTCCCCGCGCATGATTTCGTACTCGGACGTGAGGGTCTGCCGGCCCTTCCCGGAGGTGTTGGCCATGATCGTCGCCTTGGCCTTGCCACGTGCGTCGATGAAGGCGACGCCCGCCTCGTCCACGATTTTGCCTCGGACGGCGTCGAGAAGCCCCATTCGCCTGACGGCCTCGATGCCCTGCCCTCTCAGGTCGACCTGGGCCCCGGCGGCCCGCAGCGCCGGAAAGCGTTCGACGACGGTCACCCGGTGGCCGCCGCGGGTGAGCCAGAAGGCCAGAGCCTGCCCCGCGATCCCACCACCGGCGACGAGAACCCGCAGGGGCGGCTTGCCTGGTCCCTTCGTCATGCCCATCCCTCCAAAATCTATCAGTGAAAGATTCCTTTCGAGAGTCATCTATCAGCGATAGATTGTCAACGTGACCAAGATGAACCGCGAGACCGTCATCGCTGAGGCGCTCGGCCTGCTCGACGAGGTCGGGCTGGACGCCGTCAGCACGAGACGGCTGGCGAAGCGACTGAACGTGGAGCAGCCGTCGCTCTACTGGTACTTCCGCACCAAGAGGGACCTCCTCGCCGCCATGGCGGAGGCGGCGATGGAACCCCATGCGACCGAGCCCCTGCCGACGCCCGGTGACGATTGGCACGACTGGTTCGCGGACAACACGCGCAGCTTCAGGCGCACCCTGCTGATGCGCCGGGACGGCGCACGGCTCCACGCCGGCAGCACCCCCACCGGCGACCTCGACCGGATCCGCCGCAAGATGGATTTCCTCGTGGCTTCCGGTGTCTTTGAGCAGGATGCGCAGATGGCGATGCTGGCCGCTGGCCGCTTCACGGTGGGCAGCGTCCTGGAAGAGCAGGCAGACACCGGCCTCGGTGACAGCGCGGATCTACCGGTCGACGTGCCGGTGATCGACCACGAGTCGGCGTTCGAGGCGGGCCTCGCCCTCATCCTGAACGGCCTGGTGCACCGTACCGAGATGTAGAGAGTCGACTGGTCCCGCGGGTCAGGCGCCAGATGGGTGCGGAGATCCACTGAGCAGGTGTGGGGTCACCCCCGAGCAGAGGGTGGCCGTTTTCAACGAGCCCTGTCATTGGCGCCCCCGACGCTCTTCAGGTCACCGACCGGTTCCACCTGTGGCAGGGCCTGGGCCGGGCCGTGGAGACCTGCGTCGCCGCCCACCGCGAGTGCCTGCGCCCCTCGATGTCGGATGAGCCGCCACCCAGCATCCCGCAGGCAGCCCCAACGCCCCTCCGCACGGAACCAGCCGGCCTGCGGGCCCAGCGCAAGAAGGCCGCGCACGCCCTGGTCCAGGAACTCCTCGCCCAAGGCCGCTCCCGCCGGGCGATCGCCCGGCACCTGGGTTGGGGCCTCAACACCGTGCTGCGCTACGCCAGCGCCGCGCGCTGGCAGGACACCCTCCGCGACAACCGGCCCCGCCCCAGTCGTCTGGACCCCCATATGCCCCACCTGGACCGCTGGTTCACCGAGGGCTGCACGAGCGTCACCCAGCTCCACCGTGAGCTGGTCACCCAGGGCGCCCGGGTCACCTACGGCATGGTCCGCGCCTACATCGCCGTGGTGTACCGCCGGACGCGCCGCCCCCGCCACCGTCGGTGCGGAAGGTGACCGGCTGGCTCACCCGTCACCCCATCTCCCTCAGGGAGGAGGACCGGGGCGGGCTTGAAGGACGTCCTGGCCCGCTGTCGCGAACTGGACACCGCCGCCGGGCATATCCGCGACTTCGGCGAGATCCTCACCGACCGCCTCGGCACCACGCTTCCCACATGGATCGACGCCGTCGACACCAGCCAGCTGCCTGACCTCACCGGCTTCGCACTCCACCTGCACCGTGACTTCGACGCCGTGACCGCCGGACTCACTCTGGACTGGAGCTCTGGAGCCACCGAAGGCGCTGTGAACCGCATCAAAAAGTTCAAGAGGCAGCTCTACGGGCGAGCCGGATTCGAACTCCTTCGCAAGATGATCCTGCTTCAGTAACCCACCACGACCACCGCACCGGAACTGCGCCAGATCCGAGAAATGGTGTCGTTCATGTCAGAGAACGCCCATCGCGAAGCGGCGACAGACGTGCACGCGGGCGAACTGCTCGCGCATGAGTTGTTCGTTCTCCAGGCTGGCGTGGAGGAAGGAAGCCATCGGCCTCAGCCCCGGCCGGCGTTCGCTGGTAGCCCTGTCCGGCTCGCTGGGGTCAGCGTAATAGCTGGCGTAGACATGAAGGTAGTGCTGGCTCTCGGTGAAGCCCATCGCCCGATACCAGCGCAGCGTCGCGGGGTCGTCCCTCGTCCAGGCATCCAACGTCGGTACACCCAGCGCGCTGACACGGGCGCGTGCCTCGGTGAGGAGAGTACGGCCAAGGCCGTGGCGCTGGTAGTCCGGGTGGACAGCGACGGTGTCGATGGTCGCCAGTTCGTCGTCGACAGAGACATCAATGATCCCTGTGACGGTTTCCTGCTCTGCCGTTGCGACCAGTGCGAAGCCCGGGGTGGGTGTCTCGGGCTTGGCTGTTAGGACGTCGTCGAAGTAGGGGGTGTCCAAGAACGAGAGCACCCGGCAGCGCAGCCAGGAAACCTCGTCGGCAGGGCGGTACTCACGTATGACGTGGTTCAAGGCGGTGATCCTCAATGTGCGTGGCGAAGTTGGGACGACGGTGGTCACGGCATTGAGAGATCACGACGGAGATTGTGCGCACTGCCCCGCGCCTCGGCAATCGGTTTTGTTGGCCTACCGGACAACCAGGCATACGTGATCTCACGCGACCCCATCCCTCGCAATCGAACACCGAGGTGACGCTCCGCGACCGCTCCCCAGGATCTGTGCCAGAACCCAGGACTCGTGATTGAAGCCAGGGAGGTTAGTGCTCCAGCTGTAGATCGTGATCTTCATGTCTCGGCTTCGGTTTGCCGGCGGTAATGGCTGGTCTGTGATCGTGCCTGGTGGCGGCGTCGCCAGTCGGACCAGCCAAGCCGGTGGGCGAGGTCGTTCAGCGGCCGGACGGTGACAGCGAGGAACAGGTGCTGGATTTCGTTACAGGTCAGCGGGGCCAGGTCATCCGGTCCGGTGCGACGTGTGCGCTCGTCTGCGCGGACGACGGCGAGGAAGGCATGCGCGAGCATGGCGAGGGTGACCCAGCGGCTCCAGGACGGGTAGCGGCGGACCTGGTGTTCATCGAGTCCGGCCAAGCCCTTCGTGGTCTGGAAGGTCTCCTCCACCCGCCACCTTGATCCGGCCGTCCTGACCAGGGTGCTCGGCGGGACCGTCCTGGTTGAATGGCAGCGGTAGTAGGCGAGTTCGCCGGTGTTGCGGTTGCGCCGGATCAGCAGCTGACGGTGGCCCGGCGCCGGGTCGGTGAGGTCGATGACGGCCCAGTCGTAGTAGCGGTGACCCTTCGCGCCGCAGCCGGCGGACAGTTTCTGCCAGGCCCGCCTTGGGAGCTTCCTGGCCAGCGCGTCGGCGCGGAACTTTCCCGCACCGGTGGTCACTTCGGCCGAACAGGCCACTGCAAACACATAGGCCATGCCGCGTTCCTCAAGAGCCGCCCGCAGTTTCGGGTTGCCGCCGTAGACCTCGTCGCCGGTCACCCAGTCGACGTGGCGCCCGGCGTCAAGGAATCGTTCGATCATCGTGCGGGCCAGCTCCGGCTTGGTCGCGAGGACGGCGTCCTCGCCCAGCCCAGCCACCCGGCAACGCTCCGGGTCCGAAGTCCACGAGCGCGGGACGTACAACTCCCGGTCCACCGCCGCGTGTCCGCGGGCGCCGGCGTAGACGAGGTAGACGGCGACCTGGGAGTTCTCGATCCGGCCGGCGGTGCCGGTGTACTGGCGCTGGACCCCGACGGTGCGGGTGCCCTTCTTCACGTCGCCGGTCTCGTCCACGACCAGTATCGCCGCCTCGTCGTGGAGATGCTCGACGACATACTCGCGCACGTCATCGCGCACCGCATCGGCGTCCCAGGACGCCCGGCACAACAGATGCTGCATACCGTGCGGGGTCTTCTCGCCGGCCCACTCCGCGATCGTCCAGCAGTTCTTGCGCGGCATGTCCGACAACAGCCCCAGCACCAACCGCCCGGCCCTCAGCCGGGGTTCGACCCGGACGAACCGACCCGCGATGCGGCCCATGACCACCTCGAACGCCTCCTGCCAACGGGCAGGATCTATGCTGTGACCCGCGGCCACCGTCTCTTCGTAAGTCCACACAACTCACGATGATCAACGGTGGCTGCACCCGTCTCCTCAGCGGCCCGGGCTACCGGCGAACTGGCCATCACATACGGTCTGCGGCATGACAGCAGTGGAATTGAAGGCCCCAGCGCCCCGGGTGCAGTTGGTCATTGGCATCATCCGCCAAGGCAACGAGATCCTGCTCGTGCGAGAGAGCCTCGGCATCGACGGCGAGATTCTCTGGTCCCTCCCCGGCGGCGGAGTCGAGGACGGCGAGCTCATGCACGAAGCTCTCCGGCGCGAACTGCAGGAGGAGACCGGGCTGCTGGTGGGCGACCCGGTACGGACAGCATTCCTCATGCACATCGACTCCGAGCAGCACCCTTCGGCGTTGGCCGCTGCCTTCGAGATCGACGAGTGGTCGGGGGACGTCGCACCAGAGGACGACGACATCAAACAGGCCGCCTTCTTCCCCCTGCCTGACGCCCTGAAGCTGCTCGGCGAGCTGGACAGCGCAACGCAGCGGGAGCCCATCGTCGGCTATCTGACCGGGGCCATCGCGCCGGGGACCACCTGGCTGTACCGCAATCGAGGGAAGGAGGAAACGCTTGTCGCCAGCTGGTGACGCCAGACAGTGGCCACCAAATGAAGATCACGATCTACAGCTGGAGTATTAGTTGCTCCCTTCGGGGTTCTGGTAGATGTTGGCGGCCATTGATCCCAATTGCTTGTTGGCCTTTAGCGCCAGGTCGATCGCGTCGCTGACGCTGTTGCTGGGGACGGGGACGTTGTTCACGTAGATGGCGAAGACGAGACGGTGACCATTCTTCGCGTCAACGTATCCTGCAAGCGCCTTGGTGGTGAGAGCCAGCTTGCTCTTGAAAGCGCCGACCAGGGTGCCGGTCTTCGCGCGAATGTGTCCTGCGGCAGGGTCGGTGTGCGCGATGACATCCGCGAGTGATCCATCGACACCCAGGCTCGGCATAGAGTCGTAGAAGGTGCTGAAGTCGCGACTGTGGGAAAGATGCCGCAGCAACTCCGTCTGTGCGGCTGGTGTGGCCTTGTCCCCGGTCAAGCCTTGGGCATCGACGAGAGTGAACGAATTCGGGTCAATACCTGCGCCGGCGAGAAAGTTCCGCTCGATCTGCATTCCGTCGGCATAGGTGTGCTTGCCGTGATTGACTGCCATCAGCGGTGGCAAGAGGTTGGCGCCGAGATTGTGGCTGACCTTATTGATCAACTTGGCGTATTCCCTGAAGGGCGGCGACGTGTACGTCGCCGAGACAGGCAAGGCCTTCACCTCCTCCGATGACGGAAGGTCGGAGCCGGGGTTGGATCCGAGCGTCGGGGCGCTGACGGTGACACCATTCCGCTCAAGAGCCTCGATGAGTACGGTGCGGGCAAATGCTGCGGGGTCGGGTACTTGGAATGTCGCCACGAATGGTGCGGTGGCGTCAGCGGGCACCGAGCCTCGAACCCGGATGTGCCCGGGGGCGTTGCTTTCGGTCTTCACCGCCGGCTTCGTGCCGGCGGGCGTGGTTGTGACGTTCGCGTCGACGGTGAAGGCTGCCGTCTTGGGCCGCCAGTCGACCTGCGCCGGGTTGCCGGGCGTGCCGGGCGTGATGAGCAGGTCAATGAGGTTGTCGTTGACCACCGTTGGCGTGACAGGCGTCCCACCGATCGACACCGGATCCCAGAGCCGATTGTCGATGATCACGTTGCCGTCCACTTGACGGATGCCGCTTGCCGCGACCTGACGAGCCAGGTCATTGATGCCTGCCAGCGGGTCTTCCCGGGTGATGGTTGCCATTCCCGGCACGGCATTTGCGTCGTAGTGGTCGAAGTCGGGGACGTCCAGTTGTCCTGCCGCAGTCGTCCGTCCGCCGAGAGCCAGATCGCCGCTTCCCACCATGATCAGGTTGCCTGTGAGTCGTCCGGCCTCTGATATCGAACCGCTGTGCACGATTGGCGTACGGAAACGGTGGTCGCTGCCGAGATCGTCGAGGGCTGCGCCTACCGCGAAGGTCTTGGCTGTCGATCCAGTCATGAACTTGGATTCGGCGTTCTTCGACTGGAGGACTTTTCCTGTCTTCAGGTCGGCGACCTGCACGCCCCAGTCGCCTGTTGCCCACGGTGAGGCGTCCATGAGCTTTTGCAGCTCGGCGCTCACACCTGGAGCGTTCGGAGACGCGGAATTCGAATGATCCTTCGAGTCATTGGAGCATGCCGACATCGTGACGGCTGCAAGGGCCGATGCCACTGCTACTGCGGCTGCGCGGGTACGCAGCCGGCGTGAGCCGTATCCAGTAGCCTCCCGCCGTGTGGTTCCCGCCCTCCGGTGGACTACGGCCCTGGGCTCCCTTCGGATGCGATTTCGCATGAGATCATGGAATTTTATAAACATTGCGAGGATGCCTTTTGAATTTCTAGCGTTAAACGAGGGGGATGCCATGAATGCCGGCGGTCGTGCTTTGGGTAATCGAGATATGCTGGCGCCACCGCATGGAGTACGTTTCAAGAACGTAATGCCGATCCGCGCCACCGATAAATTCCTTTTCTTCCTTGATGGGATAACCAAGGAATGTTCGGGAATCAGTGGAAACCATGGGCGCGCGACTCCCTGCACTGCCAGTGGCGGCGCTCACCCAGCTGAACCGGACAACCATCGGACTCGTCCAGTCTGGCCGAAGGGAATCGCCCGAACAATGCGGGCAGCAGGAGAGAGCATGGTAGGGAAAACCCCCGTACCTCATATCCAACTAAGGGCGTGCAGATCTCTAACTCGTGGCTTTCCCCTCGCTGATGTGTTGGTCTGTCATGAGCAGGTTGGAAGGGAAACAAGTCGTGCTGGCAGCCAAGTTCATGGCGATTCTGCCGCACCTAAGACCGTGTCATATGTGGTGAGTCGAAGGAGTCGCTTGTAGCAGCAGAGTGCGGCGGCGAGGCCGAGGAAGGCCAGGTAGTTGCGGGGGTGGCGTTCGCGTCCAGCTCGTCCTGCCGCGCTGCGGTCATCGCGCCGGCCGCCGAGGGGACGGCGTGCCAGTGACCGCACCGCGGTCACGGCGGCGAGGGTGAGGGCGGCCAGGTCGATCCAGTTCTCGGGCAGCCCCATGGCCAGGAGCGTCACTCCCAGTGCCATCAGGACGATGCCCATGACGGGCTTGCTGCGGAGGATGACCGGGGTGCGGTCGTTCGAACGGTTCCGCGCGCCGCTCTCGGCCATGCGTGGACCCCGGTGACACTGTGCGATCAGCCGCTAGTGCGGCGCAGGAGAACGAGGTTTTCGGCGGCTTCCGCAACGCCTGCCGCAGCGGCCCGACCGTACCAGTGTTCCGCGCCGTCGAGGTCTCCCCGCTCGCGCAGAAGGTTTCCGAGGTTGAACATCGCATCCGAGTGCTGTGCCCCGGCTGCTTTGCGGTACCAGGTCTCCGCAGCCTCCAGGTCACCGCGCTCGTAGGAGAGGAGGCCCAGGGAGAATGCTCCGCCGGCGTGTCCGGCCTCGGCACTGGCTCGACTCCATCGCTCGCTCTCGGTCAGATCGCCGCGTTCAGCCGCCAGGTAGGCGAGGTTGTACATGGCCAACGCGTCGCCTTCCTCGGCGGCGCACAGCAGTTGTCCATGGCCGGCGTCGTCGCCCTGACCGATCAGGAACATGGCGTAATCGTTGGCGGCTCCGGGCACTCCGGCCTCGACGGCGCGCCGGAAGTGGAGCGAGGCCTTCTCTGTGTCACCGAGTACCTGGTGGAGATCGGCAAGGCGGTAGGCCGCCAGATCATCGCCCGCCTCCAAGGCCTTCGTCCACCATGACAGCGCCTGGGGTACGTCTCGCTTGAGCAGGCCCAGGTCGCCAAGTTCGAGCATGGCCCGTGCCTCCCCCCGTGACGCTGCTGCGCGCAGCACCGGCTCAGGCCGGTCAGGTGTGGGGACGGGAGGCTCAGCGGTCACCTCTCCCGTGAGCTGATGCACCTGTCGCCGCTCCAACCACTGGCGGCCTGCCCACAGGGAGATGACTAGAAGCAGACCCAGATAAATCGGCCATCCCTGCATGTCGCGGCCCTTCCTCTCAGTAGTGGCTCCGTGAGGCCACGCGCCGTTGCCCTCATGCTTCCCTTGTCCTACGGATGGCATGTTCCGGCGCAGTATTTCGCGTCAGTGCGGCCGGTGACACAGTTCGGGGGCGTCACCAGGGCGACGTCATCGAGGGCGGGAGTGAGGGGTTCGTGGCCGGTGACCCACTTGATGGGGCACGCGGCCTCGTGAGGATGGTGGATGGGCGCCTGCGGCCTCCTGACCGACCGCACGGTGCCCCTTCCCCGTCGACTTGCTCCGGCGGAGCGATATTGCGGCGTCGACCGCTTCACGCCGCCCCAGTCCCAGTGGCCCGCACCCCCTGGAACAGGACTTCTGTCATTTCGGGGGGTGCAGTTGAGGTACGGGGCGGGGCATGTGCTGGGAATATCCAGGATTGGTTGAGACTGAGCGCGGGTTTTTCCGCTCGCCATGAAGAAGGCCCCAGAAACTCCGAACTATGTACAGAGTTTCCAGCCGGGCCCGCACAGCCCTTCACTGAGTCGTGCTGCTGCGCAGCGAGTCCGTCACAACCTACGGGCAGCCGGCTCCGGCTTTCGGCTTCGTCGTCACCGACCAGGACCAGGTTCTCCTCCTGCCCGCCCGGGGCGGCCCTGCGGAGATCGCGGCTGCGGTCGAGCACGCCGTGTGGAATCCGGGCGTGCCGGCTCTGACCGTCGGACTGGAGCCGAGTCGCAAAGAGTCCCTCGTCGCCGCGGTGGATGCGCGGGTGGAAGCAGGTCCCCGCACCACCCCGTGGAAACAGCTGACCGCGGCGTTGTCACCAGCCGGCCGCTCCAGCCCGGCCAGCCACCCCGCCGGATCTCCGGCGGGATCGATGGCCCACTGCCCCAGTCGTCGACCGGCACACCCCGGGGCAGCAAGTGCAGAAGCCGGGTGTGATGGACCTTCAGCAGCACGGGCGGATCCTCCTCACCGTCCACCAACGCCTCGACCCGGCCCTCCAGCTCCTCCAGCACCCCGCAGCCACACAGCCGCCGCAGCCCGGCGGCGAACGCCGAAAGTTCCACGCGTGACTGCGTCACCGGCAGCTCGATCTCGGCCGCGCCGGCCCGCGCCGCCGCGGCCACCTGCCCCAGTCGGACCCTGGCCGGCAGCGACTCCAGCGCACCGACCGCGAGCCAGAACCACACCCCCTGCGCACTACCCACCTCCGGCAGCCGTGCCGAGAGCGGGGGAGCGGGGTTGTACACACGCACCAGATCCGCCTCCAGCGCCAGCGTGCACCCCACCGCCGCCAGCACCTCACGCAGCGCGCCCCGATGCCGGTACACCGCCTCGATGGCCGCATCGTCCCGCCCGCCCACCAGCCACGCCCGCGTCTTCAGCAGCCGGGCCAGCTGCCAGACCACTTCCTCCTCGTCCTCCCCCTGCCCCCAGCCTCCGTACGTGCTTACGCCACCACCTCCACACGCACCGCCGCCGCACGCCCCCAGCGCCTCCCCTTGCAGGGCCGTCAGCGCGTCACGGATCCGAGCCAGCCCGTCCAGCGCAACCTCCCGCTGCACCATCCCCTCCGCCGACAGCACGGTCCACAGCCGCTGCACCAGCCGACCGTGCGCCGTCGCGGTGTACCGCCACCGCGCTCCACTCAGCTCTTGCCAGCGCTCGATCTCGTTGTCCGGCTGCCCCGAAACCGCCAGGAACGTCTCCTGCAGAGCCCTCAGCCGCTGCGCCACGACCTCCGGATGAAGAGTGACCCCCGCGCGGCGAGCTCCACCGCGATCTCCGCAGGAGTCAGGTGGTCGACGGCCTGGTCCAGCACGCCGATGATGGCCGCGTGCTCCTGGCGGACCCTGCTCACGGTGTACCCCAGTGCCCGGGTCGGATCCTGAGCCTTCGGGCCCGTCCTGGCCCACTCTTCGACGATCCAGTCGTCGGCGGCAGGATCACTAAAGGGAGCGAATGTGTCATTTTACCTTCTCACAGGGACGAGGCCACACCCCGAGAACCCCACCAAGCACAGCCACAGACCCCGCACAGCGCGCCTCCGCCGTATCGCCCCCAGGTCATCGACCGCGACCTCGGCAGACACCCGGGACTGGAGCAAGCGCCAGTCGCACCCGCACCTGTGCGAGCACTGCCAGCACCAGTCCGTAACAGCCGAGGCCAAGCAGCAGGCCAAGACTCGAGCCGAGGAACGCGAGCGCCAGGAGCAGGAACGCCTGCGCCAGGAGGCCGAGGAACAGGCCGCCGCACAGAAGGCCGGCGGCTGGCTCTCCCGCTTCCACACCTGACCGGCAGACCATGGCGGCCGACCACGCGGCGGGGGTCTACTCGCGTTCCTGGACGACGGCCCAGCCAACAGCCCCGTCCGGCCCGGCCGCGGTGGCGATCTGGGGTCGGCGGCGTCGGGGCGGGCCAAGGCGTGACGGCCCTGGCGCACGTGACGTTGATGCGGGTGAGTTGGAGGGCACGCCGTACGTCAACGGCACGTTGTAGAGCAGCCCGCCAGCACATCCGGAACCACATTCCGGCCACAGCAGCCGGAATTGCCGAGGCACGGGAGAAAGCCAGCGCATGACCACCCTCCGCAGAAAGCCGATCTCCGATTTCGTGGACGAGGAAAACCCTTCCGCGCCCACCGTTTCCCGCGCCGCGCGCACCACACCCGTGCGGGTCACGCTCGACCTGAGCCCCGCCGACCACCGCGCACTCAAGAGGTGGTGCAACATCACTGCCGCGGCACTGGAGCTCCCCCAAGTACCACTCGCGCCAGTCCTGCGGATCCTCGGCAAGCAGCTCCTGGCCGACCAGGAGCTGGCCGCCAGAGTGCGCGCCGAACTGGAGCAGGCCGGCGGCGGCATGCACTGACCATCAGTACATGTTCGGGTTCGTGGCCGCCCCGACCGCGGACCCGGCGGCGTCCCGGGACCGCACCGCTTGTGCGGGTGACCCGGTACGGATCCCGGCCCCGGACCCGAACCAGGCGGGGGCCGGGAGGACCGGTTCTCGTCCAGGGCTGTTCGGATGCTTGACCAGTGTGGATTCCTTGGGGTGGACGATTGACCCGCTCTAGCGGACCAGATCGTCCACCCCCGTCAGCAGACCTTAGAGGTCGTCTCAACTGGCTTGATCACTAGGATGTCTGTCGTGATGGCGTGGGTGGAACGTCTGGTTCCGGACGGGTTGTGGGAGTTGTTCCAGCGGGTAGTTCCGGCTGCTCCGGTCCGCCCGCAGGGCGGTGGCCGACGGCGGTACGGTGATCGCGAAGTGCTGGTGGCGATGGTGTTCGTGGCCACGACGGGCTGTACCTGGCGGCAACTGCCGCCAGTGTTCGGTCCGTCCGGACCGACCGCGCACCGCCGGTTCACCGAGTGGAGCCGGGCCAGGGTGTGGGGCAAACTCCACCGCCTGGTCCTGAACCAACTCGGTGCGCGCGGGGAGTTGGACTGGTCGCGATGCGCGATAGGTTCGGTGAACATGCGGGCCCTCAAAGGGGGGACCTGACGGGTCCGAATCCGGTAGATCGCGGCAAGAAAAGGTCAAAGATCCACCTGATCACCGAACGGACCGGTCTGCCCCTCTCCATCGGGATCTCCGCCGCGAACACCCACGACAGCCAGGGCCTGGAACCCCTCGTCCGCGGCATCCCGCCCATCCGCTCGCGCCGCGGACCGCGTCGACGGCTGCCCGCCAAACTCCATGGCGACAAGGGGTCTTCCTTGCCTTCGCCGGCATCGCCGCCATCCTCATCTGCTACCGGCGTCTGGATGGGTGAGCCGGTTCAGGCAGCTCCGAGGAACCCCGGGTCGGCGCCGTCGAACTGCAGGCAGGAGTCGCGACTCAGGCCCAGGAGTTCCGCCATGGGCACCGCTCGACGACTGGTCGCCAGCAGATCTTGGCGGGCCTCGGCCGACCACAGCGGGGGGAAGAAGGACAGTCCCTGCCGACCGTTCAGCACGGAGACTTCGTTGCGCCAACCGTCCCACCGCAGGCCCTCGTAGAACTCTCGGAGTCCTCCAGAGAGAATCCAGGACAGCCATGCCGAGTGGCCGGCGCCCAGGGGCTCCCAGCCAAGGGCGTCGGGGGCGAAGTAGAGGATCTCGCCTGGTTCGCCGGGCCGACCGGCCTCACAGGGGTTGCCTCCGTTGAGGGTGAAGACTCCGCCCAGCACATCGTGCGCGACCACCAGCCCTGCCCCCGCCCGCCATGCGGGATCGAACGTCGCGGGTAGCGCGTTGATCTCGGCCAGGCTGGGCAGTCCTTCGGGTCCGGCGCCGTTCGGGCTCCCGAAGATCCTCAGCCATCCGCTGTCCACGAGCAAACCGCCGCAGTTCAGCGCAATGCCGCCCAAATTCGAACGGGCTGACACCTGCAGCTGCAGCAGGGAGGCGCGGCCTATCTCGCCATCGCCGGGCAGCACCTCAACTGGTACGTCGGTGCCGGACAGCTCCTGAAGGAGGAGCGGCCAGGCTGGATCCTCGACGTTGATCAACTCATTGACCTCACGCATCCCCGCATCGTCGCACCAGCCCCCAGAGGCTCAGCCGGCCGGGTCACCCGCACTTCGATTCACCGATCGAGATGACTTCTAAGACCGTGTCCTATGTGGTGAGTCGGCGAGTCGTTTGTAGCAGCAGAGGGCGGCGGCGAGTCCGAGGAAGGCCGGGTAGTTGCGGGGGTGGCGTTCGTAGCGGTGGTTGAGTCGGCGGTAGCCGGTCAG
>NZ_JBHXTM010000052.1:0-57635 GCF_042677325.1 Streptomyces sp. NPDC127117
GGGTCCGGGGCGCCGTTCCTTCGAGGTGGCCCCGAAGGACCGGCGCCGCGCGAACCATCCGGCTCGAAGCGGTTGTGCGGACCGGGGCGAGGGTCTTTCGTTCGGATCAGGCCGGGCTGATCCAGACGAAAGACCCTAGGCGTCCGGCACTTCGCAGAGGGCGGTGCCGAGCGGCAGGGGCGAGCCGTCGCAGCTGCGCCACGCGATGTGGCTGTCGGGGCGTACGAGGACGGCTCCGTCCTCGGCGATCCCGAGGCGTTCCAGAACGGAGTCGTCGACGACCTCGATGTCCCGGCCCACGACGATCGTCCGGGCCGGAACCCCTCCGGCGGCCTCTTCGAACGCCGCGGCCCATTTCGAGCCGGCGGGCCCCGTGATCAGCGTGAAACCCGGGAAGAGGAGATCGAGCGTCGACAGCAGGGCACCGTCGCGTTCGACCCAGGCGTGCGGGAGCCGCGCCCCGAGGACCGGGGAGGGCGAGTATTCCGTCGCCGGGAGCGGGCCACCGGCGTCCCCCTCCGCGTGTCCCCCGGCTCCGTAGACGTATCCGATCTCCTGGTTGAGGGCGTCGAAATGCGGGCGCTGCGGGGGGATGGCCGCCGCGAGCCGCCGACGCTCCCGCGCAGCGATCTCCGGGTCCGGGCTTTCGAGCCGGGCGGCGATGGCGGCGGTGTCCGGCCCGATCCCCGCCTCGGCCATCTTCGTCGCGTTGAGGACGCTGTGGCGGGCGTTGCCGACGGCGACCGGGCGGCGTTCGCTCTCGTAGCTGTCGAGCACGGATTCGGGAGCCCACCCGCCCAGCACCGCGGCGAGCTTCCACCCGAGGTTGTCCGCGTCGGCCAGGCCGGTGTTCATGCCCAGACCGCCCGTCGGGGGGAACTGGTGGGCGGCGTCGCCCGCGAGGAAGACCCGGCCGCTCCGGTACCGTTCGGCGGTCCTCGCCACCATCGTCCAGGGGCCCACCGACCGGATCTCCACATCCAGCTCGTCCACGCCGACGGCCTCCCGGATGATCCGGGCGCACCGTTCGGGCGAGTAGTCCTCGGGCGACTCGGTGGCCGGATCGAAGCTCCGCTGGAACGTCCATCTGCGGACACCGTCCATCCCGATGAAGACACCGGGGGAGGTGGTGTTGATGGCCCAGATGAGCAGGGCCGGATCGGCCTCGGTCCAGGGGGACAGGTCCGCGTGGAAGTAGATGTTCAGCTGATGGCCCAGGACCGGCGAGCCCTCGGTCGTGATGCCGAGCTTCTCCCGTACGCCACCGGCCGCCCCGTCCGCGGCAACGGCGTAGCGGGCACGGAGCGTCTGTTTCCGCTGCCCGCCCTCCACGCTGACATCGACCGCGTCGCCGCGGTCCGCGATGTCGAGGACGGTGGTGTTGTGGCGGACGGTCGCCATGCCCTGCGAGAGGACCGCTTCGAGGAGATGCTGCTGCACGCGGTCCTGGGCGCAGGAGGTGATCATCTCGGGGGAGGCGTCGATGCGCCGGAGCAGCTGCTCCCCGTGCCCCTCGGCCATGTTGATCCGGCCGAGTCCGGAACCCGAGAGGGTCTGTTTCCAGTGGATGCTGAGCGCCCACCGGGGGTCCACCGAGTCCTTGCGGACCGCGTCCGCGATTCCCCAGCTCCGCAGCAGTTCCATCGACCGGGTGTTGACGACATGGGCACGGGGATGCGGATTGATGCCTCCGTACTGTTCGCACACGACGCTGGGCACGCCGTGCCGGCCCAGCACCAGCGCCGTGGCCAGTCCGACGGGACCGGCGCCGATGATGACCACGGGGGTGTCGGCGGCCGTCATGAGCGCTTGACCAGATCGGCGAGGGGCTCACCGGACTCGAAACGGCGGACCAGTTCGTCGGGGTCGAAACGGGTACCGATCGGATCTTCCTCGAAGGCACCCGAGGCGAACCACTCGTGGAGGGCCTCCTCGGTGGCGAAGTTGTCGATCTGGAGTTCGATGTGATTGCCGTCGGGGTCCTCGAAGTACATCGAGGTGGTCGGCCCGTGGTTGACGCACCAGAAGGGGTGGATCCCCTCCGCGTTCAGCCGCTGGTAGGTGCCGAGCAGATCCGCGAGCGTGTCGTACGTGAACGCCGCGTGGTGCAGGCCGGTGTGTCCATCTCCCGGGCGCTCCGAGGCCCCGGTGGAGATCAGCGCGATCCGGTGGTGTTCATCGTCGTACGTGAGGAAGGCCAGGGAGTCGTTGGCGAAGGTGACACGTCCTTCCAGGACGCGCAGATACCACTCGGTCATGGCTGTCGGCTGACCGGTCTTGAGAACGACATGGGCGAGTTTGCTCGGAGAAGCCATGGGAGCGACCTCCTGGTCGTAGGCGCGACGCCTTCTTGTCTGGCATGCAAGAGCAGCATAGGTGCGTTCTTGTATGGCAGACAAGAGGGGGTCGCTCACGGGTCGCGAGGTGCCCGGAAGGTGGCGTTCCGGCTGTCCCGGGGTGCTCGGCTCGATGTCGCTCCTACTCCGTGAGCCGCGTGAGCGGCTGTTTCGTCATTCGGCGGTGCCGCAGCGCGCGGCCGCGGCTGCCGTGAGTGCCTCGGTCAGGAGCTGGACGACCTCCGCGGTGGGGCGGTCCAGGCGCCGGACGCTGACCAGCAGGCCCTCGAAGAGCACATGGGCGGTGTCCGCGATCAGGCCGACATCGGCGTCGGCCGGCAGTTTGCCGGTGATGGTGGTCAGCAGGCGCCCTTCGAGCCACTCCTGGATCCGCCCGTACGTCGCGGCGAGCGCCTCCGAGTCTCCGATCCGTTCGTAGGCCTCCCGGTGCAGCCCCCGGTACGGCTCCATGTCCAGCAGGAGCGCCACCAGTTCGCGCTGCGGGTCTCCGGTGAGTTCCTCGTCCGCTTCGATGCGCTCCCGTGCCTGTGTGACGTAGTGATCGAGTGCGGCGGCGAAGAGGTCGTCCTTGGTGGGGAAGTACCAGCGCACCGCGTTGGCCGCGACGCCCGCGGCGCGCCCCACCTCGGCCAGGCTGGTCCCCTTGTATCCCCGGGCCGCGAAGAGCTCCCATGCGTGGTCGACCAGCGCGGCCTCGCGCTCGGCCTTCGGAATCTGCTGTCGATTGCGTGGCATGGTACGGAAGCCTATGCCGGGGGTGCCCGGCGTACGCGGGCGGCAGCGGGTGTCCCCCATGGCGTCCGGCCACATCTCTTGACTCTCGTACAAGATGCCTCTTGGCTTAAGAGCAAGAGAATGTGGGCCGGCCGAACGAGGGAGTTCGTGATGCGTCTGTACAGCACCGATCAAGGCATTGCCCGGGAGGACCGCCCGGGGGAGCTGTCGCTGCTCGATCTGCCCTTCGACGAGCTGGGCGCGCTGCTGCGCGGTCCCGGCGTCGCGGCGGCGCGGTCGGCGAGGACGGTGCGCCGGGTCGCACTCGGCGAGGTGCGGGTCCTCGCCCCGGTGCGCCGCCCCGGCAAGGTCCTCATCGTCGGCCTCAACTACCGCAGCCACGCCGAGGAGGCGCTTGAGATGCTGGCGGCGCTGGGCAGGGGCTCCGTCCGGATGCCGGAGGAGCCGAACTTCCAGGTCGTCGCCGGATCCGCGGTGATGGCGCCGTCGGAGACGATCGTCCTCCCGGCCGTCGCGGCCGGTGAGGTCGACTACGAGGGCGAGGTGGCCGCGGTGATCGGCCGCACCGCCACGGCCGTGGCGACCGCGGACGCCGGGAAATACCTTGCCGGTCTGACGGTGGTCAACGATGTCTCGGCCCGGGACATCCAGCGCCGTGCCATGTCGGGTGATCCGACCGCGTCCATCGGCGTCTCCAAGAGCTTCGACACCTTCAAGCCGCTCGGGCCCTGTCTGGTGACCGAGGACGAGTTCGCCGAACCGTTCGACCTGCGCATCCGGACCCGGGTCAACGGCGAGCTGCGCCAGGACGATCGCACCAGCAGCCTCATCCACCGCCTGCCCGAGCTGATCTCGTTCCTCTCGCGGTATCAGACCCTTGAGCCGGGCGATGTGATCTGCACCGGCTCACCGCGCGGTGCGGGTGTCTTCTCCAACCGGTTCCTCCGGCCCGGCGACCTCGTGGAGGTCGAGGTGGAAGGCATCGGATCGCTGCGCAGCGGCGTGGTGGCGGCCTGAACACCGAGCCGCCCGGGAGCGTCCCGGTGCGGTGCTGTTCCCGGCTCCGGAGGCCGCCCACCTCCGGAGCCGGGAAGTCCCGGACGACTCGCGGGGTCAGGAAGTGACGGAGAGGTCGTCCGCGTACACCGTGCCCTGCCCGTACCAGCCGTGCAGATAGACGGTCACCTTGCCGGTCGAGCCGGTGGTGAAGGCGGCCGACTGCTTGGCGTAACCGCTCGACGAGCCCCAGACGCTGGCCGTCGCGTCGCCCCGCACACCGAGGTAGCCGTAGCTGCCCTGCACCCAACCGCTCAGTGTGTACTTGGTGTTGGGCGACAGGGTGAGCGTCTGAGCGCATTCGCCGGTCTGCGACGCGGTGGCCGCCGCGGCGAGTGCGTGCGTACCGCCGTGCACCGGCGTGGAGACGACCGCGCCACCGGACTCGCACGTCCAGGGGCCGAGCGAACCCGACTCGAAGTCACCGTTGACCAGGGCCCCGGTGCCGCCACCCGGGCCCGACACCGTGAGGGTGAAGGCCGCCGCGTGGCTGAGCGTGCCCGCCGTGCCGGTGACATCGATCCGGTACGTGCCGGGGGCCGCGGACGCCGAAGCGGCGACCGTCAGCTTCGACGTCCCGCCCGCGGTGACCGAGGCCGGGCTGAGCGTCGCCGTCACACCGGCGGGCGCCCCGCTCGTCGTCAGCGCGACGGTCTTCGCGTTGCCGGAGATGACCGCGGTGTTCACCGTCGCCGTCGTGGAGCCACCGGGGGCGACCGTCGCCGAGGCGGGGGCCACGGCCACCGAGTAGTCGTCCGTCACCGGACCGGTGCCGCCGCCCGTGAACGGGGCGAAGGTGTGGGTGAAGTACCAGGTGTCCTGAGCGATGCCGGAGCAGGTGTCGCTGCCCCCGGTGCCTGGGCAGCCGCCGTTGTCGCGCTGGAGCGCCCAGAACGACAGGGTGCTGACACCCTTGGCGACGGCCCAGTTGTAGACCGAGGTGGCATCGGCCGTGGTGAACGTCTCGGCCGGGCCGTAGTCGTCGATGCCCGGCATCTCGATGATGCCGGTCATGCCCCACAGCTGGGCGTCGGTCTTCGACGGGTACAGATCGGCCAGCTGGCCCTTGAGCCCGGTGATCGCCGTCTGGGTGTCCTGCGCCATGTTGTGCGAGGCGCCGTCGTAGTAGTCGAAGGTCATGAGATTCACGACATCGACCTTGGCGCCGTTGGACACCGCGTTCTCCAGCACCGCGAGACCGCTGTCGGCCAGACCGCTCGTGGTGGTGGGCAGGGTGTACGAGATCTGCACCGAGCGCCCGTTGGCGGCCGCCCAGTCCTGCACCTTCTTGATCGCCTTGTTGCGGCGGTCGATCCCGGCGCTGTTCTCCAGCGAGTTGTCCTCGATGTCCATGTCGAGACGGGACACGTCGTAGGTCGTGATGACCTTCTCGTAGGCCGCCGCGATGGAGTCGACACTCGTGCAGCTGTCGGCGATCTCGGTGCCGCCGTTGTCGGCCGTGTAGCCGCCGAACGACGGGATCACGTCGCCGCCGCGGGACCGGATGGTGGTGAAGTCGGCGCCGAACTCGGACTGGGCGATGGGTGTGCTCGAATCGCCGTTCCAGTAGGGGGTGCAGGAACCGCGGGCCTCCGTCTGGATGAAGGCCATGGTCAGGTACTTGGCGCCGGACGCCTGCGAGAGTGCGGCCGGGCTGTCGCCGTTCCACGCCTCGAAGTACGGGGCGAAGACGTGTGCGGGCAGGGGAGAGGCGGCGGTCGCGGCGGCCTGTGCGCCGGCGCCCGATCCGAGAATCAGACCTGCGGACGCGACGACGGTGGCCAAGGCGCTCAGGACGGCGCCGACTGTTCTTGGAGGTCTCATGGGGCAGCTCCCAGCGGGGTGAGACAACGGGCGGATCGCACGGCTCGGCCGCACCCGTCGCCGGGCGCGGCCCGTTCCTGTGATTCCCGGCCGGGGTCACGTGCCGCACGGCGAGGAGCGGCCGTGAGGCATGCCCATAATTGGTCTGGACCAGATGACTGTCAATGTTCTTTACTGTTTCATTCCCCTTTGCTTGCCAGGAGCGGCAACGCGCAAGGCAAGCAGGGGAGTTGACGACGGTTCAGTGATCAGTCGCGGTGGAGTGCGGTCCGGAGGTACGGAGCCGTGTGGCTCCGGGCCGCCCGGGACACGTCCACGGGCGTCCCCGCCGCCATGATGCGCCCGCCCTGGTCGCCGCCGCCGGGACCGAGGTCGATCACCCAGTCGGCGCCTGCGACCACCGCCATGTCGTGCTCCACGACCACCACCGTGTCGCCCGCGTCGACGAGGCCGTGCAACTGCCGCATCAGCACCTCGACATCGGCGGGGTGCAGCCCCGTCGTCGGCTCGTCCAGCAGATACAGGGTGTGGCCCCGCCGGGTGCGCTGGAGCTCGGTGGCGAGCTTGATCCGCTGGGCCTCACCGCCGGACAGCTCCGTCGCGGGCTGACCGAGCCGCAGATAGCCGAGCCCCACGTCGAGCAGGGTCCGCAGACTGCGCTCGGCGCCCGGAGTGCCCGCGAAGAACCCGGCCGCCGACTCCACCGTCAGATCCAGCACCTGCGCGATGTCCAGACCCCGCAGTGTGACCTCCAGGGTCTGCGGGTTGTACCGCGCACCATGACAGTCCGGACAGGGTGCGTATGTACTGGGCAGGAAGAGCAGCTCCACGGAGACGAATCCCTCGCCCTGGCAGGTCTCGCACCGCCCGCCCGCCACATTGAAGGAGAACCGGCCGGCCCTGTAGCCGCGCTCCCGGGCGGTCTCCGTCCCGGCGAACAGCTTGCGCACGACGTCGAAGAGCCCGGTGTACGTGGCCAGATTGGACCGAGGGGTACGGCCGATCGGCCGCTGGTCGACCTGTACGAGACGGTCCACCGCATCCAGCCCCTGCGCCGAGGCACACCAGGGTGCCGGGCGCTCCGCGGCCGGGTCCTCGCCGGCACCGGCCCGCCGGTCGGCGAGCGCACCGGCCAGGACCTGACCGACCAGCGTCGACTTCCCCGATCCGGAGACCCCGGTGACGGCCGTGAAGACGCCGAGCGGGAACGCCGCGTCCACTCCCCGCACGTTGTGCAGGTCGACCCCGCTCAGCCGCAGCCAGCCCGACGGCGCACGCACCTCCCGTTCCGGCACGGGCCCGTCGTCGAAGAGGAAGCGGCGGGTGGCCGACTCCGTCACTTCCGCGAGCCCGGCCGGAGGGCCGCTGTGCAACACCCGGCCCCCGTGCTCACCGGCCAGCGGCCCCACATCGACCAGCCAGTCGGCCCGGCGTACCACATCCATCTGGTGCTCCACGACGAAGACCGAGTTCCCGGCCTCCTTCAGCCGTCCCAGCACCCCGAGCAGCGACTCGGTGTCCGCCGGATGGAGACCGGCCGACGGCTCGTCCAGCACATAGACGACCCCGAAGAGTCCGGAGCGCAACTGGGTGGCCAGCCGCAGCCGTTGCAGCTCGCCGGAGGAGAGCGTGGGAGCGGTGCGGTCGAGGCTGAGATAGCCGAGGCCGAGTTCGGTGACCGTTTCGATCCGGGCGAGCAGATCCGCCGTCAGCACCTGCGCCGTGTCGCTGCCGCCCGCCGTGCGCAGCAGCTCGGACAGGGAGGTCAGCGGCAGTGCCGCCAGCTCCGCGATCGTACGGCCGGCGAAGGTGACGGCCATCGCCCGGGGGCGCAGCCGGCTGCCGCCGCAGGCCGGACACGGGGCACTGGTGAGGAACCGCTCGGCCTTCGTCCGCAGGGTGCGGCTCTTCGAGTCCGCGAAGGTGTGCATCACATAGCGGCGGGCGCTCATGTACGTGCCCTGGTAGGGGCGTTGGATGCGCCCCGCCTCCCGCACCGGATGGACCGTCACCACCGGCTGCTCGTCGGTGAACAGGATCCACTCCCGCTCCTCGGCGCCCAGCTCGCCCCACGGCCGGTCGATGTCGTGACCCAGCGCGTCCAGCACATCGCGCAGGTTCTTGCCCTGCCACGCGCCCGGCCAGGCCGCGATCGCACCGTCCCGGATCGACAGAGAGGGGTCGGGGACCAGCAGCTGCTCGGTGGTGCGGTGGACGAGGCCGAGCCCGTGGCACTCCGGGCACGCACCGGCGGCGGTGTTCGGCGAGAAGGCGTCGGAGTCGAGCCGCTCCGCACCGGCCGGGTAGTCCCCGGCCCGCGAGAAGAGCATGCGCAGGAAGTTGGAGAGCGTGGTGACCGTACCGACGGACGAGCGGGCCCCGGGCGCCGAGCGGCGCTGCTCCAGCGAGACGGCGGGCGGCAGTCCGGTGACCTCACCGACCGCGGGCGCGCCGACCTGATGGATCAGCCGGCGGGCGTACGGCGCGACCGACTCGAAGTAGCGGCGCTGGGCCTCGGCGTAGATCGTCCCGAACGCGAGGGAGGACTTCCCGGAGCCGGAGACCCCGGTGAAGACCGTGAGCGTGTCGCGCGGGATGTCGACCGAGACGTCCTGGAGGTTGTGCTCACGGGCGCCGCGCACCCGGACGTACGGATCGTGGGGGGTGGACATGTGCGCGGGGACTCCCTACGGATCGGGGCAGGGCCGACGGCCTGGGGACAAACACTCCGATTCTAGGCATCGGAGGCCGTCCCGTGATTCCGGCCGGGCCGGCCCTGCGGATCGGTGAAGAAGCCCCGGGTCTACCGGGAGGGACGCAGCGCGCGCTTGATCGGCCTTCCCACGACGCTGCGGGCCCGCTGGTACGTGGACCGCTGGGCGGGCAGCGAGGAGTTCTTCAGGATCTTCCGCTTGAGCTGGGTGTTCTCGGCGGTGAGTTCGGTCAGCTGGGTCTGGAGCCAGTTGAGCCGGGGCGCCATCTCGGCGGGGTCGGAGCCGATCCAGGGGCGGACGCCCGGAGGGAAGGACAGCCCGCTCATCCGCTTGTCGAAGGCCGCGCCGCCGTCGCCGTGGGTGAAGGTGTTCTCCAGGCCGTTCTTGTCGAGGAAGTTCATGAACCGGTCGAACCGCTCCTGGTGACCGCGCATCAGCGGCCCGAAGTCGGCGGCGGCGTGCAGATCGGCGGGATCGAGGTCGGCCGGGACCTTGGCGAGCATCCGGTGCGGGATGTCGAAGTAGCGGCACAGTTCCAGCGTCCGGGAGTCGCCGCAGAGCACCGTGGCCGGCGTGCCGGCCAGCAGCGCCGCGATGTTGCCATGGATCCGGGAGCCGAAGGAGAAATCGAAGCCCCGCAGGTCGTCCATCCAGGTGACCGGGTCGATGTAGACCCGCACCTTGCCCTCCCCGTACATGGGGTGGTCGGGGTGGGTGGGGATGTCGGTCACCGCGGCGTTCTGGTGGGACAGGTCGCGCCAGTGCAGCTGACGGGCGTCGGAGAGGTTCTGGCCGATGAACCGGAGGTGCGGGTAGCGCGCGTGGGTGCGGTCGATGATCTGCCCGAGCTTGTGCTTGCGTACCGCGTCGTGCGATCCGTTGACGGCTATGCGGGACTCGGGCCCGAGCGCCCGGCCGTCCTCCCGGACGACGAGCCTGCTGCCGCCCAGGAACATCGAGGGGCAGCCGATGACGTCCACGTCACGGAACCCCATGTCCCGCAGATACCGCTCGGTGAACTCGCCGCGCACCCCGATGGAGGCGCTGTGGTCGAGCACCGCGGAGACGAACGCGTAGACCGTGGACTGCATCGGCTTGAGCCGGTCCGCGGAGTAGTTGACGCCGGTCTGGGCGCCGACGCCCGGGACCACGACCGGTATCTTCAGCTTCGAGATGAGCTGGGTCAGCCGCTCCAGCTGCCGTTCGAAGGAGGGGCGGAAGGCGTTGGCGAGCGGTATCACGAAGACGTCGTACTCGCTGTTGATCCGGTCGGCGTCGGCGACCCGCGTGGTGATGCCGTTCGACACCACCTGGGCGCGCGGAGTCTCAAGGATCTTGTGAGTGGCATCGCTGAAGATCAGGTTGCCCGAGTTGGTGGCGAACACGTCCTCATGGAGAGCGCGCTCGACAGGGACGACGTCGTAGGGGCTCTTCCCTGAACGCAGGAGTATTCGCTTCACATCGTTAACGTTGGATGCCACAAACCTGAATATAGCTTTACAAACGCTTGTCGATCCATGCGGATCCTGTACAACCTTTTGCGATCCGCGCGGAACGTGAGGGACGGATCGCCCATCCGTGCGCGAGCAGGCGTGCGCGCGGTGAAGTGGTGAAGCCCGGCGCGGAGCCCATGACATTCCCCGTGCGGCCCTCTTGAGCGCCCGGCGGCCCCGCCCGTACGCTGCCTCGTGCGCGCTGGCGCGCCTACCGGGGAGGTGGAAGCGCCGTCATGGCCGACTCACTGTCCGAGGACGACATCCTCGAAGCGGTCGCCCGGCACATCGGCCGTCCGGGGCAGGGGCCGCAGTTGCGGCAGGGCGGTGCCGACATCACCCGCCTCCCGATGCTCGACCTGCGCATCGTCCGTTCCATGGAGACCCGTAGCACACAGCCGGAGTCCAGACCCGGCAAGTACGACATATCGGAACGGGCGACGTACGAAGGGGAACTTCGCGACCATCCGGTCGAACCGCCGAAGGACCCGGCCCGGTCGCGGAAGGTGGAGTTGGTGCTCCATGGTTCGGTGCGGACGGTGGCCTGTGGCTGCGACGAGGGCCGGCAGCCGTGCTCGCGCTGCCGGGCCAAGGGGAAACTGCGCTGCGAGACCGGCCCGTTGTGTCCCGCCTGCAACGGTGTGGAGCCGTGCACCTGGTGCGACGGCACGGGGGAACGCCGCAAGGACCGTGCGCCGGCCGGATCGTCGCGGGAGCGGGACGCCGCCGGACGGACCACCTGCCTGAAGTGCCGCAAGCCCCGCACCGCCTGCCCGCAATGCCAGGGGTCGGGCACCGAGAAGTGCCCGAAGTGTGACGACACGGGCTTCCGGGACTGCCCGGTCTGCGAAGGCGAACGGTCGACGGAGCACACCCCTTGCGAGGGCACCGGCCTGGTCACCCGGTGGACGGGCGGATCGGTCGGACACGCGCCGCGGCGGAACACGGTCAAACTGCCGGACCCGGCGCCGCCGCTGCGGGTCCGCCAGCAGACCGGACGCACCGGCGCGTGGCAGCGGGCCACGCTGACCTCGGCCGACGATCCGATACCCGAGGCGCTGGACCCCGCCCACGTCAAGGCCGTCGAATCGGCGCTCGCGCCCCGGCCCGACGAGGTGGCCAGACGGGCCGAGATCGAGTGGCTGCCACTGGTGGCGGTCACGATCCCGGACGACCCCGATCACGTCTTCCACGTCTTCCCCGGGTCCGACGGCCCCGAGGTGCTTCCGGTCTGGTCGAGGCGCAGGTCCCTGCGGGTCGCCGCGGTGGTGGCCGGGGTCGTGGTCGTGCTGCTCCTGGTGGCCGCGCTGGTCTGATTTGCTGGGGGTGTGAGAAGCGACCACCGGCCCCTGGCCGTATTCGACTTGGACGGCACGCTCGCGGACAGCGGCCACCGGCAGCACTACCTGGAGGGCCGCCGGCGCGACTGGAACGGCTTCTTCTCAGCGGCCGTCGACGACCCGCCGCTGCCCGAGGGCGTACGACTGGCACTCGACAGCGCAGAGAGCTGCGAGATCAGATACCTCACCGGGCGGCCCGAGCGGTGCCGCCCGGACACCGTGGCCTGGCTGGCGGAGCACGGACTGCCCGAGGGGCGGGTGTACATGCGCCGCGACGACGACCGCAGGCCGGCCCGGCACACCAAGCTGGAGATCCTGAAGCGGCTGGGCCGGGAGCGTGAGGTCCGGATGCTGGTCGATGACGACGAACTCGTCTGCGACGCGGCGGAGCAGGCCGGATTCACCGTGGTGCGGGCCCGCTGGGCGCAGGCGTCGGCCGCGCTCAAGGACGCGCAGGAGCGCGAGGGCCGTACCTGAATCCGGCGGGCGCGCAGCAGGATCGCCTCGGCCTCGGTCCGGTCGTGCCGGCGTCGATGTCGGTATGGGCGCCGGGCGGCGGTATCAGCTCGTCTCGTCGAGCCGGAAGCCCACTTTCAGGCCGACCTGGTAGTGCTCCACCCGGCCGTCCTTGATCTCGCCGCGCACCTGGGTGATCTCGAACCAGTCGAGATTGTGCAACGTTTCCGAAGCTCTTGCGACGCCTCTGCGGATGGCATCGTCCACGCCCTCGTGCGAGGTTCCGACGATTTCGGTGACCCGATAGGTGTGATTTGACATCTTATGTCTCCTCTCGTCCCTACCACGGTGCCCCACCCGGACCGAGTCCGCGAGGGGTCGAAGTGCAGAATGTGCCGTGAACGGGCCTTGACCAAATCAATGGTCCATACCAAAATCCAGCCACGCCCGTGCGAGCGCCGCCCGCAGTCCCCCACACCGGGTCCTGAATTAAGTCGTGCCGTTTCGCAGAAGGTGAACCTGGTGAAGAACCGCATACTCGTCGGAGCCGTCGCGCTCGTTTCCACCTTTGCCCTGGGGGGATGCGGCCTGGGCTCCGGCTCGGAGGCGTCCGGCAGCAAGAAGGTCACGATCTGGCTGATGAAGGACAGCGTCTCCGCCGATTTCCTGAAGCGGTTCACAAAGGCCTATAAGGACGAGCACCCGTCCGTCGAACTCGACTTCAAGTTCCAGAGCTGGAGCGGAATCGGCCCCAAGGTCATCGGCGCCCTCAAGGGCAAGGACACCCCGGACGTCATCGAGGTCGGCAACACCCAGGTGGCCCAGTACGCGGAGAGCGGCGGCCTGCGCGATCTGACCCTGGAGTCCGTGCGTGACCTCGGCAGCGAGGAGTGGCTTCCGGGTCTCGCCGAGCCGGGCAGCATCGACGGCATGCAGTACGGCATTCCCTGGTACGCGGCCAACCGAGTGGTGATCTACAACAAGGAGCTCTTCGAGCAGGCGGGCATAAAGAACCCGCCGAAGACCCGGGACGAGTGGATCGCGGACAGCCAACTCCTGAACCGCAACGGAAATCAGGGGATCTACCTCGCGGGCCAGAACTGGTATGTCCTCGCCGGATTCATCTGGGACGAGGGCGGCGAACTCGCGGAGGAGAAGGGCGGCCAGTGGGAAGGTGCCCTGGACAGTCCCGCAGCGCGGCGGGGCATGAGCTTCTACAAGGAACTCCAGGCGCTCGGTGACGGTCCCAAGGACGCGGACGAGGAAAAGCCCCCGCAGGCCGATGTGTTCGCCGAAGGGAATGTCGCACAGATCATTTCGGTGCCCGGCACCGTCGCGCAGATCGAGAAGCAGAATCCCGAACTCAAGGGAAAACTCGGCTACTTCCCGATTCCGGGCAAGACCGCGAAGGCGCCCGGCTCCGTCTTCACCGGCGGCTCCGACCTGATCGTCCCGGACAAGGCGGAACGGCGCACCGAGGGCATCGAAGTGGTCAAGGCGCTGGCGGGCCGGAAGTGGCAGGAGGAGCTGGCCAGAACGATGAGCTACGTGCCCAACAAGCCCGCCCTCGCGCGTGTCATCGTGGGACAGGAAGGCACCGCGGCGATGGCCCGCGGCGCCACCGAGGGCCGGGCGACCCCCAACTCGCCGCAGTGGGCCGACGTCGAGGCCGACAACCCGATCAAGCCCTACATGACGGCGGTGCTGGAGGGCGGCGACCCGCAGCAGAAGGCGAAGACCGCCTCGGCGAAGATCACCTCCAAGCTCGCCGGGGGCTGACCCGCACGACCCACCGCTGCGCACCCGGCTGTTGTGGTCCGGTACCGGCCACTCACGGGTGTTGTGGTCCGGTGTGACCGGCGCAGTGGTCCGGTCTCGGCCACCCCCGGGATTCAGCCTTCGCACATTTCGGCTCTCCCGAGTGGTCATGTCGAATCCAGCCGGTCACGGAAGAAGTAAGGGGCCGGGCCTTCGCACCCAGTGCGACGGCCCGGCGGCCGCCCTTGCCGATCCGTCCCCGGAGACCGTCATGAACGCGCTGCCCGTCACCTCACTCCCCACCGCTCCCGTCGTTCCCGCGCAGCCCGTCGCCCCCGCCCCGCCGCGCTACCGGGTGTCCCTCGCAGCCGACCAGGACGAGGTCCGCGCCGCCCAACGATTGCGCCATCTGGTCTTCGCCGGTGAGCTGGGCGCCAGGCTGGAGGGGCCCGAACCCGGACTGGACAGCGATGCGTTCGACGCGTACTGCGACCATCTGCTGGTCCGGGAGCAGACCACCGGCGACGTCGTCGCCACCTACCGCGTCCTTCCGCCCGACCGGGCGCGGATCGCCGGACGCCTCTACGCGGAGAGCGAGTTCGACCTCGGCCGTCTCGGGCCGATCCGCGACGACCTGGTCGAGGTCGGACGGTCCTGCGTCCACCCGGCCCACCGCGACGGCGCCGTCATAGCTCTGATCTGGGCCGGACTCGCCCGCTACATGGAACGCACCGGGCACAACTGGCTGGCCGGCTGCTGCTCCATCCCGCTCGCCGACGGCGGCACCGCCGCGGCCGGCGCCTGGGAGACCGTACGCACGAAGTACCTGGCGCCCGAGGACCACTGGGTCACCCCGCACCGCCTCTGGCAGCCCACCCCGGCCGCCCACCCCGCCCCGCCCACCGGTCTCGCCACGCTCCCTCCGCTGCTCCGCGGCTATCTGCGCCTCGGCGCCCAGGTGTGCGGGGCGCCCGCCCACGACCCCGACTTCAACGTCGCCGACCTGTACGTACTGCTGTCGCTGCGCCGCACCGACCCGCGCTACCTGCGCCACTTCCTCGCCCTCGCCCCGCTGCGATGAACCCCTGGCTGCCCACCGCACCCTGCACCCCGGGCACCTGCGCCGGCCACGACGGCCGGCTGCGGGGCCGCCCGGCCGCCGCGGCCCTGCTGCTCGCCGGGTGTCTGTGCATCATGGCCGGGGCGCTGGGCGCACCGTTCGTGGCGATGCTCGGCGCGGCCCGGCGGGAACGGCTGATCCGGCGCTGGGCCTACAGCGTCGTACGCGCCTTCGGGGTGCGGGTACGGATCGTCGGCACACCGGCGGAGCCCGGCGCGGCACCCGGAACGACGGGCACGCTCGTCGTGGCGAACCACATCTCCTGGCTGGACATCCCGCTGGTCGCCGCGGTGTTCCCCGGCCGGATGCTCGCCAAGAGCGAGATACGCGACTGGCCGTTGCTCGGCGCGCTCGCCGCCCGGGGCGGCACGCTCTTCGTCGAACGCGACCGGCTGCGCGCACTGCCCACGACCGTGCGCACCATCGGCTCGGCGCTGCGCGGCGGATCACGCGTGGTCGTCTTCCCGGAGGGCACCACCTGGTGCGGGCGCGGCCTCGGCGGCCGGTTCGCACCCGCCGCCTTCCAGGCCGCGATCGACGCGGGCGCCACGGTCCGGCCGGTACGCCTCGGCTACCGCATCGAACCGCCCCGGACCACCGGGACGACCGGCCGGACGGGGCCCGCGAAGAGCTGTCTCGCGGCAGGACACGAGAGCACCGCCCCGGCCGGTGCGGCCGCGTTCGTCGGCGACGATCCGCTCATCGCCTCACTGTGGCGGGTGGTGACGGCGGCCGGCCTGACCGCCGAGATCCGCGTACTGCCGCAGATCCCGGCGGCCGGCCGGCCGGACCGCCGCGAACTGGCCCGCCGTGCTCAGACCGCCGTCGCCAACGAGAGTGCGAACCGGCCGCCGGAATCCGTCCACCACTGATCCAGCCGCAGCCCGGCCGCGTCCAGCTCCGCCCGGACACCCTCCTTGCGGAACTTCGCCGAGACCTCCGTACGCAGCTCCTCGCCGGCCTCGAAGGGCACCACCAGATCCAGCTCGGGGATCTTCACGGTGTGTGCCCGACGGGCCCGCAGCCGCATCTCGATCCACTCGTGCTCCGGATCCCAGAGCGCCACATGGTCGAAACCGGCGGGGTCGAAGTCCGCCCCCAGCTCCCGGTTCACGACCCGCAGCACGTTCCTGTTGAACTCCGCGGTCACCCCCGCCGCATCGTCGTACGCGGCGACCAGTACCTTCTCCTCCTTCACCAGATCCGTGCCGAGCAGCAGTGCGTCGCCGGGGGAGAGCAGCGACCGTACCGACTTCAGGAACACCGCTCGCTCGTCGGGCGGCAGATTGCCGACGGTGCCGCCCAGGAACGCGATCAGCCTGGGCCCCGGAGTGCCCGGCAGTGCCAGACCACCCGTGAAATCGGCGATCAACGCGTGCACGGACAGCTCGGGCCGCTGCCCGAGCAGGGCCTCGGCGGCCCCGCGCAGCGCGCTCTCGCTCACATCGACCGGCACATAACTGTGCAGCGCGGGCAGCGCGTCCAGCAGGTGCCGGGTCTTCTCGGAAGAGCCGGACCCCAGCTCGATCAGGGTCCGCGCCCCGGACGCCCGGGCGATCTCGTCGGCGCGGTCGATCAGGATCTCCCGCTCGGCACGGGTCGGGTAATACTCGGGCAGCCGGGTGATCTCCTCGAACAGCTCACTGCCGTGCGCGTCGTAGAACCACTTGGGCGGCAGTGTCTTCGGGCGCCGGGTCAGACCGTGCAGCACATCGGCGCGCAGCGCCGCGTCCGTCGCGTTCACCGGCAGGGTGCGGGTCAGCAGAAAGGGACTCACGCAGTGGGCTCCTTGAGCGGGGTCAGCAGAACGTCGGCGCGGGTCGCCGTCAGCAACGTGCGGTCGGGGACCGTGCGCCAGCGCGGATCGTCGTCGTAGGGCTCCGAGGCCACCACCGTGCGCAGACCGGGCTCGGCGAGGTACGCCAGGGTGTCGCCCCAGGCCGTCGCCACGATCGTCGCGCCGTCGGTGAGCAGCAGGTTCAGCCGGGACTCCGGCGCCGCTACCGCCACATCGACCACGGTGTCGGCGACCGCCTGCGGCAGTCCGTCGCCCTCGGCCAGACGGTGCAGTACGAGGGCCCAGACGAGTGCCGAGTCGCAGCGGGCGGTGAGGGCGAGCAGTTCGGCAGGCGGCAGCGCCGCGGCGAGCGGCGCGACGGAGTGCGGCCAGCCCTTCACCACACCGTTGTGGCTGAACAGCAGCGGCCCGGCGGCGAACGGTGCGGCCGCCGCCTCGCCGTCGGCGTCCGCCTCGGTGGCATCACGGACGGCGGCGAGCAGCGCCGTGCTGCGCACCACCCTGGTCAGGTCGGCGAAGGTCTGGTCACCCCAGACCGGGCCCGGGCGCCGGTAGCGTCCGGGCACCGGATCGCCTTCCGCGTACCAGCCGACGCCGAAACCGTCCGCATTGACGGTTCCGTGCCGCTGGTCCCTCGGCTCCCAGGACTGGCGTACCAGCGAGTGGGGCGGCCGGGTCAGCAGTTCGCCCAGGGGCACCGGCGGTCCCAGGTAAGCGATATGACGGCACATCACATATCCCTGGCGGTACGGAATCCGGAGAAGATCTGCCTTCGCACCGGCAGGTCCCAGTTGCGGAACGTCCCTCGGCATGCCACCGGGTCCACGGCGAACGAACCGCCGCGCAGCACCTTGTGGTCCGGCCCGAAGAAAACCTCGGAGTACTCGCGGTACGGGAACGGTGCGAAGCCGGGATAGGGGAGGAAGTCGCTCGATGTCCACTCCCACACGTCACCGATCAACTGCCGTGCTCCGCAAGGAGATCGCCCGTCCGGATACGCTCCGGCCGGTGCGGGCCGCAGATGGCGCTGCCCCAGGTTCGCCAGCTGCGGGGACGGGTCGTCGTCGCCCCAGGGGTAGCGCCGCGAACGCCCCGACGCCGGGTCGTGACGCGCCGCCTTCTCCCACTCCGCCTCCGTCGGCAGCCGGCGCCCGGCCCAGCGGGCGTACGCATCGGCCTCGTACCAGCTGACATGGAGCACCGGCTCGTTCGCGGGCACCTCCTCGGTGATCCCGAAACGGCGGCGCAGCCACTGACCGGCGTCCCGGTGCCAGAACAGGGGACCGTACAACTCGTGCTCACGTACCATCGCCCACCCCTCGGGTGCCCACCAGCGCCGCTCCGTGTAGCCGCCGTCCTCGATGAACGCCTGGTACGCGCCGCAGGTGACCGGAGTGGTGTCGATGAAGAAGCCCGGTACGTCGCGCACATGTGCCGGGCGTTCGTTGTCCAGGGCCCAGGGCTCGGTGGACGTTCCCATGGTGAACGGGCCGCCCGGCACGAGGACTTCGGCCGGAAGGTCTACGGCGTCCGCGGGGGCGGGCGGTACGGGCGCGGTCAGCACGGCCGTCCCCGAACGCAGCTGATGAGTGATCAGCATCGTTTCGTCGTGCTGCTGTTCGTGTTGGGCGATCATGCCGAAGGCGAACCCGGACCGCACCAGCGGGCTGTCACCGTCCAGCGCGGTGCCGTCGAGGACGTCCAGGGCCCGGCCGCGTACCTCGGCGGCGTACGTACGCGCCTCGGCGGGGGCCAGCAGCGGCAGCGAGGGGCGGGTCGCCCGGGGATGCTCGAAGGCGTCGTACAGCCCGTCGATCTCCGGGCGCATCGCCTCCCGGCCGGCGACCGCGCGCAGCAGCCACAGCTCCTCCTGATTGCCGATGTGCGCGAGGTCCCAGACCAGCGGGGACATCAACGGCGAGTGCTGGGCGGTCAGTTCATGGTCGTCCACGCTGTCGGTGAGCAGCGCGGTGCGTTCCCGGGCGGTGAGCAGTGCGGCGAGGGCGCGCTGCCGCAGAGCCTCGGGGTCCGCCTCTCGGGGTGCGGATCCGGTGGGCGTGGCGGAATCGGTCATGAGCGGGACCTCTCCCAGGGGTGGCCGGGACCGCCGGACGAGGCCGGCGCGAGCAGTTCGGGAAGATCGTCGGCCGGACATCGGCCCCGGGCGACGTAACGGTCGGTGAAGCCGGCCACGGCGTCCTGCACGGCCTTCGTGGCCCCCAACCGGGGCAGCGCCTCCAGGGCGGCCCCGAAGCAGGTGACCGCCGCCGCCCGCAGATCGGGATCGGCCAGGCCGTCGCGGGCGGCGGCGACCCAGAGCGGATTGCGCGGCGCCGGCTCCGCCCCGGCCGTCTCGGCCAGCGGTTTCACGGTGCGGTACACGGTCTCGGTGGCCTCCGGGTCGTCGAACAGGGCAGTGGTGACGGCGAGCGGCACCAGCCACCCGTCCGCACCGTGCTGTGCGTCGATCATGCGCAGCTCCAGGTGACCGCGCGGCCGTACGGGCGGGAAGAGCGTGCTGATGTGGTAGTCGAGATCAGCACGCACCGGTGGTCTCGGCGCGCCGGTACGGATCCAGTCGCGAAACGTCAGCCGCTCCGGCACGGACCAGGGGCCCGCCTCCTCCCGGATGCACATCACCGGGGTGTCCAGCACATGCCTGGCCCAGGCGTCGCGCGGCGGCAGCAGGCCGGGCGGTGCCAGGGGCCGCCAAGGATCGAGGTCGGCCCAGAGCGACTGCCGGGCGGACCGCCAGGGTGTCGGCCGGCCGAGCCGGAAGGACGAGTTCGCGAACGCCGCCACCAGGACCGCGCCCAGCAGATGGGACAGCTGCCAGCGCCGCCCGTAGCCGAGCGGGCCCGGCTCCTCCTCCCCGGCGTCCAGACACACCTGGACGGACGCGGTGGTGCACATCATGGCGCGACCGGCCGGTCCCGACCGGTCGAGGGAGACCTCCATGGCGTCGTAGCGGGGTTCGCGCAGCAGACGGCGCGGCGGGTGCCACGGGTCGACACCGAGCCCCACCGGCACGAGACCGACCCGGTCCAGGGCGTCGCGTACCGCGGTGAGATCGGCGGCGGTGGCGTCGATGCACGCCATCAGGGAGTCGGCCGGGCGTGAGCTGAGCTCCAGCTGGCCACCGGGCTCGAAGGTGAGCGCCGCGCTCAGGGGCAGGCCCCGGACGATGTCGGCGGCCGCGTCGAGACGGTGGTGCGGGACCGGGACGCGAGGATGATCCCGGTCGTGGATGAGCCATTCGAGTTCCACACCGACCTTGCGGGGCGGTCCCGTCTTGAAACAGATGCAGCGCAGTAAATCCTCCGCCTCACCCTCGCCGAGGGGCGGGGAATGGCCGGGCGGACCGTGCTCCCAGGGGGTGTCGGACGACATGACGGGCCTCCTTTTCTCAGTGCCTCCCCACCACCCAAACCCCTGTGGATGGATCGCACAAGAGTGCCCCTTCGGAGCGGAAATACGGTTGCGCCCATGCCGTCGGAGCGCCGAGCATGCCCCGTATGCACCACACGGGGGAGTACCGATGAGCGCACGACTGCGTGGCATCGCAACGGAGACCGAGGCCATCGTCGAGGCCGGCCGCTACCGCACAGCGGACGGGCGCGAGGTGAGCATCGAGCGCGCCCTGACCACCGCACTCTCGGGCACCAGGCTGTACGGCCCCGAGCCGGTGCCGGTCGCCGCGCTCGACTCCGACCGCACCACGGCCGTCGAGGTCACCGGCGAGAGCAGCCTGCGGGCGGCACACCGGATGACCGGCGAGGACCCCGGCAAGGTCGCCGTCCTGAACTACGCCTCCGCCCGTAACCCCGGCGGCGGATACCTCAACGGCGCCCAGGCCCAGGAAGAGGCGCTGTGCCGGGGCTCCGCCCTGTACGCCACCCTGCTGCGCGCCCCCGACTACTACGCCCACCACCGCGACGAACGCAGCGCCTTCTACACCGACCGGGTGATTCACTCACCGGGCGTGCCGGTGTTCCGCGACGACCGCGGGCGGCTGCTCGACGCCCCGTACACCGTGGGTTTCCTCACCTCCCCGGCGCCCAACGCCGGAGTCATCCGCAGCCGCACTCCCGAGGAGGCCCACCGCATCCCCGCCGCGCTCGCGTCCCGGGCGGAACGGGTGCTGGAGGTCGCGGCGGTGCGCGGGTACCGCAGGCTGGTGCTGGGCGCCTGGGGCTGCGGGGTGTTCCGCAACGATCCGGCGCAGGTGGCCCGGGCGTTCAGGGCGCTGCTCCTGGACGGCGGCAGATTCGCCGGGCACTTCGAGCAGATCGTCTTCGGCATCCTCGACCGCAGCCCCGCCGCCACCACCCGGACCGCCTTCGACCGGACGTTCGGCGAGGGCCCGGGGCCCTACTTCCAGTCGTAGCGCTCCCGCAGCCGGCCGGCGACCAGGTCGAACCTGTCCCGGTCCAGCGCGCACGCCTCACGCCGCATCCCGTCCTCGTGCACCCGCAGGACCCGGTCCAGATCGACCCACGACGGACGGCCGGAGCTGTCCCAGGGGCCCGCCCCGAGCGCCACCCACTCGCGGTCGAGGTCGTGCTGCTTGCTGGAGAGCTGCACGGCGAGCAGCGTGCCCGCCTCCTCGCGGGCCACCACCAGGACCGGACGGTCCTTGCCGCGTCCGTCCCTCTCCTCGAACGGCACCCACGTCCAGACGATCTCTCCCGGGTCGGGGTCGCCGTCCCGGTCGGGGGCGTACGAGGTGCGGACCGGCCCCACGTCGCGCGGGTCGGCCTCCGAAGTGGCGGTCGGGCCGGTGCGGCCGGGGAAGTCCCCAGAGGTGCCGATGCTGTCGTCACGGTGCTGGATGGTCATCCCCACACCGTAGGACCTGTACGGACGAATCCGTGGAGCGGGGCCGGTGCGCGCCGGGATCGGGGGCACGCCGGCCACGCGGGCCGGTCCGGTCAGGAAGGTGAGCCGTCCTCCTGATCACCCGTCACCGGAATCCGCTGCTTCTGCGGCGAGGGCGCAGCCGCCGGAGCCACCCCGTTCACCCGCGGCGCAGGTTCGGCCGGGCCGCTCTGGCCCATCGTCGCGAGCAACTGCCGGGCCAGCCCCAGACCCGTACCGCCCATCGTCAGCGCCTTGGCGAACATGTCCGACATGCCGTCGGCCCCGTTCAGCAGCACCATGTGATCCACACTGCCGAAGGCCCCCGCGCCCGCCTGGACGATCTCCGGCCACTTCTCGGCCAGCTGCTGGGCGACGACCGCCTCCTGATTCTCCGCCAGGGCCGCGGCCCGCGCCTTGATCGCCTCGGCCTCGGCAAGACCCTTGGCGCGGGCCGCCTCCGCCAGCGCCAGCCCCTTGGCCTGGGCGGCGGCGGCCTCCGCCTCACCCGTCGCCCTGGTCGCCGTAGCGGACGCCGCGCCGCGCGCCTTCGTCGCCTCGGCCTCCGCGAGCGCCGCCGTCTTCACGCGGTTGGCCTCCGCGACCGCGGCGAGCTCCGTCTCCCGCGCCTGCGCCTCGGCGGCCGAGATCCGGGCGTCGCGCTCACCCTCGGCCAGGGTGCGCTTCTCGTACGCCCGGGCATCGGCGGGCTTGCGGACATCGGCCTGGAGCTGCTGCTCGCGCCGCTGGGCCTCCAGCTCGGCGACCCGGGTCTCCTGGACCACCACCTCCTGCCGGGCCGCCGCGTCGGCCAGCGGGCCCGCCTGCCGGGAGCTGGCCGCCGCCTTGTCGCGCTCGGCCTGGTATCCGGCCTGCAGGATCTCGCTGTCCCGGGTCGCCTCGGACATCCGGGCGGCGGCCTGCTGCTCCGCCTCGGTGGCCAGCCGGTTGGCCTCGGCCTGCGCGATCCGGGCGTCCCGCTGCACGGCCGCCGCGTGCGGCATCGCCAGATTCTTGATGTAGCCCGTCGGGTCCTCGATCTCATGGATCTGCAGCGAATCGACGATGAGCCCGAGCTTCTCCATCTCGGTGCCGCACGCGGCCCGGGTCTGCCCGGTGAGCTTCTCCCGGTCCCGGATCATGTCCTCGACCGTCAACCCGCCCACGATGGACCGCAGATGACCGGCGAACACGTTGTGCACCCGCTCCGACATCAGCTTCTGCTGATCCAGGAAGCGCCGGGCCGCATTGGCGATCGACACGAAATCGTCGCCCACCTTGAAGATGACAACGCCCCGCACCCGCAGCCAAATCCCCTGATGCGTGACGCAATCGACCGACAGCTCGGTCTCGTTGAGATCCAGGGACATCTTCCGCACGGCCTGGACCCCGGGCAGGACCAGAGTGCCGTGACCGGTGACGATCCGGAACCCCATGCCCTGCCCCAGGCCCTCGGTCTTGTGCTTGGAACCCGGGATGACCAGTGCCTCGTTCGGCTCGGCCACTCGCCACATCAGTTTGAACAGGCCGAACAACACCATGATGGCGGCGAGTGCGAGACCCGCCGTGACGCCGATGACCATCGGCATGCGCCCCCTTGTCGCGGCACCCCGTCGGCACCGCTGAACACCGGGGAATCTTCTCCTGCTCGCCACGGCGCAGAAGACGCGTGCGGATCCTTGCCGAATTCTTGACGACGAAAGCCGTCAAGATGTCCCCCGCGCGGGCATCAACTCCCGTATGCGGGGGCCACATAGACCGTGCGCGGCGGCAGATGCTCGATCACCGTCACCACCGTGCCCACCTCGATACGCTCCTTCGCGGAGGCCGGATGAGCGAGAAAGTGCTCGGCGCCGCCCCGGATCCGTACCATCACCTCGCCGACCAGTCCCGGCCCCACCGTGCCGGTCACCCGGCCGACCAGCCCCACCATCGAGGATTCATCCATGCCCCGGAGCGTACCCACGCGGAACGGGTCTGGAAGACTGCCCGACGCCATGAGCCAGTTACCGAACCAGCCCGCCCAACGCCCCGTCCCCACCAGCGCCGATGTCGCACGGCTCGCCGGAGTCTCCAGGGCCACCGTCTCGTACGTGCTGAACAACAGCCCCACCGTGCGGATCAGCGAGTCCACCCGCCGCCGGGTCAGGGAAGCCGCCACCGAACTGGGTTACGTCCCGCACGCCGCGGCCCGCAGCCTGCGCGCCGGACACACCCGGATGGTGTTGCTGCCCACCGTGGCCTTTCCCACCGGCCCGCTCCACCACAGGTTCTTCCACGAACTGGAGTCGGGGCTGCGCCGCCTCGACTACACCGTCGTCCAGTACGGCAGCACCGGCCTGGACCCCGACGACGCGCCCCGCGTCTGGGCCGAACTGCGTCCCGTCGCCGTGATCGCCCCCGGCACGATTCCCCTCACCCCGCAGGGGACGACCCTGCTCAGGCGATCCGGGGCCAAGGCCGTGATCACCCTCGGCCCCCGGCCGGTGCCCGGCGCCCACGCACTGGTCATGGACCAGCGGGAGGTCGGCAGCTGCGCGGTGGGCCTGCTGCTGGAGCGAGGCCGGCGCCGGATCGGTGTGGTCATGCCCGAGGAGAGCGGCCTCGCCCTGTTCGCCGAACCCCGGCTGACCGGTGCCCGGGAGGCCGCCCAGCCCCACGGGGCCCGGATCGAACCACTGCCGCTGCGGTACGACGAGGAGTCGGCCGCCCGGCTCGCGGACCGCTGGCGCACCCTGGACCTCGACGCCGTGTTCGCCTACAACGACGAATACGCGATGCTCCTGATGCGGGCCCTTCAGGACGCGGGCATCGATGTGCCCCGCGAGACCGCCGTGGTCGGTGCCGACGATCTGATGCTGGGCAGGCTGCTGCGGCCCCGGCTCAGTACCGTACGGATGGAACTGGCCACGGCCCAGCCGCTGGCGGACCTCGTCGACCGGCTGGTGCGGCACCCCGGCGGTGCCCCCGAACACCACGACCTGCTGCGGGTCGGGGCGGTCGGGCGCGAATCCGCCTGAGGCGTCGGGGCCGGGCGCGGCGGCCGGACCGCACCGTGCGCCAGCGCGGCAACGTGCGCGCCGCCCGCCGCATGCCTAGCGTCATGACCATGAGCCATCCGCAGAGTTACGAGATCCTGCTGGTCCCGAGCTTCGCCGAGGACGCCACCGCCGACGCCGACGAGCGCGACACCGCCGAATCCGATGCCGCCGAGCCCGATGACGTCGAGCCCGGCGGGGCCATCCGCTCGGCCGTCGTGTCGGCGACCGGTGAGACGGGGGCCTCGGGTTACCCCCGGTACTCCGGCGAGGGCATCGTCGCGGACATCGACCCCGAGACGCACACGGTGGAGGCCCTGCTGGTCGACGGCGCCGAGCTGTCCTACGGCCTCTCGGCGCGGATCCAGGAGAGGGACGCCGAAGCCGGAACCGACACGGACCGCTGAGGCCGCACCGGCGCTCCCGGACCGGGCCCCGGACACGACGAGCCGGACACGGTGAGGGGCCCGGCCCGACCGGCCGGGCCCCTCACCCACGAGAAGAACGCGGGAAGCACGCGGAACGCGGAAACCACAGGGAGCGCAAGAAGCTCCGGCAGCGTACGGCGCCTACTGCTCGCCCTTCTGCTGCTCCTCGATGGACTTGCGGACCTCGTCCATGTCCAGCTTCCGGGCCTGCCCGATCACATCCTCCAACGCCGCCTCGGGCAGCGCTCCGGGCTGTGCGAACACCGCCACGTTCTCCCGGACGATCATCAGCGTGGGGATGGAACGGATCTCGAAGGCCGCCGCCAGCTCCTGCTGAGCCTCCGTGTCGACCTTGGCGAAGACCAGGTCGTCGTGGCGCTCCGAAGCCGCGTCGTAGACCGGCGCGAACTGCCGGCACGGGCCGCACCAGGAAGCCCAGAAGTCGATCAGGACGAAGTCGTTGTCGCTGACGACCTGATCGAAGTTTTCCTTGGTGAGCTCAACGGTGCTCATTGTCTGTACCTCTTCCTGTGCCCGCTCGGATCTGTCCGAACAACGGTGCCTGCACTTGCGCTATTCCGCCTGCCCATGTGGCCGCCGCGCACACCCACGACCAGACTGTCCCCCATGACAGATCCTGCACTGAACGCCGAGTACGACGTCGTGGTCATCGGAGCCGGTCCGGTGGGCGAGAACGTCGCCGACCGGGCCCGCGCCGCCGGGCTCAGCACCGCGGTCGTCGAGGCGGAGCTCATCGGCGGCGAATGCTCCTACTGGGCGTGCATGCCCAGCAAGGCCCTGCTGCGCCCGGTGGTCGCCCGCGCGGACGCCCGCCGCGTCCCGGGCCTCAGCGGCGCCGTGCAGGGGCCGCTGGACACCGCGGCGGTCCTCGCCCACCGGGACGAGTACGCATCGCACTGGAAGGACGACGGACAGGTCGCCTGGCTGGAGGGCATCGGGGCGGACATCTACCGGGGCCGGGGCAGGCTCACCGGTACGAAGACGGTCTCCGTCACCGCGCCCGACGGCACCGAACACCGGCTCACCGCCCGCCACGCCGTCGCCGTCTGCACCGGCAGCCGCGCCGTCGTACCCGACCTGCCCGGCATCGACGGGGCCCGCCCCTGGACCAGCCGGGAGGCGACCAGCGCCAAGAAGGTGCCCGGCCGCCTCGTGATCGTCGGCGGCGGCGTGGTCGGTGTGGAGATGGCCACCGTCTGGCAGGCCCTCGGCGCCCGGGTGACGATGCTGGTCCGCGGCAAGGGCCTGCTGCCGAAGATGGAGCCCTTCGCCGGTGAACTGGTCGGGCAGGCGCTCACCGAGGCGGGCGCCGGCATCCGCACCGGGGTCTCGGTCGCCGCCGTGCGCCGCGCGGTCCCGGACGGCCCGGTCACCGTGGAACTGGACGGCGGCGAACAGATCGAGGCCGACGAGATCCTCTTCGCCACCGGCCGGGCCCCGCGCACCGACGACCTCGGACTGGAGACAGTGGGCCTGGAGCCCGGCACCTGGCTCACCGTCGACGACAGCTGCCGAGTGGACGGCACCACCTGGCTCTACGCCGTCGGCGACGTCAACCACCGGGCGCTCCTCACCCACCAGGGCAAGTACCAGGCGCGCATCGCGGGCGCCGCGATCGCCGCCCGCGCCGCCGGCGTACCGCTGCTGGAGACCGGCCGCTGGGGCGCCCACGCCGCCACCGCGGACCACGCGGCCGTCCCCCAGGTCGTCTTCACCGACCCGGAGGCCGCCTCGGTCGGCCTCACCCTCGCCGAGGCCGAACGGGCCGGCCACCGGGTCCGCGCCGTCGACCAGGACCTCGCCGCGGTGGCCGGATCCGGCCTTTACGCGGACGGATACCGGGGCCGCGCCCGCATGATCGTGGACCTCGACCGGGAGACCCTGCTCGGCGTCACCTTCGTGGGCCCGGGAATCGGCGAGCTGCTGCACTCGGCGACGATCGCGGTCGCGGGTGAGGTCCCCATCGACCGCCTGTGGCACGCCGTTCCCGCGTACCCGACGATCAGCGAGGTCTGGTTGCGACTGCTGGAGGCCTACCGGGACGCGTAGGCCCGCACGGCCGAGGGCGGCGGCTCGGTGTACGGGCGCCGGGCCGCTCGGACACCCCCTCGGCCGTGACCTTTGCGGACTTCGTCCAGCAGATCCGGGACCGGCCGTCCCGGGGCGGCCGTGCGGTCAGGCCGGTGGCCGGAGACCGCTGGTGGTGACCCGCACATGGTCGACGACGAGCTGCTGCGGGAATGAGGTGCTGCCGTCGGGGTCGCCCGGCCAGTAGCCGCCGACCGCGAGGTTGAGGATCAGGAAGAAGGGCTTGTCGAACACCCAGCTGTTGCCGCCCAGGTCGGCGGGCGTACGGCGCTGGTAGACGTTTCCGTCCACGGACCAGGTCACCGAGCCGGGAGCCCAGTCGATGGCGAAGGTGTGGAAGTCGTCGGCGAACGCCTGGCCGCCGGGCAGGGTGTACGCGGCGCCGATGCCGCCGGAGCCGGAGTAGCCCGGGCCGTGCAACGTGCCGTGGACCGTGGACGGTTCGAAGCCGACGTTCTCCATGATGTCGATCTCGCCCGAGTTCGGCCAGCCGACCTGACCGATGTCGTCGCCCAGCATCCAGAAGGCCGGCCACATGCCCTGCCCGCGCGGCACCTTCATCCTCGCCTCGACGTGACCGAACTTCTGGGTGAACTTGCCGGAGGTGTTCAGCCGCGCCGAGGTGTACTCACAAGTCCCGTACCAGCACTGGTAGTTGTTCGGGTTCTCGCGGCGCGCGGTGATGACCAGATGGCCCTGGCCGTCGAGTGCCGCGTTGCTGTTTCCGGCCGTGTAGAACTGCCGTTCATGGTTGTTGACGTTGTCGCCGGTCTCGATCTGCCACTTGGCACCGTCCACGGCGGAGCCCGCCGGGCCGTCGAAGTCGTCGGTGAAGGTGGCTGCCGATGTGCGGGGTCCGGGTGCGGGTGCTCCGGACGCGAGGGCGGAAGAGGCCGAGACGAGAGCGAGTGCGGAGAGCGTGGCCGCCAGCAGGCGGCGGGGGGAGGTCATGGGGGTTCCTTCCCGTGCGGAGTGGGGCGATCGAGTCTGTGTCATGGCTATGACAAAAACCCGTTGTGGGGGAGCAGGGAGAGGTCTTGGTTCTGTATGCGATTTAAGAAGTGAACCAAGGTGCTGTCAATACCTTGGTACGGACCACACTTCTTGCACCCAGCCATCACCGGCCCGCTCGGGCGCGCCCCCTCATGACACTGCACGCCACGGGTCTACAGACCGCAGTCGGGATTGACCCACAGCCGCTCGGCGCTGCGGGAATCGCTTCGAGGCCTATGCGCAATTCGGATCGGCCGGATCGGACGGCCGGATCAGACGGCGGGGTCGGGCGCGGGGGACAGCTGCTGCCCGCACCGCAGGTTCCACCGGCCGGAACGGCCGCTGAGCGCGGTCAGGGTCAGTGGGGCGACGTCCAGCCGCCAGAACGCCTCCACCGGCAGTGCGAGTGCCCCGACGGTCACCGCCCGCACCACCGCCGGCTCGACGACGGCCAGCACGCGGCGGACGCCGTCGTCCTCGGCGCATTCCAGCGTCTCCAGCCAGCGTCCGGCCCTGGAGCACAGTTCGAGCAGGGACTCGCCGCCGTGCGGAGCCGCGGAAGGGTCGGTCAGCCAGGCCGACACCGCCTCCGGCTCGGCCGCGCTCACCTCCGCCAGCCGCCGACCGCTCCACCGGCCGAGGTCCCAGCCATGGACGGCCGGTTCGGGCCCGGCCCGCAGCCCCAGCGCGTCGGCGGTACCGGCACATCGTTCGGACGTCCCGTGCAGATACCGGTCAGCGGCGGGCACCCCTGCCGCGACGGCCCCGGCCCGGCGGACCCCGGCCGCGTCCAGCGGCGCGTCACCGTCGAAACGGGCCTCGCGCAGCGCGGCGTTGAGCGCCGGTGAGATCAACATCACCTGAACTGCCATGACCCGATCAACTCCCTGAACTCTGGCCCCTCGGGTGCTCCCACCATGGCATCCGGGCGGTCGGGCCCGGTCACCGGCACCATGGCGGCACCTGTCCCCAAGCGGTATGGTCACGGCGAACATGACGTAGGTGTGACGGAAGTCCGGTGAGAATCCGGCACGGTCGCGCCACTGTGAACCCGTACCTGTGCGGGAAGTCAGACCCAGCACCCACGTCTCAGGCACCACGATCGGGACGCGTGTTCCCTCAGGAGGTTCTGCCATGGCACAGACTGCCGCCCCCGCCACCGCCGTACCGGCGATCACCCCCATCTCGCTGAAGGCCATCGCCCCTTGGGCGGTCTTCTTCGGCATCCTCATGCTCGTACTGCTGTACTTCGTCGGCGCCGAGCAGGGCGCCACCGCGGTCATCTCCGGCGAAGGTGTCCACGAGTGGGTCCACGACGGCCGCCACCTTCTCGGTTTCCCCTGCCACTGACGTACCGTCCGATCCTGGGGAAACCTCATGAACTCCATATCTGTCAGAGCCCTGCTCGTCCGCGGCATGCTGGCCGGCCTCGCCGCGGGCGCGCTCGCTCTGCTGGTCGCCTACTTCCTCGGTGAGTCGCGGGTGGACGCGGCCATCGCCCTGGAGGAAGCGCACAGCCACCACCATGACGGCGGCGAGGAACTCGTCAGCCGCACCATGCAGTCCACCGCAGGCCTCGCCACCGGCGTACTGGTCTTCGGCGTCGCCATCGGCGGCATCGCCGCCCTCGTCTTCTGTTACGCCCTCGGCCGGATCGGCAGATTCGGCCCGCGGGCCACGGCCGCGCTGATCGCGGGCGCGGCACTGCTGACGGTGTATGTCGTCCCGTTCCTGAAGTACCCGGCCAACCCGCCGGCCGTCGGCAACCCCGACACCATCGGCTCGCGTACCGCGCTGTTCTTCCTGATGGTCGCCCTCAGCGTGCTGCTGGCCGTCGCCGCCGTCATCCTCGGCAAACGGCTGGCGCCCCGCCTGGGCAACTGGAACGCGACGATCACGGCATCCGCCGCGTACGTCCTGGTGATCGGAGTCGCTTACGCGTTCCTGCCCTCGTACAACGAAGTCGGCAAGGACTTCCCGGCCTCCCTGCTCTGGGAGTTCCGGCTGAGCACCCTCGCCGTGCAGGCCACCCTCTGGGTGACCTTCGGGCTCCTCTTCGGCTGTCTGACGGACCGGCTGCTCGTGCCGAGGGCCGGAACCGTCACCACCGGGAGCGGCGGCGCGAACCGCACGGCCACCGCGGCCGGCTGACCGGCTCCACACGCGCGGCCGACGACCGGAACCCCGCCGGGACCTCCCGGCGGGGTTCCGGTGTTCCGCCCCGCACCGGCTCACTTCTCGGACCGCGGGCCCCAGTCGGTCCGGTAGTGCTTCAGCCGCTCGTCCTGCTTCTCCAGACGCATGCCGACGGCTTCCATGACGCGCTGGGACGCGATGTTGTCCAGGTCGGTGTCACCGTGCACACAACTCACCCCCTGCTCACGGGCGAACAGCAGCAGGGCACGCAATGCCTCGGAGGCGTAACCCATCCCCTGTGCCGAGGGGACGAGGCCGTAGCCGATCGTGACGCCCCCGTCCTCGTCCGGCGCGCCGTGGAATCCCATCCCGCCGATCACCAGTCCGTCCGTGCGGCGACGTATCTCGTACGAACAGAAGGGGCTCGGATCGCCGGTCGTCGCACAGGTCTCCAGGAAGCGCCCGGCCGCGGCCGTCTCCCCGGGGGACGGATAGCCGGGTGCCCAGCGGGCCCCGTCACCGGGCGTGCCCGAGACCACCCGCAGGGCGTCGGAGGCGTTCATCGGGCGGAGCAGGAGGCGAGGTGTCTCAAGGTCGGTCATGAGCGAGTGAAGTATCACGCGGGAAGGGCGGGCGGCATCCGAAATTCGGCCGGGCGGCCGCCGACGGCGTCGATGCCCATGTGCATGCGACGCCACGACGGCCGCCCGTGCCGTGCCCCGCCCGGACTCAGGCGCCCGACGGCCCCTGAGCGGACGCCGCGTCCGGAGCGAAGTCGAAGTCCCCGGAGAACGCCGCGGCCATCCGCAGATGACCGGCCGCCTCCGCACTTCGCCCCTGACGCTCAAGGGTGCGGCCGAGCATCAGCCGCGCGTAGTGCTCGACCGGGTCGCGCTCCAGCACCGCCCGCAGCTCCGTCTCGGCCTTGCCGAGCCGTGCCGAGTGGTAGTAGGTCCGGGCCAGCAGCAGACGCGGCGACACCTGCTCCGGGACCTCCTCGACCAGCCCCTCCAGGATCCGGGCCGCGGTCATGTACTCCTTGGCCTCGAAGAACATCTGCGCACGGTCCCAGCGGTCGGCAGCCGTGCCGAACTCGTAGTAGGTGTCGCTCACTTGACCTCCTCAGTCATGGACCGCGCCGGGGTGCCGCCCCGCTCCGTCCGACCGGTGGCCGAGCCGCTGCTCAACCACCCCGTGACTGCCCCAACGAGGCGTGGTGATTGAATATTCCACTAAATTATCGGCGTGGGTACCGGCACTGCCGGGCCCGCTCAGGAATAGGTTGAGCGCCATGAGCAATCTCGATCGCCAGGCCGCACTCTCCGTCTGCGGAGGACGGGGTTTTGTCGTCGCCGAGCCCGTACGCGAACTCCTCACCCCCCGCCATGTCCGGCTGGGCGAGTCCACCGAGGTTCGCAGACTGCTGCCCAACCTGGGCCGCCGGATGGTCGGCGCCTGGGCCTTCGTCGATCATTACGGTCCCGACGACATCGCGGACGAACCCGGTATGCAGGTGCCGCCGCACCCCCACATGGGCCTGCAGACGGTCAGCTGGCTGCACGACGGCGAGGTCCTGCACCGGGACAGCGTCGGCAGTCTGCGTACGATCCGCCCGCGCGAACTGGGGCTGATGACTTCCGGCCGGGCCATCAGCCACTCCGAGGAGAGCCCGAAGTCCCACGCGAGGTTTCTGCACGGCGCCCAGCTCTGGGTCGCGCTGCCGTCCGCCCACCGCCACGTCGAGCCCCACTTCCAGCACCACACCGACCTGCCCACCGTCTCCGCCCCGGGCCTCACCGCCACCCTGATCCTGGGCGAACTCGACGGCACCACCTCGCCCGGCACCGCGTACACCCCGATCGTCGGTGCCGACCTCGCCCTGACCGCCGGCGCCGAGGCCCGGCTGCCGCTCGACCCGGACTTCGAGTACGCCGTGCTCTCCATGTCCGGCCAGGCCGAGGTCGACGGGGTGCCCGTGCAGCCCGGCTCCATGCTCTACCTCGGCTGTGGCCGCACCGAACTCCCGTTGCGCGCGGACAGCGACGCGGGCCTCATGCTCCTCGGCGGCGAGCCCTTCGAGGAGGAGATCGTCATGTGGTGGAACTTCATCGGCCGGTCCCACGAGGAGATCGAGGAGGCCAGGCGGGCCTGGATGGAGACCTCTCGCTTCGGCGAGGTCCACGGCTACGACGGTGCCCGATTGGCCGCCCCTGCACTCCCGCCCGGACCCCTCAAGCCGCGTGGTCGGGTGCGTTGACGTGGCCTTTCGCGGGCGGCGCCGACTTTCGATTCAGCGAGCCGGCGCCGCCCGCGGCACCTCGCCGAGCGGCATCGAATGCGCTGGCCGCCGGTGGTGTGCAGGCACCCCCGAGAGTTGTGGGTGCGGCCGTCTGCGGCAGGGTCCTTTCGGATGGATGACGACCCAGCGCCGACCGTTCTGATAGATAGTCAGCTTCTGGTGTCGGGGTTGCGGCTTCCGCCTGGCTGCCATCGTGATCGCTTCGCGGCCTGGGGGCTCTCAGTCCTCCGAGCCGGCTACGACATGCGGAAGTGGCTGGACGGCCCGGGCAAGTACATCGGCTACGGTGTGCAGCCACCTCGGATCCACCGCGTCCTGCCGCGCCTCGTCGCCAACGGCTGGGCGGAGTTCGAGGTCGACCCCCGCGACGGCGAACCCGACGCCAGGATCCACCAGCTCACCGACGCCGGCCGTGACGAGCTCAGGTCCACGGTCTGCCGGTGGGACAGCAGGCCGGCGATGGCACTGATGGTGTCGCTCATGTGCTCGTGGCGGCCGAGGCGGCGGGTCGGTGCCCGCCAGTTCTTGAGATGCGGGATGCCGCGCTCGACCCGGATCCGACGTGAGGAGTGTGCCTTGTGCGGTTGGTGGGATGCAGCGGCACCTGCCCGAGGCGGTCCCGGGCTACTGGTCGGCAGAAGTGATCCGACGGCCCGTGAGACTCGTGGGCCGGATCGACACCCACATCTCGCGCTTCCCGCCCGCCCATGGTCTGGTGTGGGCGTCTTGGGCGAGCCTGCGCACGGCGTCGGGATCCGTCACGCTGCTGGCAAGGCCGACGGCGAGTACGCTCCAGCCCTGGCTCAGGGCATCGTCCACGTGGTCGACCTCGAAGGCGACCTCCTTGTCCGCAGCCGCCGCGGGCACGGAGCCCGGCGCCGTCCGGAAGACGATGGCGCCGTCGATGACCTCGTAGTTGACCGGGACGACCGCTGGGCGGCCGTCGGACGCCGACACCGCGACGCGCCCCACACCGTGCGTGGAGAGCAGGGTGCGGCACTCTTCCGGGCCGAGGTCCTGTAGCTGAGGGTGCAGCAACGCATTTCCCTGGCCGGGTGGAAGATCGATGCCGCCGCCGCGCAGAGCGGCGACAGTGGTGCCCAGCGCGCCGGCCAGCCCGATGAGGGTTGCCAGGGTCGGGTCCGCGGGTTGTTCTTCCAGATAGGCGAGGTAGTTGAGCGATATCCGGGCGCGGCGGGCAGTTTCCTCCCGGGTGACCCCCTGCCTTCGGCGCTCGGCGGCCACGCGCCGGCCGATGTCACCTGCGTTGGCTGCCCCGCTCGGTGAGACAGCCGGCGACACAACCCCGGCCTGACCCGTGCCTGGCTGCGAATCGCGTGCGGCCCCGGGCTGTCCGTGCTCCAGGTGGCGGATGTGTGCGTCGGGCCCGGGGAAGACGAGTGTCACCTCGTCCGTGTCCGACCAGCAGACGTCGTAAGGAGGCGTGCCGTCCCCGTGGTGCAGGCCGACGATCTCGCCGTCGCGCCTGGTGGCGCCGGTCGTCGGACTTTCGATGACGAGTTGGTCGCCGAGGTGAGCTCGCATGATCGTCGCCCTCTCCTCAGAATGCTGCTGTATCCAACTTGCCACGCGGGACTCACAGCCGCATGGCGCGAGAGGCCTGCGACGAGCTGCGCGACCCGAACCCGGAAGGCACCGCGCATCACAGACCGGTCGAGGAGCTCACGGCCCGGTCGGTCAGATCGCCGCCGGTCCGTGGCACGCCCGTGTCCGTCGGCCGGCAGCGCGGTTCGCGGGCAATGAGTGCCGTGGTCCCGGTGCCCAGCGCCACGTGCGCTTCTGTGCCGTTCCGTCGTCGTTCTCGAACGCGTGGGGATCCGCTTGCGGCGTACGCCGACAGATTCCTCGTCCTTCAGGCCGACGCCGGGCGCCGGAACCGCGACATGTACGGTCCCGGCGACTCACCGTCCCGAGCTTGTGCTGTCCATCGACCTGGCTACCGGCAACCACGTGGCAGCCGACAGTGTGGTCAGTTCCGGGTGGTCCTCTTCGTCGATCCGGACCCCTGTACGTTCGGACAGCAACTCGACCGGACCGAGGAAGCCGAGCGAATCGGGTTCGAGCACATCACGGAGCCTGTCGTTCGGTTCGACCTGAGTGAAGTCCGCGTCGGGGACGATCCAGGTGATCGACTCCTTGAGCACGGCCAGGGCCACAGAGCTGTCCAGGGGTTTCATCTGGCTGACAACTCCTCCGGTTTCTGCGGCAGTCGGTCGACCGCCGTGAGAGCGCTCGTCGGTGCGCAGGGCCTCGCGCGTCGCTTCCCGATAGGTCGTCCTCCGGCCGGAGGAAGCGCCCGGCCGGGCGGCGGGAGTTCGGGTCGCGGTCACGACCGGCTCGCCTCCACCGGGCTGGTGACGTGCCGGGATGGTCGAGGAATCGTTCTTTTCGGGGACTTGCCGGTCCAGCGGTCAGAGTTCTGCGTCGAGGATGCCCGACCACGCCGTGCCTTCCGTGCTCCCGTCGGGCCGGGGCAGCGACATCTCCGCCCAGATGACCTTTCCCTGGGACGTGTAACGGGTGCCCCAGCGTTCGGCCAGCTGTGCGACGAGGAACAGACCGCGGCCCCCTTCGTCCGTCGCGGCGGCATCGCGCAGATGGGGCGAGGTGCTGCTGCTGTCGGCCACCTCGCAGGTCAGGGTGCGGTCGTACAGCAGCCGTACGGTGACCGGCGGGGAGCCGTACCGGATGGCGTTGGTGATCAACTCGCTGAGCAGCAGTTCCGTGGCGAATGCAAGCTCGGAAAGACCCCACTCGTCGGCTTTCTCCACCACGGCAGCACGCATTTCCGCCACAGCGGCAGGATCGAACGGTACGTCCCAGTCGGCGACATGGTCGGGCGGGATCGCCCGCGTGCGGGCGATGAGCAGCGCCACATCGTCCTTCGGTCGATCCGGCAGGAGCGCGTCGAGGACCGCCTGGCAGCTCTCCTCCGGCGACCGGTCGGGATGGCATGCCAGGGCCTGACGCAGCAGTTCGATCCCCACGTCGATGTCCCGGGTGCGGTCCTCGATGAGCCCATCGGTGAAGAGGACGAACTGCGTGCCCTCAGCCACCTCCAGTTCGGCCGTCTCGAACGGCATGGCGCCCAGGCCCAGGGGCGGGCCGGCCGGCAGGTCGGGGAACGACACACTGCCGTCGGGCCGGACCAGCGCGGGCAGTGGGTGCCCTGCACGGGCCATGGCGCAGTGGTGGGAGACAGGATCGTAGATCGCGTACAGGCAGGTGGCTCCCACGATCCCCGCATCGGCGGCGGTTCCCGCCTCCTCCTGGTCGATGCGCCCGACCAGGTCGTCGAGGTGGCGAAGGATCTCGTCGGGCGGCAGGTCGAGCGTGGAGAAGTTGTGTACCGCCGTACGCAGCCGTCCCATCGTTGCGGCCGCGTGCAGGCCGTGGCCGACGACATCCCCGACGACCAGCGCCACCCGGCTGCCCGGGAGCGGGATCACGTCGAACCAGTCGCCGCTCACCCCGGAGATTGCGGGCAGGTAGCGATGGGCGACGTCGAGCGCGCTCTGTTCGGGCAGGGCCCGCGGTAGCAGGCTGCGTTGCAGAGTCACGGCCATGGCGTGCTCACGGGTGTACCGGCGGGCGTTGTCGATGCTGACGGCCGCCCGTGCGACCAGTTCTTCGGCCAGGGACAGGTCGTCCTCCTCGAACGGCTGGGGTTTCTCGGAGCGCCAGAAGTTGGCCATGCCCAGGACGACGCCTCCTGCCTGGAGGGGCACCGTGATGAGCGAATGGATGCCGTGATCGACGATCGTCCGCGTCAGCTCCGGGTCCTGGGCGAGCCAGCCGGGCGCGGCGGACAGTTCGGGCACCAGCTCCGGCCGGCCTGCGGCGAAGGCCCGTGCCTGTGGTGTGGAGGGGAGAAAGTTGATCAGCCGGCCGACTTCGTACAGGGGATGGTCGTCCCGGATGCCGCGTACAGCGGTGCGGCGCATGTCCGTGTCCGTACTGGTCGGCTCGTCACCGTGGAGGACCGGTTCGGCCAGATCGACGGTTGCGAAGTCGGCGAGCCGGGGGACCGCGATCTCGGTCAGTTCCTCGGCCGTGCGCACCACATCGAGGGTGGTGCCGATACCGGGGCCCGCGTCGTACAGCAGGCTCAGCCGCTCGCGGGCGTTCTCGGCCCTGCCGGACAGCGTCCGCAGTTCTGTGGAGTCACGCATGGTCGCGACTGTCCCCCGGGGGCCACCGTGACGGTCCGTGGGCCGCTGGTTCACCGCGAGCAGTCGGCTCCCCACCAGGTGCACTTCGTCCGTGGCCGCGCGCCCCGAGGTCAGCAGCTCCACCATGCCGGGATCAAGGCCGGACAAGTCCGTGATGGGTCGCCCCTCGGCGTCGAGCGGCAGATCCAGCAGCCGTCTGGCCTCGTCGTTGGCCAGCAGCAGTCGACCGTCCTTGCTGACGATGAGCACGCCTTCGCGCACGGAGTGCAGCACCGCGTCGTGGTGCTCGTACATGCGAGTCATCTCGACAGGGCCCAGACGGTGGGTCTGGCGATGCAGCCGCCTGGTCACCAGGGCCGTCCCGCTCGTGGCCACTCCGAGCGCAATCGCTCCTGCACCGAGGATGATCGGAATCTGCCGTGTCACCGCTCCGGTCACTTTCTCGACCTTCATACCGGCGGTCACCAGGGCGACGACCTGCGCGTGATCGTGGACGGGGACGATCGCCTGCGCCTCGCGGCCGAGCGGGCCGTTGACCGTCTCGGTGTACACGTGGCCGGCCAGCGCCGGCGCGATGGTGGCGACGACCCTCTTCCCGATCAGCTCGGGCTGGGGATGCGTGTAGCGGATCCCTTTCGTGTTCATCACCACGATGAAGTCGACGCCCGCCGCCTTCCGCCCCGCCTCGGTGAGTGGCTGGAGCACTCTGGAAGGGTCAGGAGCCTTCAGCGCGGTCAGGACGCCCGGTGAATGGGCGAACGTCTGCGCGACGGCGACGGAGCGGTTTCTCGCCTCCGTACTGCTGTCGTGCCGGGCCTGCACTACGAGCGCCAGCACCGAAGCAGCCACGAGGAGCACGACCACAACCACCTGCAGGGCGAAGACCTGGCCTGCGAGGCTCCGGGGGTACTTGCCCGCGAGTGACCGCATCTGTGCGCTCCGGAATCGGCCGAAACGACTAACTCAGTGCCCTTTGTAACACCGCGAGGCCGAAGGTGCGTGCGGTCAGGGTTCGCTCGGAGGCAGTACCGGGCGGCGGCCCGACGACAATCCTGCAGCAGTGGAACCGGATCGGCGCCAGGACGGTACGGATACGGCCGGCCCGGATCGGCGGGGAGGACCCGGCCTGGTGGCCCTGGCCCATCACGGACGGCTGGATCCCTTCCGTGATGGATCACGATGCCTGCCGAGGCGCGCTGGGCCAGGGCTCCGGCGGCGGCGCACATGCCGAGCGGGACCAGGAGGGGAGGGATCCTCTCCCACCGGCCGACTGATCAGAACCGGAAGATATGAGTGTCCCCTTTCCCCTTTTACGGTCGCCGCGCCTATCGTTAAAGGATGAGTAAAGTCAAGCACGAGACTGGTCCCCAAGGGGTGCTTGTGTGCCCGGTCTGCAATCAGCCCGTGGACGCGACCGTGAGAAGACGGCACAAGACTCTCGGAATCTTTGTGCCTGTGTGGCGCACCGGCCCCTGCCGCAACCCCGAGTGCCCTGAATACCTGGAGGACCCGGAGCACCCCGAGCACCAGGACACCTGACCGGTCCGAGTCCGGGGAGGCATTCACCTCCAGGGGCGCGACTCGCCGCGCGCGTCCGGAATTCCGAGCGCATCGTGACCGATGATCGACTCGACAGCTGTATTCACGAGAGCGCGGAAGAGGCTGCAGTGGCAGTGCATCCGGTGACCGGCTACCTCGTCTGGGCAGTGCTCTTCGGGGCCATTTTCGCCTGGGAGGGCATCGGCCTGCTCCGGCCGAACGACGACTTTCCCACGCTCAGTGACGCCACCAGGGCCGTCATGGGCTACCCGGCGGGCCGCTGGGCACTGTTCGCCCTCTGGCTGTGGTTCGGCTGGCACGCCTTCGTCCGGGGCTGGCACTTCCTGCTCCAGGACCCCTCCTGAGGCCCGCCGGGAGCCGCCATGCTGCCCGTGCCTCTCATCATCACGCTCATGGTGACCGGCTACCTCCTGGTCATGGGCTTCCTTGCAGCGGGCCTGATCGTTGCCCGGCGCCGCCCTCCCGGAGCCTGGACCACGGCACGACGGCTTGCTCCAGCCGCGACCGTCGGCCGAGGCTGGCCCGCGCTCGTCCGCCAGGTTGTCGGCACGGCACTCGGCGGCTATGTGACGCTCACGATCGTGACGGTCGCCTACTACCGAGGCGTCGCGCACCTGGGGGCCGGCTTCCTGACGAGTGCGGTCACCGGCGCCGCGCTTCTGCTCGGCATCGCTCTGCCCGTGTTTCTGCTCGCCTCGTGGGCCGCGACCCGCCGACGAGCCTGAGACGGGTGACATCGGCCTTGCCCCACCGCCGAGAAGCAACCACCCAAGGAAGCGACATCCACCTGCGGGTCGCCGATCACGCGTGGTCCGCGCTGCCCGGCGCCGACGTCCGACCACGGTGCCCCTGCGCTGCCCCCGTGTTCAACCGCCTTCGATCACCGGCTCGGTAATCGCTAGGTCACGTTATGTGAAGACATGGGCATCCCGGGAGCCGTCGGACACCCTCCGTATCCGCTTCCACCAGGACGGCACCCCCACGACCGTCCAGCCCGAACAGGTGCCGTCGGCGCTGCCGCGGATCGCCAGGGGGCGCCCTCGTCGGCATCCGCGAGCACTCCGGCGCCGGGCCCTCGGCCCCGGCCCTGACGTCCCTCGGCGACCAGGTGGTCCCGGACATCGCCGACGACAGCCGGGGCTTCGGCCCGGCCGGGAAGCCCGGTGGGGTACGCGGTCACGGTCTGCCCGCGACGCGGGTGCGGCGCGAGCGGCTCGGCGGCACCCTGACCATCGGATCCGCCCCGGCGAGTGCACGGTGCTCTCCGCCGCGATCCGGCTCGCCCCGGAGCCCTGAGCACCGCGGGGACTGCGCTGCGCCACGAGAGCGCCACCGGCCCCCGGGCCCATGGCTACCAGCCGGTCCAGAGCAGGTGGTTGACCGCCAGGGCCACCCCCGCCTGCGCGGCCAGCCAGCCACGCCGGCGCCGTGCGGGCAGGAGTGCGGCGGCGGGCAGCAGCCAGAGGATGAAGGGCTGCCAGATCCGTTCCGTCTCCGCCTTGCTCATCCCGGACAGGTCGGCGGCCAGCAACGCGAGGAGGGCGACGAGCACAAGCACGGTCAGCCGCTCCGGGGCGGTCGCCGCCCTCGAACGCAGAGCGCTCGGCGCACCCGCCGCCACACGACGCAGGCCCGCGAGCGTCGCCGGTCCGGCGGCGACCGCGGTGCAGGCGAGGTTGGCCCAGACCCAGTAGGAATACGGCCGGACCCCACCCGCGCCCTGGTAATAGCGCTCGACGAGCAGGTGGTACGCCTCCCACCAGTTGAACCCCGCCAGTGTGAAGACGGCCGGCACCACCAGAGCCCCCAGCATGAAGAGGGAGAGCGGTCGGGCGGTGCGGGTGAGTGCGAGGACGGCGACGAGGAGGAGGGCGATGAGCGGCAGACCGTAACTGAGGTAACAGAGCAGGCCGTACAGCAGCCCCGCACCCAGCGCGGCGGCTGCGGGGCTGCGGACCGTGCGGGTCGCGGCCAGCGCCAGCAGGGCGACGGACCAGGCGGCCACCGCGGTGAAGTAACCGTCGGCCGAGCTGCCGGCCCAGACCGCGACCGGCGCGAGGACGGTGAACGGCGCGGCCCGGCGGGCGGTCCGTTCGTCCGCCAGGGCCCGGAGCGCGACCAGGGCGGCCACCACCGCGGAGGCCGCGGTCACGATGCACCAGACCCCGGCCCAGGCACCGCCGCCGAGCCCGATGCGGTCCAGCAGGACGAAGGTGAGCGTGGCGCCCGGCGGATGTCCGGCGACATGGGTGGGCCAGTTGCCCGGCGGCCCGATCAGGATGTGGTCGTTGAAGGTGCGCAGAGCGGCGCCGATGTCGTCGAAGCGGCCGATGGCGCGCAGGTATTCGTGCTTGGTGGTGAGGCGTTCGGCGATGCCGCGCCCCCAGCCGTCGATCAGCGCGAGCGAGAAGACCCAGGCGAGTGAGGCGGCGTAGCAGCCGAGCAGCAGCGTCCGCCAGCGCAACCGGAGTGCCAGGAGCGGACCGTGGGCGATGACGGCGGCGGCGACGGCGGGCGCGGTCACCGTGCCGATCCCCACATGCGGGTACCAGGACGCGAGCATCGGCGGCCAGTGCACGAAGAGGGAGTGGTCGGCGCTCTCGATGGCCCGGCCGATGAGCGCGGCGGCGGCGACCAGTACGACACCCGCGCCGACGGCGGCCAGGTCGCGGCGGTGCCCGGAGCGCTCCGCGGGCAGCGGCTCGGTGATGTGCTCGATGCGGTCCTCGGTCTTCACGCTGGCACCGTACGCACGGCGGGGCCCCGGAGACGGGCGCCGGCGGGGCGCGTCACCGAACCGTCAGATTCCCGGACACCTCGACGGGCCGGCCAGGAGGGCGGGGCGGATGCCAGTCCCATGCGTTCCGAGGAGTGACGTCACCGTTTCGTCAGGAGTCGCAACCCTTCCGCCCCGGTGTCCCGGGCATAGCGTCGGGGCATGGGCGACAGCCGTCGGAACAGTCCGGCACCTCACGCTTCCCTTTCCCGGCTCTTCTCCGGACGTGCCGCGACGGTCCTCGAACGGCTCACTTCGGCGCCCGGGTTCTGGCGCAGCCCCGTACGGGGGGTCGGCTTCACCGCGGTCCTCGGTCTGGTCCTGCTCGCCGGGATCACACTGCTTTTCGTGACGGGCCTGCTCTCGTACGCCGCTTACAACCCGGACCTGAATCCGGTCAACGACAAGACGCCCGACAAAGGGCTGCTGGGTTTCTACCTCTTCGCCTGGCCGACCGGACCGCACTGGCTGTATCGGCTGACGCAGGGGCTCCATGTCACCGTGGGGATCGTTCTGGTCCCCGTACTGCTGGCGAAGCTCTGGTCCGTGGTCCCGAAGCTCTTCGCGCTGCCGCCGGTCCGCTCCGTCGGGCACGCGCTGGAGCGGATCTCGCTGTTGCTCCTTGTGGGCGGGGCGCTGTTCGAGTTCATCACCGGGCTGCTCAACATCCAGCTGGAGTACCTGTTTCCGGGCTCCTTCTACCCGCTGCACTTCTACGGGGCATGGGTGTTCTTCGCCGCGTTCCTCGCCCACGCGGGGCTTCGGGTGCCGCAGGCCGTACGGGTGCTGCGGTCGGGCGGACTGAGCGGGAAGGTACGCGACGACCCGCTGGAGTCCCCCGATCCCGCCGGGCCGACCCTCTCCCGGCGTGGCGCGCTGGCCATGGTGGGCGCGGGCTCATCGCTCCTGCTGGTCACTTCGGCCGGACGGAGCTTCGACGGACCGGCGAGGCTGCTGGCCCTGCTCACCCCGCACGGCGCCGCCGAACCCGGATCGGGGCCCAACGGCTTCCAGATCAACAAGACGGCCGCCGCGGTCGGAATCACCACGGCCGAAACGGGGGAGGGCTGGTGGCTCACCGTCAGCGGCCCGGCCGGGAACCTCCGTTTCACCCGCGAGCAGCTGCTGGCGATGGACCAGTACAGCGCGGCGCTGCCGATCGCCTGTGTGGAGGGCTGGTCCACCTCGGACCAGTGGTGGCGCGGCGTACGACTGAGCGATCTGGCGGCTCTCGCCGGATACCCGGACCGGCCACCGGGCGTACTGGTGGAGTCGGTCCAGCGCAGCGGGCCGTTCCGCCGGGCGGCACTCCGCGACAACCAGGTGCGCGACCCGCGTTCGCTGCTGGCCCTGCAGGTCAACGGCGAGAACCTGTCACCCGACCACGGATATCCGGCGCGGATCATCGTCCCGGCCGCACCCGGCGTGCTCAACACCAAGTGGGTGGGCCGGCTGACCTTTGGAGAACTGTGAACAGGGCGAACCCCCATGCCTTTGTGCGGCGTTGGTACGGCGAGGGGCCGCTGCACCTCATCCTGATGGCTGCCTCCTTCGCTCTCGCGGGATACGCGGGGGTGCGACTGCTGGCGGGGGACACTCTCGGCGTCGTGCTGTGGTTCGTGGGCGCGGCCCTTGTGCACGACCTGGTGCTGGTGCCGGTCTACGCGTCGGCGGACCTGTTGCTGCGCCGGTGTCTCGGCCGGCGCCCCGGTACGGTGAACTTCGTCCGGGTTCCGGCCTTCCTCTCCGGACTGCTGCTGCTCGTGTGGTTCCCGCTGATCACCCGGCAGGCCGAGCGCTACGAGCCGTACAGCGGGCTTTCCCTCGATGTGTTCCTGGGGAACTGGCTGCTGATCACGGCCGTGCTGTTCCTGGGTTCCGGGCTCTGGTTGGTGATCCGGACGGTTCGGCTGCGCCGCAGGGAGACGAAGGAGCGGCCGTCCGCGTCCCACTGATCGACGGGCTGCAGCCCGTCGGCGCCGGCGTATCTCAGCAGTGCGGGTGTGCCGAGCCGGGCCCACGGGAACGGGTCGGCAGCGGCCGGTCCGTGGCCGGCGGCGCGTCCGTCGTCCAGCTGGACCCGGACCCGCTCGTCGATGTCCTGCGGCGCGGTCTCGGCGATGAGGAGCCCGCCCGGGGCGAGCAGCTCCGCCGTGCGGTGCAGAAGGCGCCGAGGGTCGCCGCCGATGCCGACATTCCCGTCGACCAGCAGGACCGTGCCCCAACGCCCCTCGCCCGGCAGCGGTTCGAAGACCGACCGGTGCAGGGCGGAACCCCCGAGCCGTAGTGTGCGCTCGACCGCCACCTCGCTTACGTCGATGCCGAGCGCCCGGTGCCCGCTCGCCGACAGTGCGGCGACCAGCCGTCCGGGCCCGCACCCGATGTCCAGGACGGGGCCCTCGCAGCGGCGCAGCGCCGACAGGTCCGCGGCGTCCGCGACGGCGCACCAGCGCTCCACGTCCAGTGGCAGCAGCCAGCCGTCCGCACGACGGAGGAAGAGCGGCCCGTGCCCGTTGCGCAGGGCGTTGGCGTACGGGTCGGTGCCCCACGACGCGACGTCCGGGAGCGGCGCGCTCAGCACGCCCCGGTCCGGACCCGTGCGGCTCATCGGACCGCCCCCCGGGTCAGCCGGGCGAGTTCGGAGGCGAAGGCGCCGTGCGGTGCGAGGCCGGCGACGTCCACGGCGTCGGCCGCCGTGTCCACGTCCCGCAGCCGGGGAAGGTCGCGCACGGTGAGCCCCGCGTCGACCAGCCGTCGCCGCTGTACGGCACCGGTCTCGGGCACGGACATCGGGACACCGCGCAGCAGCCCGGGGTCCGGCACGGCCAGGCCCAGCGCCCAGAAACCGCCGTCCTCGGCGGGACCGAACCAGGCGTCACAGCCCTCCCAGCCCCCGGGGGAGAGCGCGGGGGCCAGATCGGCCGCCGTGATCTGCGGGGTGTCCATTCCGATCAGGAGCGTCGGCCCCGTGCAGGCGCCGAACGCGGCGGCGAGCCGTTCGTCGAGACCTCCCGGCCCCTGCGCCACCACCTCGATGCCGGGCGGCAGCCACGGCCCGGGCGCCCCGTCCAGGACGACCGCGCGCCGCGCGGCCGGGAGCGCGGCGACAGTACGCAGGGTGTCGCCGAGCGCCGCCTCGGCCAGTCGCGCGGCCTCTTCGGGGGAGAAGGGCGGAGTGAGCCGGGTCTTGACCCGGCCGGGCAGCGGCTCCTTCGCGATGACCAGCACGGTCGTCACCCCGGTCGGAGCCGCGCGAGGGATGTCGGGCGCGGCCGGGCTCACCGGGAGACCCCCGTCCGGACCTGAGGTTCGCCCAGCACGGCCCGCATGTCGCGCACCGCGTGCCAGGTGCCCAGCCAGGTGCCGGTCACCTTCGACTTCCCCGTACGCGCCAGATAGGGCACATCCGTCTCGGTGACCCGCAGCCCCGCGTCGGCCGCCCGCACCACCATCTGGAGCGGGTAGCCGCTGCGCCGGTCGGTGAGATCGAGCGCCAGCAGATCGGCCCGGCGCGCGGCCCGCATCGGCCCGAGGTCATGCAGCCGCAGGCCCGTGCGGCGGCGCACCATGCGGGCCAGCGCCGCATTGCCCGCCCGCGCGTGCAGCGGCCAGGCCCCGCGCTCCTCGGGACGGCGACGGCCGAGCACCAGATCGCTCTCGCCGTCGGCGACCCGGCGGACGAAGCCGGTCAGCAGTCCGGGATCCAGGGAGCCGTCGCAGTCGCAGAAGCAGACGAACTCCGCCTCGGCGGCGAGCAGCCCGGCGTGGCAGGCGGATCCGAAGCCGCGCCGCGGTTCATGCACCACCACCGCGCCGAGTGAGCGGGCCAGTTCCGCCGAACCGTCGGCCGAGCCGTTGTCCACGACGATCGCCCGCCAGCCACGGGGTACCGAGGCCAGCACCCCGGGCAGTGCGGCGGCCTCGTCCAGGCACGGCAGCACGATGTCGGCACGGGGGCCGGAAGTATGGGAGGGAAGGTTCACCCGGGTCACCCTACGGAGCGAAAACGGACAATTCGGGTTCCGGAGTCTTACGAAATCCGGACGTCGTCGGGCGGCGGCACAAGGACGCCCCCGGTTCACCGGCGCGGCTGCCAAGGTGATGGCATGCAAACGACGGACACACCGCCGCCCGTCCCCGCCACCGGAGAGCCCGCGGCGCACCCCGGCCGGCAGGTCTGGCGGGCACCGGGCACGAACCCCGACGCCGCCGCCCGCGGCCACGTACTCGTGGTGGACGACGACCCCACCGTCGCGGAGGTGGTCACCGAATACCTGGCCAGGGCCGGGTACGAGGTGGCCCGGGCGGCGGACGGCCCGGCCGCGCTGGAGCGGTACGCCGCCCGGCGCCCCGACCTGGCAGTCCTGGACCTGATGCTGCCCGGCATGGACGGATTCGAGGTGTGCCGCCGCATGCGGGCACACGGACCGGTACCGGTCATCATGCTGACCGCGCGCGGCGACGAGGACGACCGCATCCTGGGGCTGGAGACCGGGGCGGACGACTATGTGACCAAGCCGTTCAGCCCCCGCGAGCTCGTTCTGCGCGTCGACTCCGTACTGCGCCGCGCAAGGGCCGCCACCCCCACCGGCCGCTCGGAACTCCTCCAAGGCGCGGGCCTCGTCCTGGACCCCGCGGCCAGACGCGCGACGTGGGAGGGCCGGGTGCTGGCCCTCACCCTGCGGGAGTTCGACCTGCTCGCCTTCCTGCTGCGCCACCCGGGCCGGGTGTTCACCCGCGAGGAGCTGATGCGCGGGGTCTGGGGCTGGGACTTCGGCGACCTGTCGACGGTGACCGTCCATGTCCGCCGGCTGCGCGGGAAGGTCGAGGCCGATCCGGCCCGCCCGGAGCTGATCCGCACGGTGTGGGGCGTCGGCTACCGCCTGGACCTGCCCCCGGACCCGGCCACCGGCACCACCGCCTCCACGACAGCCACCGACTCCGATTCCGGCTCCGTAACGCCGTCATGACCGACATCCTCCTCATCGCGCTCTTCGCGTTCCTGGGCGCCGCCACGGCCGGGCTGCTCGGCGCGCTCGTGCTGCGGCTGTCCCGGCACCGTTCGCTCGTCGTGTCCCTGAGCGTCGTGGCCGCCGTGGCCGTCACCGCGATGCTCGCCGGGACGCTGGCCGTCGCCTGGGCGATGTTCCTGTCGCCGCACGACCTGACGGTGGTCACCACCGTCGTCGCCATGGCGGCCGTCGTCTCGCTGGTCACCGCGATGCTGCTGGGCCGCTGGGTGGCGGCGAGGAGCCGTGACCTGACCCTCGCCGCCCGCTCCTTCGGCGACGGCGGCACCTTCGCCGCCCCCGAGGCCCCGGCCACCGCCGAACTCGCCGCGCTCACCCGCGAACTGGCCGCCACCAGTGCCAAGCTCGACGCCTCGCGCGAGCGGGAGCGCGCCCTGGAGACCTCGCGGCGGGAGCTCGTCGCCTGGATCTCGCACGACCTGCGCACCCCGCTCGCCGGTCTGCGGGCCATGTCCGAGGCGCTGGAGGACGGCATGGCCGTCGACTCGGGGCGCTATCTGCGGCAGATACGCACCGAGGTGGAGCGGATGAACGACATGGTCGGTGACCTTTTCGAGCTCTCCCGCATCCACGCCGGCTCGCTCACCCTGAGCCCCACCCGGATCTCCGCCCACGACCTGGTGGGCGACGCGCTCGCCGGTGCGGACCCGCTGGCCCGCGAGCACGGGGTGCGGCTGGTCGGCGACCGGGTCGAGGCGGTGCCGGTCGAGGTCGACGGCAAGGAGATGAGCCGGGTCCTGGGCAACCTCCTGATCAACGCGATCCGCCGCACCCCGGCCGACGGCACCGTCGCGGTTGCCGCGCACCGCACGGACGGCGGGGTGGTCCTCTCGGTGACGGACGGCTGCGGCGGCATTCCGGAGGAGGACCTGCCCAGGGTCTTCGACACCGGCTGGCGCGGCAGCCACGCCCGTACGCCCCCGGCCGGTGCGGGGCTCGGACTGGCCATCGTGCGAGGGATCGTCGAGGCGCACGCCGGCCGGGCGGAGGTCCGCAACGTCACCGGGGGCTGCTGCTTCGAGGTGACCCTGCCGCGGGCCTGAGCCCCGCATCCCGTCGGGTGGCCGCCCCGGCGGGGGGCCACCCGGCAGGCTCTCTCAGACGGACGGACCCACGGCCGCTGCCCGCAGCGGCGCCGTCGCGAACCGGGCCATTCCCTCGGCGAACCCCACTTCCGGCTTCCAGCCCAGTTCGTCGCGCAGCCGCCGCGAGTCCGCCGTGACATGGCGGACGTCCCCGAGCCGGTACTCACCGGTCACCACCGGCGCCGGGCCGCCGTGGGCCGAGGCAAGGGCCACGGCCATCTGGCCGATGGTGTGCGGCTGCCCGCTCCCGGTGTTGTACGCGGTGAAGCTGCCCGGACGGCGTCCGGCGACCGCCTCCAGCGCCACGGCGTTCGCGGCCGCCACGTCCTGTACATGGATGAAGTCCCGGCGCTGGCCGCCGTCCTCGAAGACCCGGGGCGACTCCCCGCGGGCCAGGGCCGAGCGGAAGAAGGAGGCGACACCGGCGTACGGGGTGTCGCGCGGCATCCCGGGGCCGTACACGTTGTGGTAGCGCAGCGACACCGCACTTCCGCCCGACGCGCGGGCCCAGGCGGCGGCGAGGTGTTCCTGGGCGAGCTTGGTCGCGGCGTACACATTGCGCGGGTCGGCCGGCGCGTCCTCCGTCACCAGACCGGACTCCAACTCGGCACCGCAGTGCGGACAGTGCGGTTCGAAGCGGCCCGCCGCCAGGTCGGCCTCTGCCCGGGGGCCCGGCCGGACCCCGCCATGACGGGGGCAGGAGTAGCGGCCCTCCCCGTACACCACCATCGATCCGGCGAGCACCAGAGTCCGGACTCCCGCAGCGGCCATCGCCGCGAGCAGTACGGCCGTTCCCAGGTCGTTGCAGCTCACATACTCCGGGGCGTCGGCGAAGTCCTTCCCGAGGCCGACCATCGCCGCCTGGTGGCAGACCGCGTCGATGCCCCGGAGTGCACGGTCCATGGCCTCGCGGTCACGTACGTCCGCGACGATCATCCGCCCGCCGTGGCCGTTGCCGTTGTCCGCGTCGACGTCGGCGGGCGGTGCCGCTGTGCTGCCGTGTGCCGAGGGGAGCAGGGCGTCGAGCACCACCGCCTCATGCCCGGCCGACGTGAGAGTCCGCACGATTTCCGACCCGATGAACCCGGCGCCGCCGGTTACCAGTACACGCATACGCCCAAGCTAGGCCCCCCGGAGCCGAGACGTCCGCCTCTGCTGCGGCACGTCACGGGACCGTAAGGGCTGTTCGGGGGAAGGGTGGCGTTTCTGTTCACAAGCTCCGGCCGTGGTGTTCCACAAAGGTGGCGAGAAGCCGGGCCGGCTCCGATGGTGCGTTGCGTTAGTCCCACTAACAATCTGTCCTCAATGGCGAGGCAACCGTTAGTGTCACGAACGATTTGGGCGCGAGGCGTTGTCGCCCCGATGCCCGGACGCCCCGACGCCGGGACGTCGGACGAATTTCCCGGGAGTCGAGATCATGATCAAGCCGTTCCGTATCGCCGTCCCCCAGGCCGACCTCGACGACCTGAACGACCGGCTCGCCCGCACCCGTTGGCCCAACGAGGTCGCCGATGCCGGATGGGACTACGGCTTCCCCCTGGCGCGTCTCAAGGAACTGGCCGAGCGCCGGCGCAGTGGTTACGACTGGCGCGAGCACGAGGCCCGGCTCAACGAACTCCCGCACTGCACCACGGAGATCGACGGCCAGAACATCCACTTCATCCACGTCCGGTCGTCGGAACCGGACGCGCCCGCACTGATCCTCACCCACGGCTGGCCCGGTTCGTTCCTGGAGTTCCTCGATGTGATCGAGCCGCTGTCGCGCGACTTCCACCTGGTGATTCCGTCCATCCCGGGTTACGGCTTCTCGGGCCCGACCCATGAACGCGGCTGGGACGTGGTCCGGGTCGCCCGGGCCTGGGCCGAGCTGATCCGCCGTCTCGGGTACGAGCGCTACGGGGCGCAGGGCGGCGACTTCGGTGCGGGCATATCGACGGCGCTGGGCGCGGTGGCACCCGAGCGGGTCGTCGGGGTGCACGTCAACTACCTGCCGACCCGGCCGGATCCGGACGCCGGCATCGAACTGTCCGCGACCGACGAAGCCCGACTCGACAAGGTCCGGCAACTGATGGCGAACCGTCCGCCGTACCAGGCTCTCCAGGCCACCACCCCGCAGACCATCGGCTACGCCCTGACCGACTCGCCGGTCGGCCAGCTGGCCTGGATCGCCGAGCGCTTCGCACAGTGGACGGATCCCCGCTCGCAGATCAGCGACGAGCGGATGCTCACCGACGTATCGCTGTACTGGCTGACCGCCACCGCGGCCTCCTCGGCACGGCTGCACCGAGAGGCCCCGCGGCGGGTCGAGCCCTGTCCGGTACCGCTCGGTGTGGCGGTGTTCGCGCACGACATCACACAGCCGGTGCGACCGCTGGCCGAGCGGCTCTACGACATCAGGCACTGGTCGGAGTTCGAACGCGGCGGCCACTTCGCCGCGATGGAGGTCCCGGAGCTGCTGGCCGAGGACATCCGGGATTTCTTTCTCACCCATGTCGAGCACGACCACCGGGCCGCCACACCTTCGAGTCCGTCCTGCGCCGGCCCCACCGACCCCACCGACCCCACCGGCTCGATCGACCCCACCGGATCCACCGGCCCTATTGGTGCCCGCCGGTGACAACACCGCGCCCGGAAAGGCCATCACAACGATGACGCGGCCCCCGGGTGGACGCCCCCGTCACACCGTTCGTGCCGTTCAGCCCCCTGGACCACGACCGTACTCAACCGGCGGCTGAGTTCGGCCCGCCGAACCACGCCCGGGTTTCCGGCTGGTTGGGCCGGACGAGGGCGAGGATCGCGGGCACCAGCCATACGATCCCGAGGACGGGCATCACCTGGAAGAACACCACGGTGAACGGCAGGGCGGTCCATCCGTAGGCGAAGGCCGAGGTCCGCAGGGCGGGGTTGCGGGTGGGGAACCGGACGGCGGTGATGATGCCCCAGGCCGCTACGGCCAGTACGAGGATTCCCGCGAAGACGACCTGCCCCGAATGTGCCTCGCCCGCCGTCCGGCCCCATGGGTTCGGCTCGCCCTCGCCCCAGATCGACGTGGCGATCGCCACGCTGTCGCTCACCAGAGCGAGCCCGAGGACGGCCTGCATGCCACCGAGGATCATCATCAGGACCCGTAACTTCCGTACCGGGTCCGGCATGGGAACCCCGGAGGGAGAAGGGAAACTCCCCGGCCCCCGGGGCTGCCCCTGCCCCGGGCCACCGCCACCGGCCGGACCGGGATTGCCGCTCGCCCGGCTACGCCCCGCGCGCCGCCCGTTCCCGGGTCCGTTCAGGTCATCGGATTCCATCTTGGCTCCCTCCCTGACAGTCATGACGTGCCCGCGACATACTGCGGTTGCGCGGATCGGATGTCGAGCCCGCGTGCGGCGAACGGAACGGGTGGAGAAACCGTGGCTTTCGCCGATTCCGAGGGGGTGCCGTGGTCGGGGGACACATCGGTCCGTACGTGATCGTGCGCGAGCTGGGCGGCGGGGGCATGGGCTCCGTCTATCTGGGCCGGTCCCGTTCGGGGCGGGCGGTCGCCATCAAGGTGATCAGGGCGGAGTACGCGGCGGACCCGGAGTTCAGGAGACGCTTCCGCAAAGAGGTCGAGGCCGCCGGCAAAGTGGGCGGCTTCCACACGGCGGCGGTCGTCGACGCGGACGCGGACGCCCCGCGGCCGTGGATGGCCAGCGCCTACATCGAGGGCCCGACACTTGCCGAAGAGGTTGCACTGCGCGGCCCTCTGGACGAGCGGCGGCTCTGGGCACTGGCCGCCGCGCTCGCGGAGGCGCTGCACGCCATTCACGCCCGCGGCCTGGTCCACCGTGACCTCAAGCCGGGCAACATCGTCCTCGCCGAGGACGGGCCCCGGGTACTGGACTTCGGCATCGCCCGAGCCGTGGAGGGCACCCGGCTGACCGCCGACCGAGCGGCCATCGGCACGCCCGGGTTCATCGCGCCCGAGCAGGCCCAGGGGCTCGAAGTCACCGGCGCGTGCGACATGTTCGCACTGGGCGCGGTGCTGGTCGCGGCGGCGGGTGGCAGCGCGTTCGGGGAGGGGCAGGTCTACGGACTGCTGTACCGGGCGGTCCACGAGGAGGCGGACGTCTCCGCGATCCCCGAGGGGCTGCGGCCCCTGGTCGTCGGCTGCCTGCACAAGGAACCCGAACTACGGCCCACCCCCGAGGAGTTGCTGACCGCCTGCGCCGGCCGGATCGACCTGACCGTCGTGGCGCCCGGCGGACCCGCGCCGACGCCACCGCGGACGACGCCTCCGTCCCCGCCCCGCCCGGACACTCCGCTCGCACCACCGGGGCAGGCCGCGCTCCGTCGCCGCCCCGCCGCGCGCTCCGCATCCGAGCCGATCGCCTCGTACCTCCGCAGCCGGCGGAGCCGGACGTCGCTGATCCTGCGGAACGTGCTGATCACCCTCGCCTTCGCCGGAATCGCGGCGGGCGGTGGCCTGGTCCACATCACCGAGGGGCTGAGGGTACTCGCCGGATTCATCGGTTTCCTGATGCTGCTGAGGCTCTTCGGCCTGTTGAGCCGGAATGACGGACTTGTGGTGAACGACCTCGGCATCGGCGTCGGCTCCGCCATGAACCTGGCGGTGCTGCGCTGGTCCGAAGCCAGGTCGGTCGAGCTCAGGGTGCAGGAGGCGGGGGACACCGTGCTTACGGTGCGGATGCCGGAGGGGCACCGGCTGCCCGCGGCCTTCCTGAAACCGGGATGGGTACGCAGGAGCAAGGACGGAGCCATCCACATCCGGACCGCCTGGCTGGCTCCCGGTGCCGGTACGGCGCCCCTGGCCGACACGGTCCGCTCCTTCGCCACCCGCCACGAGGTTCCCGTCACCGAGACCCACGACGATTTCTGACGGCGTACCAAGCACTCGTGCCGTCCGGGTCGCGCTGTTCGCCAGGTCCGGGCTGTCAGTGGGGGAAGTTAGGGTCACCGACATGGCCAACCGTTCATACCTTTACTCAGCGAGCACACTGCCGAACGCGGAAGCGAACCCGGAGAAGATCCGGTGCGTCTCCGAGCACAACTGGAGCATTCCGCTCGCGCACAAGCTGCTCGTCGGGCGCGAGACGAACATAGTCCCGTCCATGATCTGGAACAGGCGCATCGGCATCGCCGCGGACTTCACCGGTGGCGCCACCCTGCTCGGCGATCTCCTGCGCGTGGTCGGGCAAGGGCTCGCGGGCGACACCGAATTCGCCGAGTGCGTCGCCAGGACCACGGCCCACCTGGACAAGCAGCGGGACACGTACTTCGTGCTGGAGACGGGGGAGCTGGTGTCCCTCGGGGACGAGGACCCCGAGGAGGCTGTGCGGTGCCTGGTATCGAGCGACATTCCCGACGCCGTGGCGCGTGCCGAGGCGGCGATCGCCGGTGAGGACGACACATGGCTCGCGTCCGTACGCGCCGACTGGCAGAACCACTTCGCCTCCTTCTACAGCGACGCGCTCTACTTCTCGTTCCCCGGCGAGTAATAGAGGCGGCAGGGGGCCGTGGGTCCGGCCGGGCTCTCAGCCTCCTCTCAGCCGGTGCCACCCAGGCTTGAGGTGACCGAGCACCTTTCGCACCGGACGAGGGGAAACCCATGGTCTCCCGCACCGCCGCGCTGCCCGTCGCACCGACCGGTGACCGTACCGATCCGTGGAGAACGGGCAGCGCGGACAGGCTGAACCAATTCTTCGAGGCCGCCTGCGACCGCACACCGGCGGCCGTCGCGCTCGAATGCGGCGCCGACCGGCTGAGCTATGCCGACCTCGACACCCGGGCCAACCGGATGGCCCACCAACTGCGTCGGCTCGGGGTCGGCCCGGGCAGACCGGTGGCGCTGATGCTGCCGCAGTCCGTGGAGACGTATGTGTGCATACTGGGCGTCTGCAAGGCGGACGCGGCGTTCGTGCCCATCGATCCCGCCGCGCCGCCCGACCGGGTCGCCTTCATCCTGCGGGACGTACGCGCAGCCGCGGTGCTGACCACGTCCGCACTCGCCTCCGGCGCCGACCGGGCGGGGCCCCGACGGACATGCCCGGTGATCGAGGTCGACGCCCGTGCCGGGGAGCTCGCGCTGCTGCCGTCCTCGCGTCCGCCCACCGAGGACGGAGGCCAGAAGGACCCACTGGCGTACGTCATGTATACGTCCGGCTCCAGTGGCAGGCCCAAGGGCGTGGAGATCGCCCGGTCGAGCATCTGCAACTTCCTGCGCGTCGTCTCCCCGATCTACGGTGTCCGGTCGCAGGACCGGGTGTACCAGGGCATGGCGATCTCGTTCGACTTCTCCATCGAGGAGATCTGGCCGACCTGGGCGGCCGGCGCGACGCTCGTCGCCGGACCGGCCGGCCCCGCACGGCTCGGTGCCGAGCTCGCCGATTTCCTCCAGGAGCACGGGGTGACGGTCCTGTACTGCGTACCGACGCTCCTCGCGACCATTCCGCGCGACCTCCCGGGGATCCGCAGCGTCGTCTTGGGCGGCGAGGCGTGTCCCGCCGCACTCGTCGAACGGTGGAGCAGACCGGGACGGCGGATGCTCAACACGTACGGACCGACCGAAGCGACCGTGACCGCCACCTGGCAGGAACTCCGGCCGGGCCGGCCGGTCACCATCGGCCGGCCCCTGCCGACGTACTCGGTCGTCCTCCTCGACGAGCGGCGCCGCCCCGTGCCGCACGGCGATGTCGGCGAGATCTGTCTGGGCGGGCCCGGCCTCGCCCGGGGCTACGTGGGACGACCCGACCTGACCGCCGACCGCTTCGTCGAACACCCCCTGGCGCCCGGAAACGGAAGCGGCCTTCTCTACCGCACCGGAGACCTGGGCCGGATGACCACCGACGGGGAGATCGAGTACCTCGGCCGGTCCGACGCGGAGGTGAAGATCCGCGGATACCGCGTCTCGCTGGAGGAGATCGACAGCGTACTGATGGAGGACCCCGGCGTGGCCCAGGCGGGCACCGCCCTGGTGAACGCACCGGACGGCGACGGTGTTCTGGCCGCCTACGTCGTACGTACCGGGAACCACGATGCCTCCGACGACGATCTCACCGCCCGGCTGCACGAGCGCCTGCGCCGCTCGCTGCCCGCCTACATGATGCCGTCGACCCTGGACTTCCTCGGCCGGCTGCCCGTCATGCCCAGCGGCAAGACCGACCGCCGACAACTGCCCCCGCCGGTCGGCCGCCGTCTCGCCGGGACCGGCCGACGCATGGTGCCGGTCCACGACGGCCTGGAGACGACCGTGCGCGACGCGTGGGCGGAGGTACTCGGCACCGTCCCCGGGGAGTTGTCGGCGGAGGCCGACTTCTTCACGGACCTCGGCGGTCATTCGCTGCTCGCCGCCCGCGCCGTTTCGGTGCTGCGCGGCCGGCCCGGCACGGCCGGTGCCACCCTGCGGGACATGTACGAACACCCCACCGTGCGGGCGCTCGCGGCACGGCTGGACTCCTCGCCGCGCCCCGCTTCCGATCCGGCGGCGAAGCAGCCCCGCCCCACCCCCCTTCGGCACAGCGGCGGACGGATCGCCCGCGCCGGACTGGCCCAGGCGGCGGCGCTGTACGGGCTGTTCCTGCTGCTCACGGGACCGGTGGCCATCTCATACTCGATGGATCACGGCAGGGTGTCGGGCTGGGGAGCCGTGGGGCCCGCCATCGCCGTGCTGGCCGGGTACACCGTCGTACGCTGGCTCCTTCCCGTCGCCCTCGCCCGGCCATTGGCGGCGGGCATCAGGCCCGGCCGGTACCCGCTGTGGGGAGCGACCTACCTGCGACTCTGGGCGCTCGACGTGCTGGTGCTCGGCATCAGCCCCCTGCGGATCCTCAGCGGGTCGCCCATGATGGGCCCCTATCTGCGGCTTCTGGGCGCCCGTATCGGCCCCGGAACCACCATCGCCACCGGCCTGATCGGCCTGCCCGCGCTGCTGCGCATCGACCGGGACGCCGCGATCGGCTACCGCGCCACACTGCGGCCCTGGCAGGTCGCCGACGGCCGGGTCACGGTCGCCCCGATCACCATCGGCGAACGGGCGTTCGTGGGAGCCAACGCGGTCTGTGAACCCGGCGCCCGCCTCGGACCCGGCGCCGCGCTCGGCGAGCAGTCCGTGGCGGGTCCGGACGAGGCGGTGCCCGCCGGGGCGCGCCGCGCCGGATCGCCCGCCCGCCCTGTCACCGCCCTGTCACCGCCCGTCGAGGCGATGCTGCGTACCCGCGGCCGGACGGACCGTTGGCGGCCGGGCAGGCTGTTCGCCGTTCTGCTCGGCCTGGTCCTCCTGGAGGCCGTCGTGGTCGGCATGGCCCTGCCGAGCGTCGCCCTGTTCTGGTGGGCCTGGACGAGCGGTGGCACGGCCGCCGGACTGGCCGCCGCGGTGCTGTCCGGGCCGGTGTTCGTGGCCACGGTGTGCCTGATCGTCGCCGTCGGCAGGCGAACAGTCCTGCCGAGGACACCCCCGGGAATCCACCCGGCACGTTCCGCACTCGGCGTCCGCAAGTGGATCGCGGACAAGCTGCTGGAACTCAGCCTCGTCTTCACCAACTCCCTGTACGCCACGCTCTACACGGTCCCCTGGCTGCGGCTGCTCGGTGCCCGCATCGGCCGGGGCGCCGAGGTGTCCACCGTGTCGCACGTCGACCCGGACCTGCTCACCCTCGGCGACGGCAGCTTCGTCGCCGACATGGCCGGAATCGGCGTCGCCGCCTTCGCGGCCGACCGCATGGCCTTCGCACCGACCGGCGTCGGTGAACGGTCCTTCATCGGCAACTCGGCACTCGTCCCCGCCGGAACGCGGACCGGCCCGGGCAGCCTGATCGGTGTGGGCACGGTCCCCTCCACGGACCGGGTGCCGGCCGACAGCACGTGGCTGGGCTCGCCCGCACTGCGGCTCCCCGTACGCCAGGACAGCGGGGCGTATCCCGAAGAGCTGACGTTCCGGCCCTCCCGCAGAGCGGTGCTGGTCCGTCTGGCCATCGAGTTCTTCCGGGTCACCATGCCGGCCTCGGTACTGACCGCCGGCGCATGCCTGTACCTGCTGGCCCTGTCCGACACCGCGCACCGGACCGGACCGGTCGTGCCGCTGCTGGTGTCGCCGCTGCTCGCAATGGGCGCCGCACTGGCCGTCGTCGCGTACTGCGTGCTGGCCAAGTGGGTGGTCGCCGGGAAGTACCGGCCGCGCGTCGAGCCCCTGTGGAGCCTGTTCGTACGCCGGACGGAGTTCGTCACCGGCCTCTTCGATGCGGCCGCGGTCCCGGTGGGCCTGGGCGTCCTGGTGGGGACGCCGTTCCTGCCGCCGGTGCTGCGCCGGCTCGGTGCCCGGATCGGCCGGCGCACCTGGATCGGTACCACGTACCTCACCGAATTCGACCTGGTGCAGGTCGGCGACGACGCCGCGATCGGCAGGAACGTCTCGTTGCAGAGCCATCTGTTCGAGGACCGTGTGATGAAGATGTCGACGGTGACCATCGGCCCCGGGGCGAGCATCGGCCCGCGGAGTGTCGTGCTCTACGACACGGTGGTGGGCGCCGGTGCCCGGCTCGGGGCGCTGTCGCTGGTCATGAAGGGCGAGCGGCTGACACCGGGAACGGACTGGCAGGGCCTCCCGGCCGAAGGGACCGCCGTCCCGGCCACCGACGGCGCGCCAGCGCCCACGCACTGAGGGAGAACGCCATGACACACACCGGGATCACGTCCGGGCACCGTCCGCTGGCCCTCGTCTACCGGGGCCGGCCTCACAGCCCGGCTGCCCCGAGGCGGTCGCCGGCCTGCTCACCTCGGCTCCATGGGACCTGGACGTCTGCTTCACCGGGCCACGGGAAATACTCCCGCTGACGTCCCGGACTCTGTCGCACGCCGCGTTGTACGCCCAGCCCGGCGGCGGCACGCTCCCGGCCGCCTACCGAAGACTGCGACGGCAGCGCCGGGCGGTACGCGACTTCGTCCATGGCGGCGGGCGCTACCTGGGCTTCTGCCTCGGCGGATACCTGGCCGGGGCCACTCCGGGGTTCGGCCTCCTGCCCGGCGACACCGACCAGTACATCTCCTCGCCGGGTGCCACGGTCCACGACGGGCGGGACACGGTGATCCAGGTGATGTGGCGGGACCGTCCGCGCACCGTGTTCTTCCAGGACGGCCCGTTCTTCGTCCTCGACGAACACGCCGCCGCCGAGGCCGGTGCGAGGATCCTGGCCACCTACGACAACGGCACCGCCGCCGCCCTCGTGACCGGGTACGGCAAGGGCCGCGTGGCAGTCACCGGACCGCATCCCGAGGCGACCGCCGGCTGGTACAGCGACCACGGCCTGCCCGTTCAGCACACCCGGGACCTGGCCGAGGAACTGGTGGAAGCCGTGATGCGGGAGTGAATCACGGAGACACGCAGGGATGTGGAGACACGCAGGGATGTGGAGACACGCAGAGATGTGGAGACACGCGGAGATGCGGAGACACGCAGAGATGCGGCCGGGGCGCCCCCCCCGGCGCCCCCCCA
>NZ_JBHXTM010000053.1:0-53257 GCF_042677325.1 Streptomyces sp. NPDC127117
TGTGTGATTTGGGGGGGGGGCTTTGTTTTTTTTATCCCCCCCCCGCCCCCCGCGGGCGCGCGCGGGCCCCCGGGGGGGCCCCCCCCCCCCGCCCCGGGCGGTGGGCCGCGAGGTGGTCGGACGGAATGTCAGACCTCCTCGGTGCCACCGCTCTCCTCGTCGGTTGCCTTCTCTTCCTTCGCTGCGGCCGGCGTCGCACCCGGCTGGGGTTCGGCCACCGCCACCCGCGCGGGGCGGATGGTGCGCTCGCCGATCCGATACCCCGGCTGCAGGATCGCCACGCAGGTCGTCTCCGTGACGTCCGGCGCGTACGAGTGCATCAGGGCTTCGTGGATCGTCGGGTCGAAGGGCTCGCCCTCCTTGCCGAACTGCTGCAGGCCCAGCTTGGCGACGACCGTCTCCAGAGACTCGGCCACCGACTTGAACCCGCCCACGAGCTCGCCGTGATCGCGGGCCCGGCCGACGTCGTCGAGCACGGGCAGGAGCTCGGACAGGAGACCCGCGACTGCGATCTCCTTGACCGTGGCCCGGTCCCGCTCGACGCGGCGGCGATAGTTCTGGTACTCGGCCTGGAGCCGCTGGAGGTCGCCCGTGCGCTCGTTGAGCGCGGTGCGGACCTGGTCCAGCTGGGCCGTCAGGCCGACTGTCTGTACTCCGTCCCCGGCCGGGGCCGCCCCCTCCTCCGAAGAGGAAGAGGCGTCCTTCGGCTCAGCTCCGTCAGGGGTGGCGCCGGAGGGGACGTCGGGCTTCTCCTCGAAACCCGGAGTCTCCTCGGTCACACCGCACCGCCCTTGGCGTCCTTCTCGTCGTCCACGATCTCGGCGTCGACGACATCGTCATCGGCCTTGGCCTGCTGGGCACCCGGCTGCGGGTCGCCCTGCGGGGCACCGTCGGCCTGGGCGTTGGCGTACATCGCCTGGCCGAGCTTCTGCGAGACGGCCGCGACCTTCTCGGTGGCGGTACGGATCTCGGCGGTGTCCTCGCCCTTGAGCTTCTCCTTCAGCTCGGTGAGCGCGGTCTCCACCTCCGTCTTCACGTCGCCGGGGACCTTGTCCTCGTTGTCCTTGAGGAACTTCTCCGTCTGGTAGACGAGCTGCTCGCCCTGGTTGCGCGACTCGGCGGCCTCGCGGCGGCGGTGGTCCTCCTCCGCGTACTGCTCGGCCTCCTCACGCATCCGGTTGACCTCGTCCTTCGGCAGCGAGGAGCCGCCGGTGACGGTCATCTTCTGCTCCTTGCCGGTGCCGAGGTCCTTGGCGGCGACGTGCATGATGCCGTTCGCGTCGATGTCGAACGCGACCTCGATCTGCGGGACGCCACGCGGGGCCGGCGGCAGGCCGGTCAGCTCGAACATCCCGAGCTTCTTGTTGTACGCCGCGATCTCGCGCTCGCCCTGGTAGACCTGGATCTGCACGGACGGCTGGTTGTCCTCGGCCGTCGTGAAGATCTCGGAGCGCTTGGTCGGGATCGTGGTGTTGCGCTCGATGAGCTTCGTCATGATGCCGCCCTTGGTCTCGATACCGAGGGACAGCGGGGTGACGTCGAGCAGCAGGACGTCCTTGACCTCGCCCTTGAGGACACCGGCCTGGAGCGAGGCGCCGATGGCGACGACCTCGTCCGGGTTCACACCCTTGTTGGCCTCCTGGCCACCGGTCAGCTCCTTGACGAGCTCGGCGACGGCCGGCATACGGGTGGAGCCACCGACGAGAACGACGTGGTCGATCTCGGAGAGCTGGATGCCCGCGTCCTTGATGACGTTGTGGAACGGGCTCTTGCAGCGGTCCAGGAGGTCGGCCGTGAGCTGCTGGAACTGCGAGCGCGTGAGCTTCTCGTCCAGGTGCAGCGGGCCCTCGGCGGACGCCGTGATGTAGGGCAGGTTGATCGTGGTCTCGGTCGAGGACGAGAGCTCGATCTTCGCCTTCTCCGCGGCCTCGCGGAGACGCTGGAGAGCCATCTTGTCCTTGGACAGGTCCACGCCGTGCCCGTTGGCGAACTGCTTCACCAGGTAGTCGACGACGCGCTGGTCCCAGTCGTCACCACCGAGGTGGTTGTCACCGTTGGTGGCCTTCACCTCGACGACGCCGTCACCGATCTCCAGGAGCGACACGTCGAAGGTGCCGCCACCGAGGTCGAAGACGAGGATCGTCTGGTCGTCCTTGTCGAGCCCGTACGCCAGCGCGGCGGCGGTCGGCTCATTGACGATGCGCAGGACGTTCAGGCCCGCGATCTCGCCGGCCTCCTTGGTCGCCTGACGCTCGGAGTCGTTGAAGTACGCGGGGACGGTGATGACCGCGTCGGTCACCTTCTCACCCAGGTACGACTCGGCGTCGCGCTTCAGCTTCTGCAGGATGAAGGCGCTCATCTGCTGCGGGTTGAAGCTCTTGCCGTCCAGGTCGATCTTCCAGTCAGTGCCCATGTGGCGCTTGACCGAGCGGATGGTCCTGTCGACGTTGGTCACTGCCTGGCGCTTGGCGACCTCGCCGACCAGCACCTCGCCGTTCTTCGCGAAGGCGACGACGGACGGCGTGGTCCTGGCGCCCTCTGCGTTGGTGATGACGGTGGGCTCGCCGCCTTCGAGAACGCTGACGACGGAGTTAGTCGTGCCCAGGTCGATGCCGACCGCACGTGCCATTTCAATTCCTCCAGCTTGACTACTTGAGTGGATCTGACTCAAGGATGCACGACCCCCGCCTCACTGTCAACAGACCTGAGTCGAGGCGACTCAACTATCGTGCACAGACCCCGCGCGGACCGCCATTTCCCGGCCTTTCGGCCCGATCGCGCGCCACACCCCCACCCGCGACACCCCCACCCCCCGGGCGGCGCAGCCCTTCCCCATCATCACCCCGTGGGATCGTTCTGTCACAAAATGCCGTGAGCCACGCAAAACCGGCACTCGATCCGCCGTGAACCCAGGCAGGTGCGAACGATGCAGACACAAGGACAGAGGGGGAGCGCGAGGCACTCCGGGCCGCCACCGACCCGGAGCACGAGGCGGAACGGGCCGCCACCGGCCCTGTCCGCGGTACGCGCACGGGTACGGCAGTGGGAGCCCCCGCCGGCCAAGCGCGTACTGGACCTGACCCTCGGCTCGGCGCTCCTGACCCTGGCCACCCCGCTGCTCGCCGCGGGCGCCCTCGCCCTGGCGGCGCGGCGACCCCCGGGCGGCGTACTGACCCACTCCCCCCGGGTCGGCCTGGACGGCCACGTCTTCGTACTGCGCTCACTGCGCACCCGGCGGCTGCGGCTGGACCTGCTCTCCCGGCTGCCGTACGTCGTCCGGGGAGACCTCTCCCTGGTCGGCCCGGAACCCCTGGCACCGGACGACCCGCGGACCGGCACCGACCCCGCCGGAACCTCGGCTTCCTCCGGCGCGAGACACTGGCGGCAGGAACTGAAACCGGGACTCACCGGCCTGGCCCAGGTCCGCTCCCGCTCCGGGATGCCGTGGGACGAGCCGGCCCTGCTGGACCAGCACTACGCCGAGCACCACGGAGTGCGGCTGGACCTGGCCATCCTGGCGAGCGCCGTACACACTCCGCTGCGCGAGGCGGCCCAAGGCTTCGCCCGGCGCGGCAAGGCACGCCTGAGCGACACAGATCACCGCCTGTCCGGCTACAGCGCGGCGGAAGAAGTGGGTAGTGTCAGCACAGACTGATTAAGTTACTGCTTAGTAATCACTGATAATCGCCAGTACGCGTCTCATTGACGCCGGATCCGACCCTCCCCACCCTCGCAGGCCCGAGGAGCCCTCAAATGCAACTCGCCGCGATCATCGTGTCGCTGGTTCTGATCGTGGTCGGCGTGGCCCTGTTCCTCCGCGCCCTCCTGCAGATCTACAACTTCATGCGGCTCGGCCAGAACGTGCCCGCGGGCACCCGCACGGACGAGCCCGCACAGCGCACCGTCACCGTGGCCAGGGAGTTCCTCGGCCACACCCGGATGAACCGCTGGGGCATCGTCGGTGTCGCGCACTGGTTCGTGGCGGTGGGCTTCTTCTCCCTGCTGCTGACGATCGTCAACGCCATCGGTCAGCTCTTCAAGGCCGACTGGCTTCTGCCGATCATCGGCGACTGGGCGCCGTACAACGTCTTCGTCGAGTTCATCGGCACGATGACCGTGCTCGGCATCCTGACCCTGATCGTGATCCGGCAGCTGGCCCATCCGCGCAAGCCGGGCCGCAAGTCCCGCTTCGCCGGGTCCAACTTCGGCCAGGCGTACTTCGTCGAGGCCGTCATCCTCATCGTCGGCGTCTGCATCTTCATGCTGCACGCCCTCGAAGGCGCCCAGCACCACGTCGACGGCTACGAGTCCTCCTTCTTCATCTCGTACCCGGTCGTCAACTGGCTGGAGGGCATGGACGTCTCCACCCTCCAGAACCTCACCTACTTCTTCGCCGGCCTGAAGATCGCGACCTCCTTCATCTGGATGATCACGGTCGCCCTGAAGCAGGACATGGGTGTCGCCTGGCACCGCTTCCTGGCGTTCCCGAACATCTGGTTCAAGCGCAACGCCAAGGGTGAGACCTCGCTCGGCGAGCTGCTGCCGATGACCTCCGGCGGCAAGGAGATCGACTTCGAGGACCCGGGCGAGGACGACGTCTACGGCGTCTCGCAGATCGAGCACTTCTCCTGGAAGGGCCTGCTGGACTTCTCCACCTGCACCGAGTGCGGCCGCTGCCAGTCGCAGTGCCCCGCCTGGAACACCGGGAAGCCGCTCTCCCCGAAGCTCCTGATCATGTCCCTGCGCGACCACGCGCACGCCAAGGCCCCGTACCTTCTGGCCGGCGGCGGCAAGGACATGGAGGGCAACGAGAAGGCGACCGCGGAGCAGCTGAAGGACGTCCCCGCCTCGGCCCTGGCCGAGGCCGAGCGCCCGCTGATCGGCACGGTCGAGGAGAACGGCGTCATCGACCCGGACGTGCTGTGGTCCTGCACCACCTGCGGTGCGTGCGTGGAGCAGTGCCCGGTCGACATCGAGCACATCGACCACATCGTCGACATGCGCCGCTACCAGGTGATGATCGAGTCCGCGTTCCCGTCCGAGGCGGGCACGATGCTCAAGAACCTGGAGAAGAAGGGCAACCCCTGGGGGCTGGCCAAGAAGCAGCGCGTCGAGTGGACCAAGGAGGTCGACTTCGAGGTCCCGATCGTCGGCAAGGACGTCGAGGACCTCACCGAGGTCGACTACCTCTACTGGGTCGGCTGCGCCGGCGCCCTGGAGGACCGCGCCAAGAAGACCACGAAGGCCTTCGCGGAGCTGCTGCACATCGCGGGCGTCAAGTTCGCGATCATGGGCGGCGACGAGAAGTGCACGGGTGACTCGGCCCGCCGTCTGGGCAACGAGCCGCTGTTCCAGCAGCTCGGCCAGGAGAACGTCGCGATGCTGAACATGGCGTTCGGCGAGGACGACGAGGACGACTCGACGAAGAAGGCGAAGGCGACGAAGAAGATCGTCGCGACCTGCCCGCACTGCTTCAATACCATCGCCAACGAGTACCCGCAGCTCGGCGGCGAGTACGAGGTCATCCACCACACCCAGCTGCTCCAGCACCTCATCGACGAGGGCAAGCTGATCCCGGTGACCCCGGTCGAGGGCCTGATCACGTACCACGACCCGTGCTACCTGGGCCGTCACAACAAGATCTACACCCCGCCGCGCGAGATCATCGCGAAGGTCCCGGGCCTGCGCAACGAGGAGATGCACCGCCACAAGGAGCGCGGCTTCTGCTGCGGCGCCGGTGGTGCCCGGATGTGGATGGAGGAGCGGATCGGCAAGCGCATCAACAACGAGCGCGTCGACGAGGCCCTCTCCCTCAACCCGGACATCGTCTCCACCGCCTGCCCGTTCTGCCTGGTCATGCTGACCGACTCGGTCAACGGCAAGAAGAACGACGGCAAGGCGAAGGAGTCGATCCAGGTGGTCGACGTCTCGCAGCTGCTGCTGGACTCCGTGAAGACCCCGGCCGACCCGGCCGGGGAGGCGGAGTCGGCCGACGCTCCGGAGCCGGAGCCGGTGAAGTAGCCCGGCGAGCCGCACGACGGAAGCGGCCGGACCTGCCCATGGGGGCGGGACCGGCCGCTTCCGCTTTCCTCCGCGACTCCCCCGACGCCCTGGGGCTGTCCCCCCGGGGTTCCCCTAGGGGATGTCACAGCTCGGCGGCAATGGCGGGCAGGTTCCCCAGGCCCCCTGACCGCACCGGCCCGGACCAGGTACGTTCGATGACGTGGCTGGATTCAGGATCGGACGCGGCCGGGACAACCGCACCCCGCAGCAAGCGCAACAGCAACCGCGGCAGCAGCCGTACGGCACACAGGCACCACCGCCGTACGGTCAACAGCCCTGGCCGCCGGCAGGAGGCAACGCGGCCCCGCCCCCGTACAACAACGGCGGACACGGCGGACACGGCAACGGCGGCTACAACGGTGGTGGCCACGGTGGCGGCTACAACGGCGGCGGTCAGGGCGGCCACGGCGAACCGGAGTACTTCGGCGACCCGTACAACCAGCCCCCGCACCCCCAGCACCCCCACAATTCCCCGCAGCACGGCGACCCGTACGCCAACTCCCCCGGCCACACCCAGGCGTTCAGCATCGGCGAGGACCCGTACGGCCCCGGCGACACCTACCGCGCCGGCCAGGCCCCCGCCCAGCCCGCGGGCCCCCGGCTGCCGTGGAAGCAGCTGCTCAGCGGCATCGTGCTCCGCCCGGGGCCGACGTTCTGGCAGATGCGCGACTACCCCGTCTGGGGTCCGGCGCTCATCGTCACGTTCCTGTACGGCCTGCTCGCGCTCTTCGGCTTCGACCAGGCCCGGGACGACGCGATCCACGCGACGATCTCCACGGCCGTGCCCTACGTCGTCATCACGGGCCTCGGCTTCGTCATCGGCGGCCTGGTCCTCGGCGCGGTCACCCACACCCTCGCCCGCCAGCTGGGCGGCGACGGCGCGTGGCAGCCGACGGTGGGCCTGTCCATGCTGATCATGTCGATCACGGACGCGCCCCGCCTGATATTCGCGGTCTTCCTCGGCGGCGAGAACTCCCTGGTCCAGATCCTCGGCTGGGTCACCTGGCTGGCCTCGGCCGCGCTCTTCACCTCGATGGTGAGCAAATCGCACGACCTGCCGTGGCCGAAGGCTCTGGGCGCGTCCGCGATCCAGCTGATCGCCCTGCTGTCGATCATCAAGCTGGGCACCATCTGACGTACGCCCGCGCGTCCACACCCCCGAAACCCCCGGCACATTCCGTGAGCCGGGGGTTTCGGAGTTCCCGGGCAAACTATTTCGGGATCCATGGGCGGGTGATGTCGAGAACCCGTGCCGTGCTCCGTCCCGGTGGTGAGCGCGACCACAATGGTCCGCACCGGCACCGAGGAGAACACGATGGCCAAGTACCTGCTTCTCAAGCACTACCGCGGCGCACCGAGCCCCGTGAACGACGTCCCCATGGACCGGTGGACGCCGGAGGAGATCACCGCGCACATGAAGTACATGAACGACTTCGCGGCCCGGCTGGAGCAGAGCGGTGAGTTCGTCGACGCGCAGGCGCTCGCCCCCGAGGGGACCTTCGTCCAGTACGACGGCGAGGGCCGCCCGCCGGTCACCGACGGTCCGTTCGCCGAGACCAAGGACCTCATCGCCGGCTGGATGGTGATCGACGTCGACAGTTACGAGCGCGCCGTCGAGCTGGCCGGGGAGCTGTCGGCAGCCCCCGGGGCGGGCGGGAAGCCGATCCACGAGTGGCTGGAGCTGCGCCCGTTCCTGACCGCGATGCCCACCATCACCGAGTGACCTCGCCGATGAACGAGGCCCTGCTCCGGAGCCTCACACCGAGCGTGCTCGCGATCCTCGTCCGCCGCGGAGCCGACTTCGCGGCGGCCGAGGACGCCGTGCAGGACGCGCTGGTCGAGGCGGTCCGCGTCTGGCCGGCCGACCCTCCGCGTGACCCGAAGGGCTGGCTGATCACCGCGGCCTGGCGCAAATTCCTCGACGCGACCCGGGCGGAGACCGCCCGCCGTCGGCGCGAGGACCTCGTCGACGAGGAACCGGCGCCCGGACCCGCTCCCGGGGTGGACGACACGCTCCAGCTCTACTTCCTGTGCGCCCACCCGTCGCTGACCCCGTCGTCCGCGGTCGCGCTCACCCTGCGCGCCGTCGGCGGGCTCACCACCCGCCAGATCGCCCGGGCCTATCTGGTGCCCGAGGCGACCATGGCGCAGCGCATCAGCCGGGCCAAGCGCACCGTCTCGGGCGTGCGGTTCGACCGGCCCGGCGACGTCGCCACCGTGCTGCGCGTCCTCTACCTGGTGTTCAACGAGGGCTACTCCGGCGACGTGGACCTCGCCGCCGAGGCCATCCGGCTCACACGGCAGCTCGCGGGCGCGATCGACCACCCCGAGGTGTCGGGGCTGCTCGCCCTCATGCTGCTCCACCACGCCCGGCGCGCCGGGCGGACCGCGCCGGACGGCAGTCTGGTCCCGCTCGCCGAGCAGGACCGCACCCGGTGGGACACCGAGTCGATCGCCGAGGGCGTCGAGATCCTCCAGGCGGCCCTCGCCCGCGACCGGCTGGGCGAATTCCAGGCCCAGGCCGCCATCGCGGCCCTCCACGCCGACGCACCCACCGCCGAGGAGACCGACTGGGTGCAGATCGTCGAGTGGTACGACGAGCTCGCCGGCCTGACCGACAGCCCGGTCGTCCGCCTCAACCGCGCGGTGGCCGTCGGCGAGGCGGACGGACCCCGCGCCGGCCTGGCAGCACTCGCGACGCTGGACGAATCACTCCCCCGCCACACCGCCGCGGCGGCCTACCTCCACGAACGCGACGGCGACCTGACGACAGCGGCACGCCTCTACGCGGAGGCGGCCGGAAAGGCCCCCACCCTCCCGGAGCGCGACCACCTGACCCGCCGGGCAGCCCGCCTCAACGCCCTCGGCCGCCACTGACCGACCCGCGTCCGGACCGGTCCGGGCCGCGTCCGGGCTGCCGGTCCGGGCTGCCTGTCCGGGCTGCCTGTCCGGGGCTCAGGCGTCCAGAACCTGCCCGCTGCGTCGCACGACGGGCTTGTCCACACTCCACGGGAAGTTGATCCAGCGGTCGGTCTTCTTCCACACGTATTCGCACTTCACCAACGAATGCGACTTCTCGTAGATGACCGCGCTGCGCACCTCGGCGACGTGATCGATACAGAAATCACGTACCAGCTTCAGCGTCTTCCCGGTATCGGCGACATCGTCGGCGATCAGGACCTTCTTGTCCGAGAAGTCGATGGCATTCGGAACGGGCGCCAGCATGACCGGCATTTCCAGGGTGGTGCCCACCCCGGTGTAGAACTCCACGTTCACCAGATGAATGTTCTTGCAGTCCAGCGCGTAGGCCAGCCCGCCGGCGACGAATACCCCGCCCCGCGCGATGCTGAGCACCACATCCGGTTCGAACCCGTCGTCCGCCACGGTCTGCGCCAGTTCACGCACGGCGCGGCCGAACCCCTCGTAAGTGAGGTTCTCCCGCGCGTCGTCCACGTTCGCATCGCCGCTCATGGTCATCACACCTGGGTCCGGTGGAAATTCATGAAGGAACGCGACGCGGTCGGCCCGCGCTGGCCCTGGTACCGCGACCCGTACCGCTCGGAGCCGTACGGGAACTCCGAGGGCGAGCTCAGCCGGAACATGCACAGCTGCCCGATCTTCATCCCCGGCCACAGCTTTATCGGCAGCGTCGCCAGATTCGACAGCTCCAGCGTCACGTGCCCCGAGAATCCGGGGTCGATGAACCCGGCGGTCGAATGCGTGACGAGCCCGAGCCGCCCCAGCGAACTCTTGCCCTCCAGTCGCGACGCGAGATCGTCGGGCAACGAAATGACTTCGTACGTCGAAGCGAGCACGAACTCACCGGGGTGCAGGATGAACGCCTCGTCCCCGTCCGGCTCGACCATGCGAGTCAGATCGGCCTGCTCGACGGCCGGATCGATATGCGGATAGCGGTGGTTCTCGAACACCCGGAAGTAGCGGTCGAGCCGCACATCGATGCTCGAGGGCTGCACCATCGACGCGTCGAACGGATCAATGCGCACACGTCCGGCGTCGATCTCGGCCCGGATGTCCTTATCTGAGAGAAGCACGCCCCGAGGATACGCAGAACGCGCGGGCCCACCCCAATCCGGGACCGCCCGCGCGCCCTGCCACCGCCACTACCGCCGCTCGGACACCACGGGCACGGCATGCCGCAACCGCGCACAACGCGGACAGCGAATAAGCCGCCCGGGACCGATCCGCCCGGACCCGAGCTGCTGCATCGGGAACGAAGCGGTAGCGAAAACGTGCCCTTCGGCACAGCGGACGACGGTGCGCTCCATGGAGTCCATCAAGTCCCTTCCCCAACAAGCCTTGGACGAGAAAGCCACATTAGGGGATGAACAGGACGCCACTCCAGGCGGCACTCCGACCACCCACGCTACGCCCCCAACTCCCGCCCACGGCACACGCATCCACCCTCCTCCCACAACAAAAAGGCCCCACGGCTCAAACGCCGGGGACCTGGCATGGGGTACAGTATGGGACGGTAGACGCCGCTTCGGCGGCACACCTCGCGGGTGTAGTTTAATGGTAGAACATGAGCTTCCCAAGCTCAGAGCGCGAGTTCGATTCTCGTCACCCGCTCCATGATGAAGGCCCTGGTCGGAGACCAGGGCCTTGTTTGTTGTCTAGACCATTTTTAGGGCTCGTGCCATTCGCGTGCCATAACGACCCTTCCATCTGCATCAATAGTGGATCCGTCACCCTTGAGGGCGAGCGCTCCACTACCGGGTTCCGCATCGTGAGATCACTTCCAAGTGCCCTGCGTCACACACACGGTGCGGACTGTCTGCTCCTGTGCGATCAACCCCGCGCAGCCCGTGGGGCGGATGGTCCGAGAGGACGCGGCACCAGCGGGTGAACGGTCGCGCCGCCACATCCCGAGGCTGCAGCCGACTGTTGGCGGCGCACGTCGAGATCGATGTTGGCGGCGAGCCTGCGCTGATGCTCCTTGGTGGAGTGCTGATAGATCAGTTGCGCGCGCTCGGATGACTGGCCGGCTCGGACCATGAGGTCCTTGAGCTTGGCACCGGTGTCAGCCGCCAGCGTGTTGCCCGTGTGCCGTAGGTCGTAGAAGCGGAAGCCTTCGGGCAGCCCCACCTTGTCCCGGGCCCTGCGCCACTTGCGGCCGGCGCCGTCGTCATGGCGCACCTCAACGACGACCTCGCCCTTCCCGCCGGGCGCACCGCCGCCGACGACCTGATCGACGAGTACGCGGCCCTACGCGAGCAGGTCGCCAGGATCGGCATGAACTCGAACCAGATTGCCAAGCGTCTCAACTCCGGCGGCGACGCACACCCTGTGGACGCCGCCGTGCTCGCCAAGGCCAGACGACTCGTGGCCCTCATCCAGAAGACGGTCACGGCTGTCGACGTCGCAGCCGATGTGGCGGCCACGAAGCGTTGGGCGGCCTGACTGATCGCGAAGATCGTCAAGCCCGGCCACAAGACCCGAGGCGTCCTGAACTACCTCTGCGGGCCCGGCCTCGCCAACGAGCACACCGACCCCCACCTCGTCGCCTCCTGGGACGGCTTCGCCCCCGACCCCGGCCGCGACCCCGCCGGCACCCTCGCCCAGCTCGCCACCGCCCTTGACCTGCGGGTCAAGCAGGCCGGCCACAAAGCGCCGAAGAGCCACGTCTGGCACTGCTCGATCCGCGCCGCTCCCGAAGACCGCCACCTGACCGACGACGAGTGGGCCACCATCGCCCGCCGCGTCCTCGACGCCACCGGCATCGCCCCCGCCGGCGACCCCGACGCCTGCCGCTGGGTCGCCGTCTGCCACGCCGACGACCACATCCACATCGTCGCCACAAGGTCCGAGGCGACCTCCACCCGCCCCGCAACTGGAACGACTTCCTGCACGCCGACAACGAGCTCGTCGCCATCGAGAAGGAATACGAGCTGTGCCAGGTGCCGCGCGGCGACCGCACCGCCGCCAAGCGCCCCACCCGCGCCGAGCAGGAGAAGGCACGCCGCACAGGGAACACCCGGACCGCACGCGAGCACCTGCGCACCATCGTCCGCACCGCCGTCTCGGCAGCCACGACCACCGAGGAGTTCTTCCGGCTCGTCGAGGGGACCGGCGCCCTTGTCGACGTCCAGTACTTCCCGTCCGGGGACGTCCGCAGCTACAAGGTCGCCCTCGACAGCGACACCAACGCCCAGGGCGAGCCGGTGTGGTTCTCCGGCTCCACCCTCGCCCCCGACCTCTCCTACCCCAAGATCGCCGAACGCCTCACGGCCACCGAGGCAACTCCGCCGGAACGGACCGAAGCCCCGGCTTGGCGACGGCTCGCCTTCGCCATCGACCAGACGCCAGACCACCTCGCCCACGACGAGGACGAGACCGGACAGGCCCACATCACCGTCCTCGCCGAAGCCCTCGACGCACTCCCCCTGATCACCTCCACCGGCCTCCGGCCACACCTCATCCAGGCCGCCACCACCTTCGAACGCGCAGCCCGGTCCCGCATCCGTGCCCAGCACCAACAGGCCCAGGCCACCCGCCGAGCGGTGAAAGCGATCCTGCGTGAACCCGCCCCGAAGGACGGCGTCCTCCTCGCAACCCTCCTCGACGCCCTTCTCCTGGCAGTCGTCGCCGCCCAGCACTGGCACCGCACCCTCGACCACCAGCAGCAGGCCGAAGCCGCCCGCCAGGCCGCCGACCACCTCCACGCCGCCTACCGGGCCGCAGCCACCGAGCCCCTGACCGCGCTCCACCACCGGGGCCAGAATCTCGCCCAGTGGCTGCTGAAGCGACAGGACGCCGCAGTACGCCAAGCGCTACCCGGCCTGGCCGAGCAGATCTTCACCGAACCCGGCTGGCCCGCCCTCGCCGCCACCCTCAACGACGCCACGACAGCGGGCCACGACCCCGCCGCGCTCCTCACCCAAGCCGCGCGCCACCGAGAACTCGACACCGCCACCAACCTCAGCGAAGTCCTCACCTGGCGCCTGAACCGCTTTCAGAAACCGGCAATCGAGAAGCCTCTGGCCGCCAAGGCCGCAGGGCTCGTCCAGCCCGGCTCCGCCCCCCGAGCCCCACGCCGACGGCTTCCCGCCCAAGGAGTCGGTGACGCGGAGACCGCCCAAGCAACGCACCCTCACGTTCATGCAGCAGTACATGGGAACGCCGTCAGGGCCGGCTCATCTCAGTGCCGGTCCTGGCGGCGTGTTGATGTACTCGAAGGCTCAGAGCGATGCCCCGGCTCCAAGGCTTCCGGCGCTGATGGCTCCCCGCAGGACGTGGGCGATCTCCTCGGGCTTGAGGTCGATGCCGTCGAGGCCCTCCATGGTCAGTGGGATCTCCTCCAGCGCGTATTCGCCTCGGCCTTCGGCGCTGAACTCGGGACCGGTGCGGTCGTCGAAAGACCAGGTCGCGATGCGGGCGAGGTAGAAGAGCTGGCGCTCGTCATCGGACTCCATCGTGTGGAAGAGGCGGACGATGTCGGCCTTCCCCGCGATCTCCTCGTGGATCTCCCGATGGAGGGCGGCCTCGCGGGACTCGTCGCTGGGTTCGACGCCGCCGCCGGGCAGGACCCAGTACTCGGGGATGCCGGGCCTGGTGCGGCGGATGACCAGCATCGTGTCGTCCGCGGTGACGAGGACGGCACGGACTCGTTCGATCATTTCGGTTCGTCTCCTTGCTTGTTGACGGTCTCAGTGCAGCAGCCAGCCGCCGTCAACGTGGACGGACTGCCCCGTGATGAACGAGGCGGAGGGGCCTACGAGGAACGCCACCAGAGCCGCGACGTCCTCGGGCCTGCCACGGCGCGGGACGCACTGGCGCTTGATCTGGTCCTCCGGCCGCGCACGGTGCCGGGCGGGGAGGGCGTTCTCGGCCTCCACCTGGATGGCCCCGGGCATGACAGTGTTGACACAGATCCCGTACGGGCCCAGTTCGCGGGCGAGGGAGCGGGTCAGGCCCAGCAGTCCGGCCTTCGCGGTGCTGTACGCGACGAGGTTCGTCCGGCCGGCGCGGGCGTTGACGCTGCCGATGTTCACGATCCGGCCCCAGCGGCGTTCGATCATGCCGGGGGTGAGCGCGTGGCAGGTGCGGTAGTGGGCGGTGAGGTTCACGTCGAGGGAGTAGTTCCAGGCGGTCTCGTCGGTGTCCTGCCAGGTGACGCGGGGGTAGGAGCCCGCGTTGTTGACCAGGATGTCGACGGGTCCGATCTCGGCGCGAACGAGGTCGGCCATGGTCCGGACGGAGTTTGGGTCGGACAGGTCGGCGTTCACCGCGATCCCGGGGCTGCCCGCGCGCTCGAAGGCTGCAAGGAGAGTGTGGGCGTCGAGGTCCTGGCCGAGGTGGTTGACCACGACGGTCGCTCCGGCGGCGGCGAGTGCCCGCCCGATCTCGGCGCCGATGCCAGTGGCGCCGCCAGTGACAAGAGCGTTGCGGCCCTGGAGCGGCCGGGTCCGGAGAGGGGTCTCAAGCAGAGGAAGGGACATCGCTGCTCCGTTCTCCCGGGTGGGGTTGAGGGGCCGGTGTGGTGGTGAAGAAGGTGTCGAGCGTCGTGTGCGGGTCCTGGCTCTCGGCGAGCTTGATCAGGACGAGCAGGAGGTCGTGTCCGGTCAAGCGGGTGGGCAGGATGACCCCGAGGAGGCGAAGGGCGAGGAAGGCGCGGATCTCCTCCAGGTCGCTGCCGTTCTCCCAGTGGAGGCCCTCCAGGGCGCGGGTGATGGCTGCAGTGCGGCCGGGGCCGGTGTTCCAGAAGTACCGGACGTCGATGTGCCGACTGCTTCGGTGCAGTTGCAGGCGTTCGATGTGCGGGCAGGCCAGGGGCGGCAGGGCGAGGCGGAGGGTGCGGGCGTACACGTCCGGCTGGTAGCGGGGGACGAGCCAGCCGCCCAGGGCCATCAGGTACCAGAGCAGGTTGGCTGCCTCGCCCGCGACGGTGTTGCGGCCGGCGAACTCGAAGTCGAGCCAGCACAGCGGGTCGGCGATGTTGGGTTCCGTGGGGTCGCCCTGCGTCAGACCGGCGAGCCAACAACGGTCCGGAGTCAGGGCCTGGCGGAGGCGGTCGATGGTATCGGCGACGTTCAAGCTCAGCGGTCTGCCGTTGGCGGTGATAGTGAAGTCGGCCAGCTCCCGGAGAGTGAGGGTCGTACCGGTGTAGGGCAGGGCGAGCGACAGGTCATGGCGCAGGTACCAGCGGTCCAGCCGGCCACCGGGCCGGATGCGGTCGAGGTAGAGGTCCGGGACGCACTCGGCCAGCCGCACGCTCTTCCCGGTCTCCTCGGCCGCTGCCCGCAGGTCGGCGCAGACGCCGTCCACGAGGCGGTCCAGGCGGGGCTGGACCGCCGGATCCCGGTCTGCGAGGGCGATCACGTCGCCCATGAGTAGCTCGCACCGGCCGGTGGCAAAGACGTCCTCGTAGGCGAGGAGCTGCCTGTCCGGTAACGCGATCTGTCCGCGGAAGGCCGGGACTGCGATGCGAGAGGCAAGCCGTGCCCATCCCTTCGCCTCGGCTTCGGCCTGCTCGCGGGTCGCCACCGGCTTGTTGAAGACACCGGCCGTGGCTGCGGCTCGCCGGGGGATCGCGTTCACCGTGTCTCCCCGGGGAGGGTGTCCAGCCAAGCCTGGAGAACGAGGCGTGCGAGCGCTTCGGCGTCCGGCCGCTCGGTACAGGCGGTGGTCACCAAGCTCGTGTCCTGCCGCTTGGCGTCGAGGAGGACGGTGAGGGCGTCGCTGTCGGAAGGGCACTCGATCCCGCAGAAGCGGAGCTGGATCTTCGCGAGCAGCGCAGTGACCTTGTAGAGGGCGCGGAGGTCGGGTGTTCCCTTGAGGAGCTGGCGGCGGATCTCGACGGCGGCCTGGATGCCGTCGCGCAGGCTCACGGCGACGTCGGTGGCCGCGTCCGGAGCAGGCAGGGCCAGTCCGGGGGTGGCCCACAGGGGGACCAGAGCGCCGCTGCCGATGAGTGCGAGGACATGGAGGAGCCGGGAGGTGACGGCGCCGGCCCGGCACTCGGCCCGGGTCAGCACGGTCATGCCCAGCTTGACCCCGCCGAGTTCCGCCTCCAGATCCGCGAGGATCTGGCGCATCTCGCCGAGGGAGGAGGCGTCGGCCACGACCAGGACGTCGAGATCGCTCCAGCCGTGCTGGTACTTGCCCCGGGCGCCGCTGCCGGTGACCGCCAGCAGGTCGATCAGCGGGCGCAGGCCGGTGGTGCGGTCGAGGAACTCGGAGAGGTACGACTCCAGGTGCACGGGGAGTCCGAGCGCGTTGACCGGCATGGTGGAGGGCTGGTGCTCCGGCCAGCGACGGTCGAGCGCCATGCGGTCCAGCCGCCGCTCCAGCATCAGGCGCGGCCCGTCGTTGTCGATGACCTCGTGGGCGATGGAGACAATCTTGTCCGCACCTCGTGCGCTCTTGACGAGGTCACGGTCCACGACGTCCTGGGTCCCGGCGGTGCCCTGCCGGGTGCGGGTGACCTCGGAGGCGTCCAGGTAGGCGATGGTGAGCTGAGGTCCGAGCATCCGGGCGAGTTCGGCGGTCGAGTCGAAGTCGTGCAGCGACTCGATGCTGACGGAGTCGAGGAAGTGGTGGGCCTGGCAGAAGCGGTCCAGCGCATCCACGATCAGCTCGGCCTGCACGACCGACCCCAGCCGGTACGGGTCGTGGATCCCGGCCCGGCCGGCCGCTTCCTCGATGAGGTACCCGATCTTGAGGCGGGCGTGGCCGTGCTGGGTGCGCAGGTACTCGCCGGCCGTGCTCTTGCCGCTCTCCGACATGCCACCCAGCGCGGTGACGTGTACTCCGGCCAGGGCCCTGCCGGGTACCTCCGGGTGCAGGGGTGCGAGAAGCTGGCGCGCCTCGTCCTGGATGGCGATGGTGGGCCGGTCGCCGATGCGGATCGCCATCGGGAAGCGGCCGTCGTCGACGAGCCGGTTGATCTGCTCGTGGAGGTGGCGCTGGTACGCCGCATAGGTGCCGGTGACAGTGACCTCGTGGGCCAGGCTCCGGCGGGTGCCTTCCTCCGGGTCGTCGCAGTGCAGGAGGACGAGGGCGTACTCGCCCTTCTCTGCGGACCTCAGGTCGGTCTCGTACGGGGCCAGCAGGAGCCGGGCCCGGTCCGCGGCCTGCTCGGCGCCCAGGTCCTCCCGTACGGCGACCGTGGCGGCGACGGACGCCTCCAGCATCGGGATGCCCCGGTCCAGCAGGCGCACCGGCGCGGAGAAGGGGTGCCGGGAGCGTTCGAGGTAGGAGGTGGTGAGGACGTCGGCGACCTCCTCGACCGGTCCGGTCTCGAACCACCAGCGGGCCATGCCGTCGGCCTTGATGGCGGCCCAGCGCGGGTCGTAGTGGTCGAGCGGGCCCGCGGAGGTCGCGGCCGGGCCCATGCACCGGGCGAGGATTCCGATCTGCTTGGTCTTCCCGGTGTTGTCGGGGCCGCTGAACGCGACCGACACGGGGAGGGGATACGTGTCGCTGTTGTACGGACTGGACATCGGCTTCCCTTCACTGGTGATGCGGAGAGGGGGACGTCGGTGAGGCACCGTGGACGGCCTGCGGCGAATGAGGTGGGCTCCGGCCCCGGCCGGGGATGACAGACCGAGGCCGGAGGGTCTATACGGGGCCGTCGGTCGGCGGAGCGTCCTCGGCGCTGAGCGTCGGCTGCGCCAACGGGACCTGTGCGGAGGAGTGCCCGGTGTGGGCCAGAAGGCCGGCCGCGGCGAGCCCGGCGGCCGTTCCAAAGGCCCAGATCCAGCTCAGGACCGTCTCCAGCGGGTCGGATAACGGGGAACGGCTCACCGGATCGCCTCTCGTACGGCGGGGTGCTGTGCCGCACCGGGCCGTCGCGGAGGCGGGATCGTGCGGGGCCGTGCGCTGTCCGTGGGCATCTCCACCGTCGGGTCCTCTCACGTGTCCGGGCAGGCGCCAACAGGCCCTGAACGGGGCCTGTTCGAGCCATTCGGAGATCTGCGGGGTGATGTTCAGTGAACGGCGGGCCGCGCTCCCGGGACAGGGCCCAGGATGTAGTCCTGCGTAATCCCGCGTAATCCAGGTGGGGAGGGTGACGGGGTGCCGAGGAACCCGGCCGTCGCGGAACTGATCAAGCGGGCCTGCCAGGAACGAGGCTGGGGGCCTTCGGAGTTGGCACGCGCCCTCGGCCTCGCCGAATGCGGCGACCCGCGCCGCCTGCAGCGTCAGCACGCCAGGCGGTGGATAGAAGGCGAACGAACCCCCGGCCACTGGTGGCCCTACATCGCACAGGTGCTGGCACTGGATCCCGAGGCGATCAACCTCCCGGAGCCCACGCCTGCGGCACCCCACACAGATACCGTTGCATCAGTCCTGCACCTGGGAAGGAGCGACGTGGAACGCCGGGAGTTCATCCTCGCCTCCAGCGGATACGCGCTGTCCGCACTCGGCCTGCCCGACATGGACAGCATCACCCGCCGAACCAAGACCGCTCTTCCCGGAGCCATCCGCGTCGGCCAGGGCGAGGTGGCCGCCGTGCGGCACATGGTCAAGGCCCTCGGCGACTCCGCCTCCGAACTCGGTGGTGGGCACGCCCGCCACCTGGCCGTCCGCTACCTCACCCAAGACGTCGCCCCCTGGCTGGAGGGCCACTTCACCGAAGCCACCGGCCGCGACCTATTCGCCGCCACCTCCCAGCTCGTCCACCTCGCCGGTTGGATGGCCCAGGACGAAGGCGACACCCCCGAACTACGCGGCCTCGCCCAGCGCTACTACGCCCACTCCTTCCGCCTGGCCGCCGAGGCCGGCGATCCGGAGCTGTCAGCGACGGCTCTCCGCGGCCTTGCCGTGCAGTGCGTCGACCTCGGCTACCGCGCCGAAGCCGTCCAGCTCGGCGAAGCCTGCGTGGAGTACGGTCACCAGCTCGACAACCCGCGGGCCGTCGCCTACTACGAGGCCACCCTCGCCAACGCCGCCGCCCAGGACGACGACCGTCGCATGGCCACCAAGCACCTCGCCCTGTCCGAGACCGCCATCGGCAAGCCGACCGCCGCAGCCGGCGACTCCTGGGCCGCCCACTACTCCCCCGGCCGCTGGGCCCACGAATCCGGCATGATCCTCTCCCGCCTCGGCGACCTCGACGCCGCCGAGGAACACCTACACCTCGCCCTCGACATCCACGGCCTCGACCGCCGCCGCACCCGCGCCATCGTCCTCGCCGACCTCGCCGGCGTACGCCTCCGCCAAGGCGACGTCGACGGCGCCATGGCCACCTGGCGCGACTTCCTCGACTGCGCCGACGGCATCCGCTCGGTGAAGGTCCAAGCCGCGCTCCAGGACATGCGCGTCCGTCTGCGCCGGTACAACGGCGTCCCCGAGGCTCAGGAACTCCGCGAGCGGGCAGCCCGCGTCACGGGCTAGCGAACGCCCGCGCATAGCAGGTGAGGTGAGAGACATCGGTCAACGGCGGATGCCGGGGGCAGGCGCTCATATGCCCGACGAGGAGCTCAAGGACCTTCAGATCGGCAGCCCTCCTGGTTATGCACTACATCGACCATACGGGCGTCCAAGCCACCTTCGACGAGATCCTCCACTGCCGGACACACAGGGAGCGCGAGGCCGCCGCGGGCCGGACCACCCCCGAACGCACCTCCGACCGCGCACGCCAGGCACCCGGTCCGAGCCCGGTAGAACCTCACCTACTTCAACAAGTCGGCTCGCTCCGCTCGCCGCGCGCTCCCTGGCTCACCGCCGGGGCCCGACGCTCCTGCCTCCGGCCCGCTCTGGCCCCGGCTACGCCGGTCGCGCGGCTGGAGCGAGCACCATGGTGGGGAGAAACCCGCTGTGGCTGGGGCGGTCGGCTCCACGGCTTTAGCCACCTCCCCGGTTCGGGTCCCGCGTCGAGCAAGACCAGGGGGCCACTCGTTCAAATTCCGGGCAGGATCACAGCCTGCCCGAGTTGCCAACCAGCGTACGGCCCCCTGATCATGCTCGACCCCAAACCGGGCAGGACACCGGCCAAACCCGCTCCGCCGACCTCAGAGAGCCGGGATCGCCCGCACACGCGGGAGCAACCTCAGAGATGCCGATCCTCACACATGGGCGGATCTTGGATGCCACACTTGGGCGACTCTCCTCTGAAAGAACGGCGGCGGGAATGAGCGAAGCTGACAACAACGACAGCCCTCTTGTTTCTGGGGACGACCCCATCACGCGAGAACAGGACGACCTACTAAACCGGAGTTCCTTGGCATCTGCCCTTGCAGAGGAAATAGTGGGAATGAACGCCGACAACGGTGGCGTTCTGGCAATTACTGGGCGGTGGGGGACCGGTAAGACTTCCCTAGCCAACCTAGTCGCCAATAAGCTTGACCAGAACGAGACGGTTCGCACTATCCGCTTCAACCCATGGTTTTTCGCGGGCACCGATCAACTAATGGGCTTCTTCTTTACCGAGCTGGCCAGCCAGCTCCAAGATACAGAGAAGAAGATTAGTCGGTTCAGGAAGAGAAGTGTCTCGATAGCCGAAAATTTCACACGCTACTCTGCAGCACTGTCGCCTCTGAAATTCATACCCTTCGCTGGGACAGCCCTCGGTGCCACACAGGGAATATCATCCGGAGTTTCCCAAGCGTTCGGCCAACAAGCTTCCGTTCACGAACAGCGTACCGAGATTATCAATTCTCTCAATAAGCTGGACGGGCGCATCGTGGTGCTCATAGATGACATTGATCGACTTTCCCATGGAGAGATTAGAGACCTACTCCGATTGGTTCGACTGAACGGCTCTTTCCCTCGGATCATCTATGTCCTCTGCTTTGATCGAGCCGTAGTTGAAGCGGCACTCGATAATGAAGGAATCGACGGATCGGCCTACCTCGAAAAAATCGTACGCACATCAGTGGAGGTGCCACCAGCTACTGACGAGTCCATAGCCGACCTGCTCATCCGCGGCATAACCGAGTGCCTGCGAGATATACCTGCCGGGCCTCTGGATGAATCAAGATGGGCGGATGTATTTTGGCAGGTGGTACGCCCCCTGTTTTCCACCTTGCGGGAAATCAAACGCTTCCTATCCTCTCTTTCGCTTACAGTGCGATCCGTAGGCGAAGAATTGGGAATCGTTGACCTGATCGCTCTAGAAGCCATTCGAGTGCAGCGCCCACGAGCTTATGACCTAATCTCTCAAAGCGTGCCAGTACTTACAGAGACCCATGGCCCCTTCGGGCGTGACGACGGACTGCGCGCAAGACACACACCGACTGTACAGTCGATAATCAAACTCCTCCCAGATGACGTGGGAGGAAGTGTCATCAGGCTCATTTTTCCCGCTGCGCAACTGTACACAGAGAACGTGTGGCACGGAAACAAATCTGAGCAGACGTGGAAACGTGACAGGCGGGTAGCGCACGCCCAAATGCTCAAGTATTACTTCCATCGTGAACTCCCTGAGGGCACAACGCCGAGCGCCCAGGTTGACGTCATCGTTCACGCCCTCGGCGAAGAGGATGGCCTGAGGACGGCACTATCCAGCATTCCGGATGAACTCCTGGAAGATGCTCTCGATCGCCTACTAGCGCACCTAGCCTCGGTACCCTATGAGATTATTCAGCCGACAGTAATCGTACTCCTCGAAATGTTGCCCCGACTCAGAGTCGAACCGCAAGGATTCTTCGACCCAGGGGCCGACTACACCGTGCTGCGTCCAGTATTGAGATTGATGGAGCAGGCGGAGGACCAGGAAAATGCTGATCTGATAGCGCGAGGGGTCTATGATGCAACCAGCACCTTCTACGCGCGCCATCGTTTCATCGAGCTACTAGGAGAAAGGGCGAGCTCCCAATCTCGGATCATTTCCCCTGAGCTTGAAATGGAATTGCGTGACCGATTGCGCGACGACTTGTCTTCGGCTCCGGCAGATATCCTTGAGCACGAAAGAGAATTGCTGCGAACGGTCGTTCAAATTTTGCCGCGAGAGGAGAACGGCAATGATTTGCCGCTCATCGAAGCAGCAGAGAATCCGCACGTGGCAGCGCAGCTACTTTCGACTGGACTGACAACAGCCAGGAGCCAGACTATGGGAAGTGTTCAAGTACACAGGGAGGACAGACTGGCTTGGGATACGCTTCTGCTGGCATTTGGCAACGAGGAGAGATTTCGGAGTTCCATTTCCCAAATGCAGGCTTCTATTACTGCCGGAGAGATGGAATCCAACGACCGACTTTCCCGTGCACTGGTGCTCTTTGAAAAGTACTCTTCAGGCTGGCGACCTGAGAGATTTTAGAACTGCGACTGTCGGTCGAGGCCGGCGCATGACCGCAGCACAGCAGTTGCACGTCATGCGCCAGCTGGGCCCCGAGCTCAACACCACCGAAGAGCACCTGCAAGCGAAGCGTGGCCGAGGGTTGTGGCGGTGGCCGGCTGTCTCGCACAAGTCAGGGTCTCGAGCGGCCTGGACGTACTCGCGGCACTGCACAACACCAAGTCCGAGGATGCAGAGACGGTCGCACGGGCCAGCGAGCATGTCCCCGCAGTCCCAGCACCAGATGAGCACCAGAAGGCAGGGTAACCAGCGGTCAATGCGGGGCAGCGGACAAGTGCCACTACCGTGCCCTAGTCGGCCATTTTCCCTGCTCAGAAGCTTGGGGCCGCAAGATGATCTGTGATTCCCAAGCTCAGAGCGCGAGTTCGATTCTCGTCACCCGCTCCATGATGAAGGCCCTGGCCAGAGACCAGGGCCTTGTTTGCGGTCGACATCGCGCGACGCGAGACCCGCCACCGCAGCCTTCGGCTTCCACACATTCGTCACTGCGCCCATCGCGAAGTCAGCGTCATCGAGATGGTCACCACCAGGAACCCTGTTCATCCCTCCTGGGCCATCAGGGGCCCGGCTTGAAGAGCTCGAAGACGGGCAGGTGGCTCGCCCAATTGCTGCCAAACAAAGCCATGAGTATCAACACGGACCAGGCGGTTCCTACGGCAGCCATCGCCATGTCCGGCAGGCCGAGGAAGGCCAACCCGACAACGCCTCCAGCGATCAGCACAACTGCGGCGGCTACCCGTAGCAGCTCTCGGTCGCGGACCGGCTTCTTGCCCTCCAGCAAAGGCTCAGGGAGGAGCGCTCCAATGCGCCCGTCCACATACTGTTCGGCGATCGTCGCGACCAAGCCGGCGATCTCGCTAAGCGCTTCGGCCTGGGGCCTGTGATCCAGAGCAGCTTCCGCCTCGCGCAGCTTGGCCACCACCTGGCCGGCATGGGCCTTCAGCTCTCGCCGCCGGGGAGACAGGAAGGCGACTGTTCCCGAACGGCGATGCGCTCGCATCACGTTCCCTTCGAGACGGCGCAGTGCGGTCCCCACGGCGAAGAGCTTCTCCGGCCGCTGAGCGTGGCTGGCGCCATGTGCTTCCGCGCAGGCTCGAATCGTTGCCCTGCACGCCGAGGTGAGCTGGTTGCGGACGAACGGAAGACCGGCGCCTCTCGTCTTCACACACAGCTTCACGAGCAGCGTGACCAAGATGGCCCAGGCTGCCAGCCAGTGCCAATGTGGCTCCCGCCCGCGGTAGAGACCCAGCACAATCACGAAGTACACGACCACGACGTACGCGAGCATGACCGCAGCAAGCATGAAGAAGAACCACGGGAGATCCGCCGCGGACGCATGTCTGAGAGCAACCTTCATTCGCAGTGGGATGGGCCACCATCCATATCCCAGCCGATCAAGGTCAACGCGAAGTTCAGCCACCGACTCCTCGCCCCAGCCCCGTACACGCCGTCCCCACCGCGCCCGTAACGAGATGTTCAGACTCATGGCCGCGAGCATGCCACCTGGCACCGACAGCGGCAGTACGTCACTGGTGCCGACCGCAGGGCGCCATAGCCGAGCAGGAAGGAAGGGCGTGCCACAGCGTGCCAGTAGGGGCAGTAAACAGCGGTCAACAGCAGGCAGGGAAAGACGCCACCCACTTTGCTGGTTGGACTCATTTCCGCAGGTCAGGACCCAAGTAGTGGCCCGAGCGCCAGGGAATTCCCAAGCTCAGAGCGCGAGTTCGATTCTCGTCACCCGCTCTTGCAAGAGGGCCCAGGTCAGCGACCTGGGCCCTCTTGGTTGTCTGGACGTTTCTAGGTGTCACGCACCACCTCTGCACCACCTGCCCCCTTCTCCTGCTGCGCGTGTTCACTTTCTCGGGCGGCCTGCACCATCCGGTTCAGCCCGCCGGCGACCTCCCTCTGCCGCTCGTGGTCGGAGTGCGGGTAGATGAGCGCGGCCTTCTCGGGCGACGGCCCGGCGCGCACCATCGTGTCCTTGGGCGTCGCCCCGGATCGAGTCGCCGCGAGCGGGTCCGCCTCGTACGTGACCCGGATGACACCGTCCGGGTGTCGTTCGGCGCGGGCGCGGACCCCGAAGACCTCGAGAAAGAGGTCCGGAGTGAGGACGTCGAGGACCGGGCCCGCGGCGATGACACAGCCGTGGTGGAGGACGACGAGGCCGTCGCAGAGCCGGGCGGCCAGGTCGAGGTCGTGCAGCACGGCGAGGGTCGTGATGCCGGTGTTCCGGATCAGGCCGAGGAGTTCGAACCGGGCCCGGATGTCGAGGTGGTTGGTCAGTTCGTCCAGGACGAGGAGCTCCGGGGCCTGGGCGAGGGCCCGGGCGAGCAGGACGCGCTGGCGCTCGCCGCCGGAGAGGGCAGAGAAGTCCCGGTCTGCGAGCGATGCGATGCCGCAGCTCTCCATCGCCCCGGCGACGACGCGCCGGTCGCTCTCGCCGTCGCGTCCCAGCACCCCGTGGTGCGGGGTGCGGCCGAGCGCCACCGTCTCGGCGACGGTGAGGCCGCCCGCGCCCGCACCGTCCTGGAGGACGGCGGCGGTGTGCCGGGCTGCGGCCCGCGAGGAGAGCCGCCACACATCCCGCCCGCCCACCTCGACGACCCCCGCGACGGGCCGCAGCGAACGGTAGACGGCACGCAGCAGGGTGGACTTGCCGCTCCCGTTGGGGCCGACGAGGCCCACGATCTGGCCTGGCAACACGTCAAGTCCGACGTCGTGCAGGACCGGGGTGTCGTCGAGGGTGACGTGGAGGCCGTCCACGGTGAGTCTCATGCGGCGTCGAGCCCCTTGTTGCGGCGCAGCAGCCAGAGGAAGAACGGTGCGCCGAGCAGTGCGGTGAGGATGCCCAACGGCAGCTCGTTGGGCCGGTTGACGGTACGGGAGAGCAGGTCGACCAGTACGAGGTAGACGGCCCCGAGGAGTGCGCTCAGCGGGATCAACCTGCGGTGGTCGGCGCCGAGGGCGAGCCGTACCAGGTGCGGGATCATCAGGCCGACGAAGCCGATTCCGCCCGCGACGGCGATGACGGTCCCGGTCAGGAGTGCGCTCACCACGAGCAGCACCGCTCGGGTGCGGTGCACGTCCACGCCGAGCGATGTCGCAGACTCGTCCCCGGCGAGCAGTGCGTTCAAGCGCCGCCCGAAGAGGGCGAGCAGCGTCGCCCCGAGCGCCACCACGGCGGTGACGGTGGGCAGTTGACTCCAGCGGGCGCCGGAGACGCTGCCCAGCATCCAGAACATGACGCCGCGCAGCTCGTTCGGTGTGGCCCGCAGTTGCACGAAGCTCGTCGCCGACAGCAGCACGTAGCCGACCGCGACCCCGGCGAGCACGAGCCGCGTGGGCGCGAGCCGTCCCCTGCGTTGTCCGAGCGCGAAGACCAGCATCCCTGCCAGGAGTGCCCCCACGAACGCCGCTCCGGAGACGCCGAGTCCGCCGAGCCCCGCCCCGCCGAGCGTCATCACGAGGACCGCGCCCAGCGAAGCTCCGTGCGAGAAACCGAGGACCGTGGGATCGGCGAGCGGGTTGGTGACAAGGGTCTGGAGGACGGCGCCGGAGACGGCGAGTCCCGCCCCCACGACCGCCGCGAGGACGACACGCGGGGTGCGGAACTGCCAGACGATCTGGTCGAGGGCGACGTCGTCCACGGGCCCCCGGCCGGTGACGTGGTGGACGAGGACCGTCCACACGTCACCGACCGGCACGTTGACCGTGCCGATACCGACGGCGAGGACCATCGAGACCAGCAGCGCGACGGTGAGCACGAGGACGCAGGCCCACAACGGGAAACGGCTCAGAAGACTTCGGGGTGCAGCATCCTGGCGATCTTCTCGACCGCCATGTCGTTGCTGGGGCCGAGGTACATCGAGTCGGACAGCACCACGAACTTGTTCTTCTTGGCTGCGGGCCACTGGGGGAACTCCTTGAGCAGCTTCTTCGCGTATGCCGTCGGGTCCGAGTCGTTGTAGCTGACGACCACGAGGGCGTCCACGTCGGTGGCGGCGACCTTCTCCTTGCTGAGGTCGGCGAAGGAGGTCTTCGACGCGCTAGCGAAGGCGTTGCTGCCGCCGGCCTTGGCGAGGATGTCGTTGTAGATGCCGTGGGCGGCGACGGAACTGAAGTCGTTGCCGCCCATGGTCATGTTGGAGAAGACGACCATGACCTTCGGCTTCTTCGCGTCGCCGACCCTCTCCGCCACGTCGGCGATGTTCTGCCGTTCGGTGGCGACGAGCTTCTCGGCCCTGTCCTCGACGCCGAAGGCCTTGCCCATGTCCCGCAGCAGTGTGTAACTGTCGTCGATCGTCATGTTCAGGTTGTCCTGGCCGCAGCCCTCGGGCGAGACGTAGGTGCGCGCCCCGATTTCCTTGAGCTGCTCGCGGGTGGCGAATCCGTTCTTGGCATCGAAACCGTAGGACATGGTGGAGAGCACGAAGTCGGGACGCAGGCCGATCATGGCCTCGCGCGGGATGTCGAAGGCGTCGTTCGGCTTCACACCGCCCGTGGGCAGCTTCTTTATCTCCTCGGCGCGCCCGGGGACTTCGGACATGCCGTAGGACTGCTGGTTGGAGACGATCCGGTCCCCCTGGCCGAGGGCGAGCAGCGTGGACACCTCGGCGACCGAGGCCCCGTTCATCACGACGACCCGGCTGGGGGCCCTGTCGAACTTCTGGTTCAGCCCGCAGTTCTTGAGCGTGACGGGGTACTCGCCCCGCGCGGCGGGGGACGCCTTCTGGGCGGCGCCCGTCTTCTTGCCGTCCGCGCCGGAGCCGGAATCCGATTCGGAACAGCCGGCCGCGGCGAGACACAGGAGGGTGGCGAGGGCGATGGCTGCCGGCCTGGGTGTCGGCATGGGGTTCTCCTCGGTGATCAAGTGGGCGCGTCAAGGCGCTGTTGCAGGAGTCGGGGGCAGGGGCGGGGAAGTTCCCGGCGGTCGGGGGTGTGATGTACGCGGCGTAGGCGTTTGCCCGGCGCGGTGGGCGCGGGGAAGGCCGTACGCGCGGAGCGACCGGACCGGGGGCGGCGCCCGGCCCGGCGGGCCACCGGTCCGTACCGGGGGCGGGCATGGCGACAACCCGCGACCGCCGGGCGAGGGACCGGACCACGCTCGGGAAGGCACGCCCTCGCTCTGCCGAGCAGAACCGAACCGCGGGCGCGCACCCTCGTGAACGCACTGCCGCACGCCGCGATGACCGGAGCGATGACCGGAGCGATGGCGTGGATGGTCGCCGCGATGTCCTCGGCCATGTCCATGGGCGCGACAGGCGGGGGCCACGCGCACGACATGCCCGGGATGGACATCTCGGCCCCGGGCGCGACCGCGACGATGACGCTCAGCGACACCGGCGACCGCTGGAACGCGGGACTGCTCGCCCTCGTCCCTGCTGGCGCTCGCACCGTGGTGGCTCGCGAGGGGCTTCGACACGGGCCGCCTCGCGCCCCGCACGGCGAGCGGCGCGGCCTCGGGCGGCGCGGTGCACGCAGCGTGGGCTGTCACGGGCTGATGGCGCTGGGCATGGCGGTGATGTTCGTCGTGATGGTGTGATCCGCGGGAATCGACGCCGGCTGAACGGGCGTCGGCTCGTGCGGCCCCTGGCGCCGGGCGCGCGTCCCGGACCGTGATGCTCCTGGGACACGCGTGACAGGTGTCCGCTATGTGATGCAGGCCACTCGACCGCGGTGGAACTCGCGGCCCGGACCGGCCGACCTCTGGACCGTACGACCCGCACTCTCGCCGGAGCCTCCCTCATGGACCACTCGGTGACGCCTTCCGCCGGACGGCGTTCCACCCCCGTGCCGTACGCGCCGCTCGGGGGTTTCCTGCTTCTGCTCGTCGCGCTGTTCGCCGTCTCGTACGGGGTGGGGCACCTCGCCGGGCCGGTCGCCCCCGACATGCGCGGGGTCTCGCACCAGGATGACGCCCCGGGCCCGCACGACATGGGCGGCATGGGCGGGACGGGCCACTGATGGGCCGGGAGACCGCTCCGCGCGCCCTCGCCACGACCGATCTGGTCGTCGGCGGCATGACGTGCGCGGCCTGCGTGCGCAGGGTCGAGAAGAAGCTCGGCGCCCTGGAGGGCGTGCGCGCCACCGTCAATCTCGCGACCGGTACGGCCCGCGTCGAGCACCCGGCGGATCTCGGTACGGACGCGCTCGTCGCCGCCGTCGAGAAGGGCGGGTACACCGCCCGTCTCCCCGAGCCGCCCGCGTCCGGGGAGGATCGGGATGACGAGGCGACCGGCCCCGGTGTCCCGCAGCGGCTGCTGGTGACCGCGCTGCTCGCCGTCCCCGTCCTCGTCCTGTCGATGGTGCCCTCGCTCCAGTTCCGCAACTGGCAGTGGCTGTGCTTCGTGCTCGCCGCGCCCATCGCCTTCTGGAGCGCGTGGCCCTTCCACGAGCGGGCCTGGCGCGGGCTGCGGCACGGCGCGGCGACGATGGACACGCTCGTCTCGCTCGGCATCCTCGCCTCCTTCGGCTGGTCCTCGTACACGCTCTTCCTCGGCGGCGCCGGCGCCCCCGGCATGCGGATGCCCTTCACGCTGCTGCCCACCGCCTCGGACGGGATGGCGCACGTCTATCTCGAAGCGGCGGTCGGCGTCCCGCTCTTCGTCCTCCTCGGCCGCCATCTGGAGGCCCGCGCCCGGCGCGGCACCTCGGCCGCCCTGCGCGCGCTCACCAAGCTCGGCGTGAAGGAGGTGACGGTACGGGACGGGGCCGTGGAGCGCACCATCCCGGCCGCGCGCCTCGCGGTGGGCCAGGTCTTCCTCGTACGACCCGGGGAGCGTGTCGCGACGGACGGTGAGGTCGTGGAGGGCACGTCCGCCGTGGATCTGTCCCTCGTGACCGGCGAGACGCAGCCCGTGGAGGTCGCGGCCGGCTCCGCCGTCACGGGCGGCTCGGTCAACGCGGGCGGGCTCCTGCTCGTACACGCCACGGCCGTCGGCGCCGACACCCAACTCTCCCGCATCACGGCCCTCGTCACCGAGGCCCAGGCCGGGAAAGCCCGCGCCCAGCGGCTCGCCGACACTGTGGCCGGGGTCTTCGTACCGGTCGTCCTCACCCTCGCCGTCACCGTGCTCGGCTTCTGGCTCGGCGCGGGCGCGGACCCGCAGCCCGCCTTCACGGCATGCGTCGCCGTCCTCGTCGTCGCCTGCCCCTGCGCACTCGGGCTCGCGACCCCCACCGCCCTCATGGCGGCCACTGGCCGAGGCGCCCAGCTCGGCGTCCTCGTCAAGGGACCGCAAGCCCTCGAAGCCCTCCGGCAGATCGACACCGTCGTCCTCGACAAGACCGGCACCCTCACCTCCGGCCACCTCACTGTCACCGCCCTCACCGCGCGCACGGAAGGCCCCGGCGCGCAGGAGGTGCTGCGGCTCGCGGCGACCGTCGAGACCGGCTCCGAGCACCCGCTCGGCCGAGCCCTCGTCCTCCACGCCGAGCACTCCCTCGCCGAGGGCGCAGTCCGGCCCGACGCGCTCAGCGGTTTCACCGCGATGCCCGGCAACGGCGTGCGCGGACACGTGGAAGGACAGCTCGTCGAAGTCGGCGCCCCCGGGGGCGAGCTGCCCGAGGAGCTGGGCGCGGCCCTCGCCACCGCCCTGGAAGCCGCCCACACCCCCGTCCTGGTACGTGTCGACGGGCGGCCCGAGGCCGTCCTCGCGCTCGGCGACGTCCTACGCCCCGGCAGCTACCACGCCGTGGACCGGCTCCGCCGCCTCGGCGTGCACCCCGTCCTCGCCACCGGGGACCAGGAGGAGCCCGCGCGGGCCGTCGCCGCCGCGCTCGGCATCGACGAGACGTACTCCCGCTGCACCCCCGAGCGCAAAGCGGAACTCGTCCGCGCGCTGCGCGCGGAGGGGAAGCGGGTCGCGGTCGTCGGGGACGGCGTCAACGACGCGGCGGCACTCGCCGGGGCCGACCTCGGCATCGCAATGGGCACCGGCACCGATGTCGCCATCGGCGCCGCCGACGTCACCCTCGTCCGCGACGACATCGAAGCCCTCGCCGACGCCGTGCGCCTCGCCCGCCGCACCCTCGCCACCATCCGCGGCAACCTGCTGTGGGCCTTCGGCTACAACGTCGTCACCATCCCGCTCGCCATGGTGGGCCTGCTCAACCCGATGCTCGCCGCCGCCGCGATGTCCCTCAGCTCGGTCCTCGTCGTCCTCGGCAGCCTCCGCCTGCGCCGCTGGCAGCCCGCCGCCGTCGCGGGGCGCCGGCGCCCCTCCCCGAGGGCGGCCTTCTGATGCCCGTTCCCTCCGCGCGCCTGCGCGCCCCGCTCGCCGCCGTCGGCGTTCCCGTCCTCGCCTGCGCCCTCGCCCTCTCCGGTCTCGGCGCCTGGACGGCGGGCGGACGTGCCGGGAGCCCGCCACACGTGGCCGTCGCGAAGGCGTACGTCTACCAGCCGCTCGGCTCGACGCCCGAGACCGCCGCCTTCTTCGCCCTCACCAACGACGGCGGCTCCGCCGACCGGCTCGTGAAGGTCACCTCGCCCGACACGGCCGCGCCTCCCGCGCTGAGCGAACACCGCATGACGTCCTCCCGCGCCGCCTACCGGAAGCCGGTGGACTTTGCCACCGTCCCGGCCGAGGACGGGCTCACGATGACCCCGCACGGGATCGACGTGACCGTACGGCCGAAGGGGACGTGGCGGCCCGGCGAAGAGGTCTCCTTCACGCTGCGCTTCGCGCACGGGAAGCCGTTGAAGGTCCGGGCGGTGGTGGTCCGGCCGGGTACGGAGACGGACCGCCCTCTTCGCCCGTAGCGCCATGCCCCGCACCGCTGCCTGTTCCCGCCGCACATGCCGGAACTCCGTTCCAGCAGGCGCGTTTCCGGCATTGACGGCAAGCCGGACGCCCTGCCATGTTGTCCGGCCCCCCGCGATGGGAGGATGAGGCGCCATGGAAGCGGGACCGGTCGGACGCGCGGTGAGGGCGGCGATGTTCGCCGCCGTCTCCGTCACGCTCGCCGCGACCGGGCACGTCCTCATGTCCGAGGCCCCGATTCCCTTCTGGGTGCTCGCCACCGGCTTCCTTGCGCTCGCGGTTCCCGGCTGGTGGTTCGCCGCCCGCGAACGCGGCCCCTGGCTTGTCACGGGCCTCGCCGTCGCGACCCAGGGCGTGCTGCACAACGCCTTCGCCGCCGCGCAGTCCGCCCTCGGAACCATCAGGGGTACGGTCACGCGGACCGCCACCACGACGTCGCCCGCGCGCTTCCTGTACGACAACCTGTCCTCAACGGACGGCGACAGCACGGAGTGCGGCGGTACGGGCTCGTACGAGGCCGGAGCGGGCGCGGCGCCGACGGACGCCATGGCGGGCATGCACCACATGGCAGGCATGGACCACTCGGCCGCGAGCGGCGCGATGACCGGCATGGAACACATGGCCGGCATGGATCAGGCCACCGCCATGGGCCACATGGGCTCGATGGTCCACATGGGCCACGACATGGCCGGGATGTCCTCGACGGGGATGCTCGCCGCGCACGTCCTTGCCGCCCTCGTCTGCGGCGTGTGGCTGGCCCGCGGCGAACGCGCCGCCTTCCAGGTCCTGCGCGCGGTCGCGGGCCGGCTGCTCACTCCCCTTCGCCCCCTTCCCACAGCACCATTGCCGGCCCCGCGCCGCCGCCTGCGCCCCCACCGGGGCCTGAGCGACCGGCTGCCGCTGGGCCTGCGGTGCGCTCGCGCGCGGGACCGGCGCGGGCCGCCCGGGGTGCTCGCCGCGTTCTGAGGACGCGGCAGGCATTCCGGAGGACGTACACCCCCTGGCACGCGACCGGTCGCCGACCGCCCCGCCGCCGCGCCCGCACGCAGCGGGAGTCCTCCGGCACACCCGGCCCCGAAGGGCCCGGGTGCCCCATTCACCGGAGACCCGGACCCGTCCCCCGCGCCGCCCCGCGCGCCGCAGCCGCGTCGCGCGACCCCGCGCCGTGACCGGACGCCCGGGTGCCGGACCGATCCGTGAAGGACACACCTGGCGATGAACACCACACTGCCCGCCCCGCGCGGGTCACAGTGCGCCTCCGTCCCGCGCGACAGGACGGCGGAGGACACCGTCTCGACCGGCTGGGCGCTCGCCGCCCGCGCCGGGGACCGCGAGGCTGCCGACGCCTTCGTACGGGCCCTGCACCGCGACGTCGTGCGGTACGTGGCCTACCTGTCCGCCGACTCGCAGGCCGCCGAGGACCTCGCGCAGGACACGTTCCTGCGCGCGCTGCGCACTCTGCACCGCTTCGAGGGCCGCTCCTCGGCCCGTACCTGGCTCCTCACCATCGCGCGCCGCACCGTCGTCGACGACTTCCGCAGGACCGCCGCGCGGCCCCTGCTCGCCGACACCGACGACTGGCGCGCGACCGTCGAGCGCGCCCAGCCGACAGGGCTGCCCGGCTTCGAGGAAGGGGTGGCGCTCCAGGAACTCCTGGCCGCGCTCCCGTACGACCGTCGGCAGGCGTTCGTCCTCACCCAGTTGCTCGGGCTCTCCTACGCGGAGGCCGCCCGCGCGGCGGGCTGCCCGGTCGGCACGGTCCGCTCCCGGGTGGCCCGCGCGCGTACCGCCCTGACCGCACAGCTGGAGCGCGGCGAGGCGGAGGCCCTGGCGCCGGTCGCCTAGCTGGGGCCTGTCCGGCGGATCAGGGTCGGGCAGGGCGCGGCGTCTGGTGCGGTGCATCGCAAGGCGCCGGAGCGTCCTGATGGCGGAGCTGTCCGGGCGTTTCGGCAACGCCGCGAGGTGCCGTGCCAGACGCCGCGCCCCCGGCCATGATCCGCCGGACAGGCCCCAGCGCACACCACCGGGGCGGGCGCGCGACGCGGGCGCGCACCCCCTCGGCAGTCGGCCCCGCACCGTGCACAGTTCCCCGGTCACGTGGAGAGATGACACACCCGCCGCGCCGGTCTGGCGGCGCGTGGGCACGGGTATATCCGCTCCGTTCAAGGCCGCGTCGAGAGGGCGGCCCCGGCGGAAGGTGCCCCGATGACCCACGACTCCAGCGCCCTCGGCCTCACATCCTTCGAACCCGTCGCCACGTTCTGCGGAAACTGCGACTGCGGCTGCCCCCAGCTCTTCGTGGACCCCGTCGCGAGCGAGGACCGCCGCATCGTCCTCACCGACGACTTCGGCCAGCGCGTCCGGATGAGCGCCACCCAGTTCGCCGGCCTCGTCACCGAGGCGGAGGCCGGCCGGACACAGTGACGACGGCCTGAAAGCCGACGCCCAAACCGGCCGCGTGAAGCGACGAACGGTGCGGGAAGAGGCGGGACGCACCACACCCCGAGGATCCCGCGCTTCGGCACCACCCTCAACACATGGGAGCCCTGCCGGGAAGACCACCGACAAACACTGCGCGGTGACTTGGGTCACTCCACCTATGCGCTCCCTCGACCGAAGGCGGGCTGGGGCGGGGTCGTCGTCGGCATGGGTCATGCGCCTGAGGACGCGACGGCCTGTCACCTCCGGCTCACGACTGTCGGATGGTCCTCACTTGACGGTGGTGTCCCCCAGGGTCTCCAGCACCTGCCGGAGGCCCTCGGCGGTCTTCTCGACCAGGTCGCGGTCCACATCGGCCAGCAGCCGTGCGTAGTTCGCCAGATGGTCGGCGAAGGCGGCCCGGGTGACCTCGTGTCCGTGTTCGGTGAGGCGGATCTTGATGGTGCGCCGGTCGTCGCCCTCGCGCACCCGCTCGACCAGGCCCTTGGCCTCCATCTTGTCGATGCGGTTGGTGATCGCGCCGGAGGTCACCATGGACGCCTTGAGGAAGGATCCGGCGGTGAGGGCGTAGGGCGGCCCTGAGCGCTGCAGTGTGGTGAGTACGTCGAACTCGCCGTGCTCCACTCCGTGCGCGGCGGCCGTGGCCTTGGCGGACTTGTCGACCACCCGGGCCAGCCGCTGGATCCGCCCGAAGAGCTCCACTGGCCAGAGATCCTCCACCACGTCGGGGCGCTCCTTGGCCCACTGACCGATGATCGCGTCCACGGCATCGCTCATCGCCACATTCCTCTCAATGGACATCTTCTCAACGTTAAGAGACTTGACGTTGAAGGAGTCAGGCTGCTTTTATCTCAACGTTGAGATTATCAAGACTGAACGACAGGAGCACTCGGTGTCCTCGCTCACCCTCCATCCCGCCGCCCAGGACCTCCTCTTCCGTGAGGCCCGTACCGCCCACACCTTCACCAGCGAGCCGGTGACCGAGGAGCAGGTCCAGGCGATCTACGACCTGGTGAAGTACGCCCCCACCGCCTACAACCAGTCGCCGCTACGGATCGCCCTGGTCCGCCCGGCCGAGGCCCGCGAGCGGCTCGCGCAGCACATGGACGAGGGCAATCGGCCGAAGACCTCGGCCGCGCCGCTGGTCGCGATCCTCGCCGCCGACAACGAGTTCCACGAGGAACTCCCCGCGCTGCTCCCGCACTTTCCGCAGGCCAAGGACGTCGTCTTCGCCGACCGCCCGGTCCGCGAGGAGTCCGCCCTGCTCAACGCGACGCTCCAGGCGGCGTACTTCATCCTCGGCGTGCGCGCGGCGGGGCCGGCCGCGAGGCCGATGACCGGGTTCGACTTCCCGGGTGTCCAGAAGGAGTTCCTGGACGACGACCACACGCCGCTGATGGTCGTGAACACCGGCCGCCCCGGCGCGGACGCCTGGCACGCGCGCTCACCGCGGCTCGCCTACGACGAGGTCGTCACCACGGTCTGAGCGACCTGCTCCACCGAGCCTCCTGGCTGCTCGGACCACCGGAGCCTCGGACCGTCGGAGCCTCGGACTGTCCCGACCGCCTCGGCGCATTCGCGAACCGTCCGCGCCAACCGCCTCACCTTCCGGAGCCCGCCATGCCGCTGCTCGACCGAACCCACCCCCGCCCCACCGCGCAGACACCGGCCCCCGCTGCCGCGCGGGAATCGCACCATGTCCCCACCGCATGGCTGGCGTTGCTGGCCACGCCGCTCGCCGCGAGCGCCAACAGCCCGGTCCTGATCCTCCCCGACATGGCCGACTCGCTCGGCATCCGTACAGCCACGGCGACCTGGCTCGTCACGGCGTTCGCCTGGGCCATCGCCGTCGGCACTCCGCTGATGGCGGGCCTGCAGCGTCGCCGCGGGCTGGGCAGCACGCTCCGGCTGAGCACGGCCCTGATCGTGGCCGGCACCGCGGTCGTCGCCGTGGCGCCTTGGCTGCCGCTGGCCATGACGGGCCGGGCAGCCCAGGCGATGGGCGGCGCGGGCCTGGTCACAGCGGCGATGAGCCTGGCGGGCTCGGTCCGCAGGATGGGCGTGATCACAGCAGGCTTCGGGACGCTGGGCGCGGTCGGGCCGCTGCTCGGCTCGGCGATCGCGAGCACGGCCTCCTGGCGAGCGTCCCTCGCCGTCGGGGCGGTCGCACTCCTCGCCCTGCCGGCCGTCATGCGCCACGCCGACCTGTCCGCACCGCAGCAGAGCTCCCCCTTCGACGGCCGGGGTGCCGCCCTGCTGGCCCTGATGGCGACGGCTCTGGTACTCATCCCGCGCTACCCGCTCCCAGCTGTGACCGCCTCGTTGGTGATGGCCGCGCTGCTGGCCCTGCACATCCGGTCCAACCCCACAGGCTTCGTCCCGGCATCGCTGCTGCGCACCAGGGCGTTCGTTCTCTCCGCCGCGCTCGCCTGCACCTTCGCGACCTCGTACTTCACGCTGCTCTTCACCGTCCCGCAGCTGCTGCGGGACCGTACCGGCTGGTCGACCTCCGCGATCGGCACCGGCCAGTTGGTCGCCCTCCTCGCAGGGTCGGTGCTCTCCATGGTGCTGGCCGCCGCCTCGGCCCGGATGAGCCGCCCACGGGTCCTGACGATCCTGCTCACGGCCGGAGCCCTGGCTCCGCTCACCGCAGTACTGACCCCCTGGGCGCCACTGCTCCTGCTGGTCGCGACGCTGGCCGTCTTCACGACGAGTGCGGGCCAGGCGACTCTCGCGGTGTTCGCCACCCAGGCCGCGCCGACCGCCCAACGCCCCACGGCGATCGGCCTGTTCAACCTCTGCTACCAGCTCGGCGGCGCCTTCGGCCCAGCGATCGCGGCCCTGATCACCATGGGCGACTGAATCACCCTGCCCCCGGTCTCCAGCGCGACGCCGGAGACGACCTGTACGACGGCCATTCACAATCCGAGGATCATGATCATGAACAAGGAGACACCCACCATGTCCGCGTCCAAGACTCCGCCGGCGGCGCTACTGACCCGCCACGCAGACGCCGAGACCTGTGCCGACCCGAGCAGTGTGATGACTCTTCTGGCCGACTCGGACGGCACGGCAGGCGGCGTCACGAGCTACCGATCCACCTTCGCCGAGGGCGCGACAGGGGCGCCGGCCCACTTCCACACCAGGGCAACGGAACTGTTCTTCGTGATCAGCGGAGCTCTGCAGGTTCTGGTGGGCGAGGAAGTCACCGTCCTCGAGGAAGGCGACTTCCTCGCGGTGCCTCCCCACACCCCGCACGCCTTCGCGGCTGCCCCGGGCTGTGAAGCGGATGTCCTCTTCGTCTTCACCCCCGGCATGGGCAGGTTCGACTACCTGCGCCTGCTCGGCCGGGTGATGCGTGGCGAAGCGGACCCGAAGGAGATCGCCGAGTCCTCGGAGCGTTTTGACAACCACTACGTCGACAGCGCTGTCTGGCGCGCGGCGCTGGAGCGTTCCGCGTGATCGACTCCACGACCCCGATCCGGGTGGCCCGGCCCTCGCGGGACCTCACCGCCGCAGAACGCTTCTACAGGGACGGCCTGGGTCTGACCGCCCTGTGGCAGACGACCGAACGTGTGCCGGGCGAGCACGACCTGCTGATGCTCGGCCCTACCGGCGGCACCTGGCTACAGGACCACCTGACCCTGCGGTGGAGCCCGGAACAGATCTGCCGGGTCCTGCGCGCCCGCTTCCCCGACCGGCCGGAGATGCACGTGACCCACGAGACGATCCACCAGGCCCTCTACGTCCAGGGCCGCGGAGAACTGCGCCGGGAGCCGGCCCATGCCCTCCCCAAGGCAGCAATCACGAGACCCTTCGCGCATACTCCAGTATGCTTGCCACATGTCCTCAACGACCCGTATCACCGTCACCCTGCCCAGCGACCAGGTGGCGGAGCTTCGCAAGCTCACGGACAACGTCTCCGGCTACGTGGCGGAAGCAGTGGCCCGCCAGATCCGGCACCAGCTGCTGGGCGACGATCTGCGACGCCATGCAGAAGAGCACGGGCAATTCAGCGACGAAGAGCTCGCCGAGGCCCGCTCGAAGATCTTCGGTGCTGCCAGCTCCTCCAAGAACGCGGACGCCGCGTGAGCGAGCGCATCGAGACCGTTGTCCTGGACTCGGAAGGGCTCTCCGCCTGGATCGCGCAGGACCGCAAGTTCCTCGCGATGTTGCAGGTGTTTCACGAGATGGGGGCAGACCTCGTAATCGCAGCGAACACCATCGCGGAAGTCAGCCACTCCCGTACCAACATCCCACGCCTGAACTGGACCCTGTCCCGCATCAAGGTGGAGCCGGTCACCGAACAAGCGGCCAAAGCAGCAGCGGAGCTCCTCAAAGGCGCCGGACTGCACGGTCACAAGTACGCCATCGACGCCACGGTGGCCGAGGTCGCGCTGCGCCAGCCGAAACCGGTCGCCCTGCTGACGTCCGACAGCGACGACATGACCAGGCTCTGCGGTAGCCAGGTCCGCATCGTCCCTCTCTGACCCACCAACCCACCCGGAGCATGCAACTTGGCAGGCTCCGCTGCAATGGCACCACCCGTGCCCCATCCGTGCCCAGCAGAGCGGACAGCAGCGGTCATGTACGGCTCCCAGGGCCATAGCCAACCATCCCGCCCAGGGGAAAAGCACAGGTCAAAGCGGCTTGGGCCTACCAAGCGCCGGTGATTCCCAAGCTCAGAGCGCGAGTTCGATTCTCGTCACCCGCTCCATGAAAGAGCCCCAGGCCAAGCGCCCGGGGCTTCGTTGTTGTCTGGACCACTTCAAGCGTCCCGCACCAGCTCCGCACCGCCTCGGCCGATGGTTGGCCGTTCTGAGCTCTCTCCCGCGCTGAGGAGCGAACACAAGGCCGCGCATGTGTCGATACGAGGTCGACCGCCTGAGCCAGGACCTCGATGTCGCGACCGAGAACCCTGAGCACATGGAGGACGTCGCGGATGCCGTGTGTTCAGGAACTGGATCTACGTACATGGCGGGGGCACGTGCTGGAGACCGGCTCTTGTCCGCTCGACTGATCGTCACGGATCCGGACAGCCGTACCGGCCCGCGACCTCATCGACGTACGCGCCGCAGCAGACGGATGGAGCCCAATCGAGCTCGAACAACTGGATCGGCGACAGCGAATTCGCGGCATACGGCCTCAACGAGCCCTCCGCTAAAGCACCCCGCGAGTGGGCACGGAACCGGGCCGACGACATCGGAGAGCGGCTCCGGGAGGTGGAAGCGCCGAGAGAAGACTGACCTTCAGAACGCTGTGCTCGGCGTAAACGTGCGGTAGAACTCTCTCCGCTGCATCAAGGCGCCTCGCTCCGCTCGCCCGGCCGGCCCGGGTCAGGGAATCCCGCCGTCTGCGACTTCGCCTCCGCTCAGCCGTCACCCGGCTGATCACCACCGTCCGCCGACGACGCCTGCGTTTCACCCACTGCTGGACTGGGCCGACGTCATCACCAGCACGATCAAGCGACTCGACGCCCTCCCGAACCTCTGTTGATCAGCAGATCCATCTTCGGAAACATGGATCTCGGCGCCACCCAACGCGACAATTGAGTCAGGGGCCTGCCCGCACGACCCGAAAAACGAAGAGGAGCCCGTCAGCAAGCTGACGGGCTCCCGCGGAAAAACGAGGCTAACCCGCTATCGGGTCAGATCGTCGGTGTGTCATCGACGATCTCCTTGTGCGGTTCGACAATGAACTTCCAGCCCTCGCTGGGCTCCAGGAACCGCACTCGGGTCGGGTAGATGTCCAGGGCGCGGCGGTCGCGGTTCTGGCTGTTCGCGTTCTTCCGCGCCCTGGCTGGCTCCTCGTACAGGTCGACCTTGACGTCCGGCACCGCGACGACTTCCTCGCTCCAGCGCTGAACGACCCCCGCACCGAACGCATCCCGCGCGGCGGAGTAGAGCGAATCCAGGGATTCCTTGTTCCCGCTGGGCACGAAGAGGGCAAGGTTCAGGAGGACGCCAGCACTCTGGAGGACCTCGATCTCCTCCCCCGCCTTGTCAGCAATCCAGATTCCGGCCTCTTCAGCATTGTCCGGGAGAACATGAATTTCCTCACCGAAAATCGTCCTCGCGGTGAAGGACCCTCCCTCGAAATTCTTACCCGGCTTCGTCAGGAAAGCCGGGGCGTAGCAGTCGAGAGGAAGACCATCCGTCCCCGCCGAGACGAAGATGTCGTCCTGGAGGTCCAATTCTGAGACCTCTCCGGCCGTAAGACGTCGAGCCGTAACCTTCTCGGTATTCACGCCATTCCCCTTTTTCGCGGCGTCCTATAAATTCATTAGGACTATACCATGAAAGCGAACAGCCAGGCCCTTTACACACGCCTTCGCGCTCACGATAGCGCAGTCAACCCTCCGAGTAATTTCTTCCGACAGAACAGTAGACAAATCCTGTCGAATCACCGACGAAACGAAGCCCCCGTAAAGAAATACGGTGAGATCCATCCAAAAGGTGACTCACCGCTTCGTCCGGGTTTTCGAACCAAGTCGGCCGCCAAGTGAAATGGGCGGCCTTGGCCGAATGGCGGCCCGGCGGCCCGGCGGCCCGATCGAGCGAACCACGGCGGTCACCTCTCCGATCAGGCACTTCACGCGTCGCCCCCCTACGGCCGCCTTCGCGGGGCCACCGCTGTCCCTTCACCCACGACCCGGGCGGAGTCGAAGGAGTGGCACCGGTACCCCGCAGAACAGAACCGTGCGCACCGCAGCTCCGTCCGGCTCGCACGTTTCGCCTCGTCCCCTTTCGGAAGGCGGAAACGGGAGGCGCATACCTCAGCGTGCTTGCCGCATGTCCTCAACGACCCGCATCACCGTCACCCTGCCCAGCGACCGGGTGGCGGAGCTCCGCAGACTCACGGACAACATTTCCGGGCTACGTTGCGGGAGCAGTGGCACGTTCACAGCCGGTGCGGCCCACGGGTCGCCGCCTGACGGGTGACGCAGGAATCAGGCTCCGTACCGGCTACGTAGATGCCCGGTGATCTGCGACATGGGCGCGGTCGAGTCCCACACCTCTCTGCACCGGCGTCACCGGAAGGCCGGCCGGGCCGCCCGGGACCGCCCAACCCTGGGGACGCCCGGGGGCTGCAGTCACCGGGTGTTTCGCACGGAGCCCATGACGCCCTCATGAGCCTTCCGTGACGGCGGTCGGGCGGGGGCGCTCGTCAGGTCGGCCGGTCGAGCGCGTCCACCAGCACTGCTTCGAGCTGTCGCGCGACGCGGTCCAGGGGCTCCGTGCTGCGCTTGGCGCGGCACATGGCCACCGTCCCCTCGACGGCCGCGACGACGAGTGTCGCGACCTGAGCGGCGCGGTCCGGTTCGACGCCGTGCGCCTTCAGCGAGGCAACCAGCAGGTCCTCCCACTGATCGAAAACCTCGGCGGCCGCCGTGAGGGCGGGCGGGATCTCGGCCTCCGGAGGCTCCTCGATGGCGACGGCGAGAACCGCACAGCCGGCACGGAAGTCGGTGCCAACGACGGTCTCGCGCCACAGGGCGAGAAGGGCTCGCAGCCCCGCGACCGGGCCGGCCTCCAGTTCCCTGCGCAGATTCCGGGCGATCGCCTCCCCCGCGTACCGGACGGCCTCCGTGGTGAGCTGCTGCTTGCCGCCGGGGAAGTAGTGGTACGTGGAGCCGAGCGGCGCCCTGGCGTGCTCGGCCGTGAGAGCCTGCTCGGCCCGGTCGGATCGGGCCAGGTCTATGACCTGGTGGCCCGCCGAGATGAGTTCGTCGACAACGGCGGATGAGATCCAACCGGTCGCTCCAGTGACAAATGCACGCATGAGCGTGTCCCCCTTCGCCCGGAAAGGGTCGCGGGATTGGCGGAGATGGGTGGGAATGCCCTGATCACGACGCCGGCACCGAAGTCAGGTGACGTGGGGCCCCTGTGCTGTCGCGGGGCGGTCCGGTGGGCGCGGCGGGCGCCGGCGACGACGAGGGCTCCGGCCAGCAGCACGACGAGGGCCGCGGCGCGCAGCGCGGTGTCGGCACCGTGGGTGAACGCTTCGGTCACGGCGGTGCGGTGGGCCGGGGCCGGCGTGAGCGCTTCCTGCACCGTGTGCGGGAGCGGCGTGTGCCGGCCCAGGTCGGCAGGCAGATGGCGCGTGAACCCGGCTGTGAGGATGGTGCCGACGACGGCCACACCCAGGGCGCTGCCCAGTTCGCGGGTCGCGGACTGCAGACCTCCGGCGATGCCCGCCCTCTCCACGGCCGGGCCGCACCGCGCTGTCTCGGAACAGTCGGAACGGTCGGAACGGTCGGAACGCGGGTCCGATTCCCTCACCCGGTCCATGACAAGGCCCCAGGTCAGCGACCTGGGGCTGTGTCATCGTCCGGGCCTCCGGCCCCGACGGGTGCGGACCGGAGCGGCCCGCTTCCTCATCAGGCGAAGGCGGTCTTCAGCGCGGACCAGGCGATCTTGGGGTCGGCCAGGCCGTGGTACATCGGCGGGATCTCCTTGTCGACGCCGAAGTGGTGGTAGACGGCGATCATGGCCGCGCGGACCGAGTACTCGACGGTGAAGACGACGTCCTCGGGGATCTCGACGAACTGGCCGAGAAAGGCGAAGTTCTCGGCGCCCTCAGGGACGACCCGGGGGCGGTCGGCCACGACGCGGCGCTGGAACTGGGCGTCGATATAGGGCATCTGGACGGTGGTGACCTTGGTGGTGGCACGTACCTCGTCTGCGATGTCGTCGAAGCCGAGGTGGCCGAGGAGCTCGTCGAGGATCTCGGCTCCGGTGCAGTCGTCCATCTTCTTCGGCACGTGGTCGCCGGGGACGCCGCCGAACAGCGAGTATCCCCACAGGGTGTACGTGTTCTCCTGCTGGTCGCGGAAGTGAGGCTGGGCCGGGACCACGACGGAGAGCAGCCAGCGCGAGTCCTTCCAGGTCATCAGGGCGCCTTCGCCGGGCACGTTGCCGGTGTACTCCTGGATGCGGTCCAGGAGGGTGCGGCCGGTCATGGTGAGGGTGAAGGATTCCCATTTCGTCTCGTCGATGTTGCCGCAGAAGGCGGTCGGGCGTCCGAAGTCCGGTGCCTTCTTGGCGATCGACTCCCACAGCCGCCAGGAACCGTCCCGCTTGTCGCGGATCAGCTCGGGGACGGTGGTGCGGTCGCCGTAGGTGGTGTCGGCGGTCATGGAGCCGATGGTCAGGAACGCGTAGTCGTCATCGCCCAGCTCGATCGTCCCGGCTTCGGCGCCGTCCCGCTCCAGGTACAGCCGGGAGATCCGGCGGGCGGCGGGGTCGGAGAACTCGACGTCGGCGACGGTCACTCCGAAATCGGTGTGGACGCCCTGGGCGGTGAGCCAGTCCTGGATCGGGCGGATGACGGAGTCGTACTGGTTGTACTTGCTGCGCCGCACTCCGGACAGGGTGTGGATGCGGTCGAATTCCTGCACGAAGGCGAGGAAGTACCGCTTCAGCTCGATCGCCGAGTGCCAGGTCTGGAAGGCGAAGGTCGTACGCCACATGCACCAGAAGTTGGTGGCGAAGAAGTGCGGCTGGAAGAAGTCGTCGATGCGGCGGGCACCGATGACCCGTTCGGGCAGCGCGAGCAGCCGGGTCATGTCGGCGCGGTCGCGGGCGTCCAGGCCGAGCCGGGAGGCGTCGGCGATGGTGCGGTCGCCGTTGATGATCCGGGCCTTGGCGTTCGTGGGGTGCTCGATGTTGAAGGCGAGCATCTCCTGCCGTACCGAGATCGCCGGGTCGTCCAGGGTCGGGATCGTCTCCAGGAGGTTCCACAGGCACACGTAGTGCTCTTCCTCGAACATCCGGCCGCCCCGGGTGACGTACCCGCCCTCGGGTGTGGGGGCGATGGCTCCGTCCATCGAGCCGCCGGCGATCGGCAGCTGCTCCAGGATGTGCACGTTCTCTCCCGGGACTCCCGCGTCCCGGACGAGGAAGGCTGCCGCGGCGAGCGAGGCGACGCCGCCGCCGACCAGGTGGACCTTGGAGTTCTTCGATACCGGCACGGGCGGACCTCCGGTGCGTCGTGGTGAGGATTGCGGCGCACATCGGTTCCTGGGTGGGGCCGATGTGCGCAGGGCACGCTCACACGAGCCTGCCCCAGATGTGCTTCCTCCGCGATCGGAGACCCCGCACGGGCAAGGGGCCACGACATGGGGCACGTTCCACGCCCGGTCGCGTTCGGCCCGGTGCCGTCCGGCAGGGCACGCCGACCACCGACGACCACCGACACCGCGAGCCATCGCTACCGGCCGGCGGCCGTCCTCCGCCCGGCCCGGACGAGCGGGCCGCCCGTCAAGGACCGCGCTGCCGTGCGGTCCCAGTGGTCCTCGCTCTTTGTCGTCCGGAACTCTCACAGTCGTCCGGAACTCTCACGCCTCACCTCGCCCACCACGTGCACCTCGCACACTGCGGGCTCTGCTCACCCCGGGGCAGCTCAAGGCGGGCAGAACGTGAATCGCCGGGCGGCTTCCGCGGGAGTGACCCCTTGCCCCCGGCCGGGAACGTCGTACACGAAGGCGGCGCCTTCCGTACGCAGCCGGGCACTGCTCGCTTCCCGCCTCATGATGGCGGCGTAGGCGCTGACATCCGCGGCAGAGACGTCGTTCCTCTCCCGCTCCTCGTTCTGTCCGAGAAGATCCGCCTCGTCCTGGGGGAAGCGCAGCGCGGTCACCGGTGCACCGAACCGTTCGGCGATGGCCACCAGGCGTGCGCGTGCCCGGAGTGTGACGTTCGTCGATTCGGCGACCGCGATGCGGCCCGCGGCGAGTCTGTCGGTGATCCGACGGTCACGCTCGTCGAAGACCCGCGCATCAGCCGTGCCGGAGGCGGCATCCACCGACTCGCCCCCGTAGAGCTCCGCACGGATGTCGTCACTGGAGACAACGGCTTCCGGGTCGAGAATCCCCTGAGCGACCAGCTCACGGACGAAGGCGGTCTTGCCCGAGGCCGGCGGTCCGACGAGTACGACGAGTCCTGCGGGGATCACCATCGGTCCGGGGCTCATGACGTCTGGTCCGACGGGGGTGACAGGCTCGCGCGGGCCGCGGTCATGAAGGCGGCCTTGTGCTGCTCCAAGTGCTCGTTCACCTCGGTGTCGCCGATCTCGCGCCATACCGCTTGGTTGAGCGCGCGGCCGTACGCGTGGACAGCGGCGTGCAGGTCCGGATCGCAGAGCAGCACGAGGTGCCGTTCGGCGACCCAGAGTGTGGTCATGGTGGCGCCTGCGGATCCATTCCAGTCGTCGTCACCGCCCCATGCATCAGGGCGGTTGTAGGCCGCTCGTTCGGCCTCCTGGGCACATGCGATGAATTCCTTGATCGCATGCAGCTGTTCGGCCCGGCGCGCCTCGCCGGTGGCCGCCTTCAGCCGTCGTTCCTCGGCCCGCTCCGCGGACCTCTGGGTGAATTGCTGGGAGAGGGCCGTCAGCCCGCCGCCGAGCGCCACACCCGTGAGCGAGAGGACCGAAGTCCACACTTCCAAGGCCACACTGTCCCCCCTGAGACAAGTTCTTGCGCGTCAGCGTGCACATGGTCTCGTACCGGCGCGGCGAACTCGGAGCGCGAGTTCGATTCCCGTCACCCGCTCCATGACGAAGCCCCCGGCCGTGGCCGGGGGCTTCGTCGGAGACAGGGACGGGGGCGGGTCTCAATTACCGTACGGGGAAGCCGAAGGAGTATCCCTGCTGCTTCAGCCAGGGGAGGATCTCGCGCAGGGCGGCCAGGGTCTGGGAGCGGTCGCCGCCCGCGTCGTGGAAGAGGACGGTCGGGCCGTTGGTGATCTCGCGCTTGACGGTGGCGACCATGGCGTCCGCGCCGGGGCGCTCGAAGTCCTTGGTGTCGACGTTCCAGCCCAGCGGGCGCATGCCCCGGGACGCGGCGAGGTGTCGGCTGTACGGGGTGAAGGCTCCGCCCGGGGCCCGGTAATACTGCGACCGGACGCCTCCGGATGCCTTGGTGATCATGCGTTCGGCGTCCAGGATCTGCTGGGACTGGTAGGCCTCGGACTTGCCGTCCATGGCGGTGTCGTGCGAGACGGTGTGGTTGCACAGCCGGTGGCCGGCCGCCACGACCTGCTTGACCAGGTCCGGGTGTGCCTGGGCCTGGGTGCCGACCATGCAGAAGGTGGCCTTCACGCCGTTGTCCTTCAGCAGTCGCAGCACCTGGGGCGTCCAGACCGGGTCCGGTCCGTCGTCGATGGTGATGTTGACGCCCCGGGCTCCGCGGTCCGAGGCGTGGGCGATGTCCGCCGCCACCTTGGTCACGGCCCGGTCCTGGTGGCGGGCGTCCGGCGCCGAGATGCGTCCTTGCGGCTGCGGCCCTCCGGCGGTGTCGGCCTGAGCGGTCCACACCGAGGTCGCGGCGGCCACCGCTGTCACCCCGAGCGCCGCCGCGAGAAGCCGGCTGTGCCATCCCCTTCCCCTGTGCTTCGCCATGTCCGCCCGCCCCTTTGTCGTCTCCGCCGATTCCGTGCACCCATCTAGACATGCGAATGCCTGTACGGGATGCCTCTGTTACCGATCGCGGACGAATCCGCAGGGGTTCCGCGACGTGTGGGGCGCGGCGGGTACCGGTCCCCGTCCGCCTGTCCGTCCGCCTGTCCGTCTGTCCGTGCCGAGGGTTGCTCCCTCGGCACGGAGTCCTGTTGTCGTGGCACGGAGTCCCGTTGTCGTGGCCCGGACTCCCTTTGTCGTGGCCCGGTTCAGACCGGTTCGGGCTGTGCTTCCGGGTGTTGTGCCGGTGTGGTGGACGACTCCCACCGTGCGGTGGTCTTCACGTAGCCGTAGATCACCGAGGCCATCGCCAGCACGAGCAGTGGTCCGGACACCCACGGAAGCTTCGCCATCTCCAACGGCAGGTAGCGGTAGGACACCAGGAGCGCGGCGAAGACGGCCGTGCCGTAGGCGACCAGCCGGATTCCCGATCGGTCCCAGCCGCGGTCGAACGAGCGCAGGGCTGCCTCGATCGTGAGGGTGAACACCACGCCGGCGATGAGGTCCGCGCCGTAGTGGTAGCCGAATCCCAGCGTCGCGGTGAGCGTCGCGATCAGCCAGAACGTGCCCGCCCACCGCAGAACCTGTGGGCCCTTCCGGGAATGGATGAAGATCGCGGTGGCCCACGCCGTGTGCAGGCTGGGCATGCAGTTCCGCGGGGTGATCCCGTCGAACGGCATGTGGTGCGGGACATCGACCGGCGGCGCCGTCACCGGCCACAGGTCGGCCACCGCCCATTGCGCGCTGGACGAGGTGTTCGACCACCACAGACTGACGGACTCCCAGTGCTCGGTGCCGGTGCCATAGGCGTAGAGCGGCCCGACCACCGGGAAGATCATGTAGATGGCGGGCCCGAGAAGGCCGATCACCAGGAAGGTGCGCACCAGGTGGTGGACCGGGAAGCGGCGCTCGGCGGCCACGTTGCGCAGTTGGTACAGCGCGACGATGACCGCGGCCACCGCGAGCTGGCCGTAGACGATGTCGAGGAAGTTGAAGCCGATCGGGCCGGTGGCCGTGACGAGCCGGCCCACCAGCCACGACGGGTTGCCCAGCGCGTGATCGGCGACCGCCACGTACTGGTCGAGCACCATCGGGCGGGCCTTGGAAGTGATGATCAGCCAGGTGTCGCCGGTCTTGCGGCCGGCCACCAGCAGCAGGCCCAGCCCGACGCCCTTCAGCAGCAGGGCGCGTTCCCTGCCGGTACGTCGGGTGACGGCGATGACCGCGCAGCCCAGGATCACCCACAGCGCGCCGTTGCCGAAGGGGTGCCCCTCGGTCACCTCGATGTCGGCCGCCCACCGGACCACCAGGAAGACGAGGTCGATACCGATCGCGGTGGCAACCGCGATGAACCGTTGCCGCCAGGTGAGCACCAGCATCATCAACGCCATGCCGGCGTACAGAAGGGAGCCCGACTTGGGTGGGACCACGACCTCTCGCGCCTGGCTGGCCATCGGCCCCGGCAGGCCGTAGTGATGCGCGGTGATCTCCAGCGCGACGAGGAAGCCGACGGCCACGACACCCGCCAAGGCCCAGAGTCTCGCCCGTGGTCGGCGCCACAGGGGGAGCGCGGTTCTGGAATCCGTTCGCGAAAGGTCCTGCGATATTCGATTTCTCAATTTTCGGCCGATTTTCTAGATTTTGGTCAGATGTGAAGGTTGGTTCCGCTCGCCACCTTCCGGCCGGGCCGCCTTTCTCCCTCACGAAGAACAGTCCGCCCGACAAGGGAAGACGAAAAGATTACCGTCCGGGTTCAGCCGCGCTCCCGGCCGCCCATTGACCTGGTCACTCGGTGACGGTGAAGGGGGTGTCCGCCCGCTTTTCGCTGTCCAGTCCTCTGACCTCGACCGACTTCTGCATGTCGTCCACGTAGGTCGCTGGGACCTTGATCTCCGCGACGAAGCCCCCCTCGGACGAGGCCGTGACGTCCCGGAGGTCCCATTCCGAGCTGTAGCTGCCGTGGAAGGTGATGCGTACGCGCTCGCCCGACGCGAAGCCGGAGCCGGTGAGGGTGATCACCGCGCCGACGGGGCCACTGTCCGGGTTCGCCTCGATCCGGGGATTCGCCGACATCTTGGGGGCCGGACTCCGGACGGGCAGGGACTGGACCGGCTCCCCCGCGGACGGGGACTCGGACTTGGTCCTGGACGGGGAGGGCGCGGTGGCGGACGGCTGAGTGGAGGCGCCCGCGGCCGGGCCGGGCTGCGCGGCGGGCCTGTCGCCGTCACCCACGGCCACGGCGGTGATGACGGCGGCCACGATGGTGGCCGCCGCGGTGACCATCGCCGCGATCACGGCGCCCTTGTTCATCCCGCCGCTCGGGGTGGGCGACGGGGGCGTCGGCCCGGGCGAAGGCGGGGGGCCGGGCGGGGGCGTCGGGGCAGGTGAAGGCGGGGGCCCGGGCGGAGTCGTCGGGGCGGGCGAAGGCGGGGGCCCGGGCGGGGGCATCGGGGCGGGTGACGGCGTCGGCCCGGGCGGAGTCGTCGGGGCGGGCGGGGGCGGTACCGCGGGACGGGGCGCGTGGGCCGGGGGCGGGGGAACAGCGCCGGGCGAGGAACCCGCACCGCCGGATTCGGACACCGTGCAACCTCCAAAAACAGTGGCCTGATCAAGAATGACCAGCCTATCGGAGGTGACTATTCGTCATTTGTCTTTTATCCAGCGCCGATTGTCGATCCCTGACCACGGCGCCTTTCGGCGGAATCGGCTCTTTCCGGCCGCTTCCACACCGGCCCGGGGTGTTTCCCGCCCGGCCGGGACGGCGGTCGCGCAGAGTGGCCCGTATGACGACACCCGCAGAGCTGCTCCGTTCCTTCGCCCGCACCCGCGCATCGCTCGACGGCGAGGAGGTCACGTACTGGTGGTCCGGGGACGTGTATTCGTGGGCGCCCGACGAGCCCTACCAGCGCGTCTTCGGGTTCGAAGGGCTCAACGTCGCCCGCCTGGTCCAGGACGCCGAGGCCGGGCCGGACGCCTACCGGCTGCTCACCCGTGAGGCCGCCTTCTACCTGGACCCGGCCACCCGCGAGATCCTGGAGACCTGGCAGGACCTGCCGGTGGTGCACGTCTGGAACGACCCGGCGAACCAGAAGTGGCGCCCCTTCCCGATCCCGACGACCGAGCTCGGCGGACAGGTCTGCTTCAGCCTGGAGATCCCGCTCGCCTACCCCTCGCCGCTGCCGGTGGCCCAGTACCCGGTCCACTCGGCCGGTGACACGTACAAGGCCCTGGAGCTCTTCCAGTTCTTCGCCGACCGGGCCGATCTGGCCGGTACGGCACCCGGTGTCCCGGCGACCATGTCGTGGTCCCGGATGTCCCCGTGGCTCCCGTGGATGGCCCGCGGTCAGCGGCCCGGTGGCCTCACCTTCCACTGCCGGGGCCGCAAGCTCGGCTCGTACGCCGAGGTCCCCGAGCGGACCCGTGCCTACATCGCCGACCACCACCCGGAGTTCGCCCGGGCCCCGGAGAAGTGGAGCGAGCCGAACGAGACCAGCTGGACGTATTTCCGCAGGCTCAATCCGCCGGAGCAGCCGACGGAGGAATAGCCTGGCTCGCCCCCCCGGTCGATCGCCTTCGGGGGCTACAGCGTGCTGGAGGACACGCCGCATCGCGATGTACACCGCATCGCCCTCGAAGTCCTCGAAGTCCTCGGATTCCTCGAAGCCCTCGAAGCCCTCGGATTCCTCGAAGGGCACTTCGATCTCACGCTGCCCCGCACACGGATCCTGGACGCGCCACTCCCCGCCGTCGAGGGGTCCGGAGGGCCGTCCCCCTCGACGCCGATCGCAGAGTGACATGGGTGAGGATGCCGGCGGACGACCCGGACCTCCTGGCCGGGATCGTGTTGGGTTTCGGCAGCCTGTGCCTGGTCAAGGCCGTCGACGATGACGACCGGTACATGGGCAGGCTGAACGACGACGGCAGTGTGATCTGTTGGGACGCCTACGACGACCTCCACGAAGCCCTTCGTGGCCTCCAGGGTCTTTTCGTCCGCACCGGGTGCGGGCGATGTCATCCGTCGGCGGTGCCGGTGCGGTTCGCGGGTGGAGTGGCGGCGTCGGTGTCGTTCATGAAGTCCAGCATCCGGGCGTTGACCAGCTCCGGGTAGTCGATCTGTGGGCCGTGGCCGGTGGCGGCGATGATTTCGGCCCGGGCTCCGGGGATCAGGCGCGGCACTCGTTCCAGTTGGCGCTGCGGGTGAACCAGGAGGCTGCGCTTGCCCATGATCAGGTGGAACGGCGTGCGAATGGTGGCCAGTTCGTCGTCGGACAGGGGCAGCGGCGCGGGGCGGCGGATACGGAACGCCCGCACGCCCGCACGTATCATCGCGCGCAACTCCGGGACGATCAGCACGGGTTGTTCCAGCCAGGCGGCCAGACGGGGGCGCAGCGCCTTGGGGGCGGAGGTGGCGAAGAGGCTGGCGAAGATCCAGACGAAGAAGCGCAGGCCCACCTTTTCCAGGCCGCCCGGGTCCAGCGCGGTGACCGAGGCGAGCCTCCCGGGGCGCAGATGGGCCTGGTTGATGACGAGCCAGCCTCCATAGGAGGAGCCGACGAGGTGGACCCGGTCCAGACCCAGCGCGTCCAGGGCCTCGTCCATCCACCGGGCGGCGCGCTCGGGCTGCCACATGGGTTCCCGGTGCACGCTGCGGCCGGGGTCGCCGGGGGTGTCCAGAGCGTAGACGGGGCGCTCGGCACCGAGCGCGCGGGTGTTGGGGTACCACTGCGCGGAGCAGCCGCCGGAGCCGTGGATCAGGACGACCGGGGTACGGGACTCGGCGGCCGGATCGGCGGGGCCGTAGCGGTAGACGTGGGTGGTACCGAAGGAGGTCTCGACGTCCGTCTCGGAACGGGCCGGGGCGCCGAGCGCGTAGACGGCCTCGCAGGCGGCGAAGTACCGGTCGCGCAGGGTGTCGTTGACGTAACGGCCGATGTCACGGCGTACGCGGGTCGTGTTTTCGGGCACGGCGGCACCTCCGGTGAGGATGTCGTTCTTCGTTCTCGTTCTTCGTGATACGACCGTACCATTATGTTGGTACGGCGGTACCATGAAGGCGTCCGGTCAGCCGCGCCATTCCGGGCAGCCCTGGCCATGCGGGCGCGACCGACGGGTGGAGACACGAGAGCATGCCGAAACGCGTGGACCACGAGGAACGGCGGGGCCAGATCGCCGAGGCGCTCGTCCGGGTCGCCGGGCGGCGCGGCCTGCACACGGTCGGCATGCGGGACGTGGCGGCCGAGGCGGGCGTATCGCTGCGGCTGGTGCAGTACTACTTCGGGACCAAGGAGAAGCTGCTGCTCTACGGGCTCCGGCATCTGACCGACCGGTTCACCGCACGCGTGGGCGCCCGGCTGCGGGCCGCCGGCGACAACCCGGGACCGCGCGCGACCGCCGAGGCACTGCTCCTGACCTCCCTGCCGACCGACGAGGAGAGCCGGACCTTCCACCTCCTCTACAGCTCGTACGCGATCCTCTCCGTGACCGACGAGGCGCTGGCGGCCCAGCCGTTCATCGACAGCCCCGACGCCGCCGAGGACGCCCTGGCCGGACTGTTGCGGCGGGCGCAGGAGGACGGTCTCGCCGATCCCGGCATGGACGCGCGCACCGAGGCCATCAGCCTGCTCGCCATGGCGGCCGGCATGGGCACCAGCGTCCTGGTGGGCCAGCGGCAGGCGGAATCGGCCGCAAAGGTGCTGCGCCACCACCTGGACCGCATCTTCAGCCTTCCGCAGGCGTGACCGTCCATCGGCACCCTGCCTGCGGGCGGCGCGGCGGGCTGTTCACACTGGTGTGGCCGGAGTCGGAGCACGAGTGGACCGGGGGAACGGGTGGAGAACTGGGCGCGGCGGCACCGCGTGTTGTTGTGGGCGGCGGTCTGTGCGCTGGCCGTGCTGGTCGCCGTCGGGGCGTCGGTACGCGCGCCCCTCAAGGACTGGTGGCTGGCGCGTGAGGCGTGCGGCGGCAAGCTGCCGGGCGGCGACCTGAAGACCGTGCGGCCGGATACCCGGCTCGGGAAGCAGGAGGAGTCCTTCGACGAGGAACTCGGCGAGTACCACTGCGTGCTGACGACCGACAAGGACAAGGTCGTGGTCGCCGTGGACACCTATCCGGACGGTGCGGACCGGGACGAGGAGATGTCGTTCATCGGCAGCGGCCGTCCGCCGTACGCCGTGCTGCCCGGCGGGCTGCCCGGCTTCGAGACCGACAACAGCGTCGTCTACCTGATGCCCGAGTGCCCGCGCGGCGGCAAGCGGCCCGCCGCGGAACACCGCAGGTTGCTGGTGGGGACCTGGGCCTACTTCGCCGAGAGCCGCGAGGAGAAGGCAGCCATGCTGCGGCTCGCGGTGCGGATGACGAACGAGGTGACCGAGAAGCTCGGCTGCGGGGGTACGCCGCTGCCCGCGCCCGAGGACGGGGCGGTGCCGGACACGGGTGCGTACGTGCCCCGCGCGGAGGCGAAGGGCACCGCCTGCGGGGCCCTGGCCACCGCAGGCGTACCGGCGGAGGGGCGCGACGGGCAGGTGCGCATCGCCGTCGCCGACGGTGGGGTCGTCGGACGTTGCACCCTGCACGCACCGCGCCGGGACGGCGACGGCACACGGCCGGGCGAATCGATGGTGGAACTCACCGGTTGGCTCGGGGACTGGGGCCCCGACCTGCGCGTGACGGGCTCGCCGAAGGGCGAGGGCGTCTTCCGGGAGCCCTCGTCGACCGACTCCCGGGCATGGGCCGTCGCCGAATGCGACGGCGAGAACATCGGCTTCGCCGCGCAGTGGGGGGAGGACTACTCCTACGGGAAGGCGGGCGAGAAGTCCGGCCCGCCCACGGAGAAGCAACGCGCCGAGCGCAGCGCCCTGTTGCGCGAGTACGTGGCCGCGTTCGCGAAGGACCAGGTGCGGCGCGGGAAGTGCACGGGGCTGCGGTTGCCGACGGCTCCGTGAGGGGCAACCGGGAGAAGTCGTGTGACACCCATGACCGCTGAATAGAGGCTGGTCTCGGCGGCGATGAAGAGGCGGTTGCGCCTGGCGCCGCCCCAGGAGATGTTGGCAACCGCCCCGGGGACGTCGAGCCGCCCGATCAGCGTGCCGTCGTCGCGCACGTCGAATTCCGGGCGGCCGGTCTCCCCGTACGCCGGTGAGCGGGGGCCGGAGCGAGGGCCGGAGCAAGGTCCCGATGGGGGCCGGAGCGAGGTCCCGATCGGGAGTCGGAGCGAGGTCCCGATCGGGAGTCGGAGCGAGGTCCCGATCGGGAGTCGGAGCGAGGTCCCGATCGGGAG
>NZ_JBHXTM010000054.1:0-21515 GCF_042677325.1 Streptomyces sp. NPDC127117
TCCTCCGCCCCCCACCCACATCTACCCCCCCTAAATCGCCGGCCGCGACATATGTGAATACGACACTGCGGTAGATGCCTTTCTGGTCCCCGCCCCGGCCCCCGGCCCTGGGGCCGGGTGCCGGGCCGTGGGCGGATGGCGGGTCAGTTGGCCCCGACCGAGGCGGTGCGGCGCTCCCGGTCACGCTGCTCGATCTTGTCCCGGATCAGCTCCATCTGGACCTTGGAGTTGCGGTTGATGTTGTCGGTCATCCAGGCGTCGTCGACGGGGGCGTCGGGACGCATCGCGAAGTCCTGGGTCCAGTGCATCCTGGTGCCGCCGGGCACCTCCGAGTACTCCCAGCGGATGTTCATGTGCTGGAACGGACCGGGCTCGACACGGCGGGCGCGGACCGTGCGTCCACGACGGTCCACGGTCCGCTCGGAGACCCAGCTCCACACCTTGTCGTTCTCGTCGGGGTGCATCGTCAGACGGAACGTGGTGCTGTCGCCGTCCCGCTCGATGATCTCGACCGCGGCGTACTCGCTGAACAGGCGCGGCCAGTTCTCCAGATCGTTCGTCACGTCCCAGACCAGGTCCAGGGGGGCGGCGATGGTGATCTCGTTCTCGGTGTGTCCGGGCACGTCAGGCTCCTGTCATGAGGCTGTTGTTGACCAGGTCTAGGAATTCCTGGGGGGTCTTGCAGCGGTCGGCGTCGGCCGGCAGCGCACGGCCGTGCCGGTTCTCCAGCACACCGACGATGCCGAGCAGGCCCAGCGAGTCCAGGCCGTACTCGTCGAAGGCCGAACCGGGACGCTGCTCCATGTCGCGCGGGTCGACGGTGACTCCGGCGCCCTTCTTCATCAGGACAGCGAGTTCCGTGTAGGTCAGTCGGTCGGTCATGAGGACTTCTCCTTCTCACGTTTGGGGGTCGGTGGAGCACCGCAGCACGATCGCCGCGTTCGAGCCCATGAGCCCGCGGCTGAGCACCAGCGCCGTCCGCAGTTCGGCGGGGCGGGCGCAACCGGTGACGACGTCGAGGTCGTGGCACACCTCGAAGACGTTCGGTGTGGGCGGTATGAGCGCGTTCTCCATGGACAGCACCGCCGCGGCCGCGTCCAGCACCGGCGCACCGCAGTAGGCACGGCCGATCCCGGTCTTGGGCGCCGTCACCGGCACCCGCTTGCCGTGCGCGCCGAGGGCGTCGGCGATCGCCAGCGCCTCGGCCCGGTCGGCCGCGGGTACGCCGAGGGCGTCCGCGAAGACGACGTCGATCTCGTCCGGCGCGCAGTCGGCCTCCCGCAGGGCGCCGATGATCGCCTGGGCGAGGCCCTCCCGGGACTGCTCCCACCTGGATGCTCCGGTGAACGTGGCGGCGTGTCCGGCGAGTTCGGCCCGCACCTTGGCGCCGCGACGGCGCGCCGACTGCTCCTCCTCGACCACCAGCATGGCACCGCCCTCGGCCGGCACGAAGCCGCAGGCGCCCGAGGTGAACGGCCGGTAGGCGCGGCTGGGGTCCTCGACGGTGCTCAGGTCCTCGTACCCGAGCTGGCAGACGACCGAGTAGGGCGCCAGCGGGGCCTCGGCCGCGCCGACCACCACCGCCTCGGTGCCGCCGCGGATCGAGCGGGCGGCGTGCGCCAGTGCGTCCAGACCGCCGGCCTCGTCGCTGGCCACGACCGCGCACGGCCCCTTGAAGCCGCCACGGATCGAGATCTGGCCGGTGCTGGCCGCGTAGAACCATGCGATGGACTGATAGGGGCCCACGTAGGTGGAACCCTGTCCCCACAGCCGCTGGAGTTCCCGCTGGCCGAATTCGCCGCCGCCGGAGCCGGCCGCGGTGACCACACCGACGTCGAAGGGGGTGTTCTCGTAGTCGGCGCGGCCGAGCCGGGCGTCGTCCAGTGCGATGTCCGCAGCGGCCATCGCGAAGTGCGTGAACTTGTCGGTCTGGACGAGGAAGCGCTCCTCGATCAGCTCGACCGCATCGAATCCCCGAACCTCGCCCGCGACCCGCAGGGGCAGGTGCTCGCAGCCCTCGCGGGTGACCTGGTCCAGGACGCTCATCCCTTCGTGCGTCCGCTTCCAGAAGGCCTCGGTGTTGTTGCCGTTGGGGGCGACCACACCGATGCCGGTGACGACGGTACGCCGGGCTTTGCGGGTTCTCATGGTGTCCTCCCACCTGTTCGGGTCAGGGCCACCGCGGACTGGAAGCCGCCGAAGCCGCTGCCCACCGAGAGAACGCTGCGCAGCTTCATCGGGCGTGCGGTGCGGGGTACGTAGTCGAGGTCGCACTCGGGGTCGGGGCTCTCATAGTTCGCTGTCGGCGGCACGGTCTGGTGCTCCAGGGCGAGCACGCAGGCCGCGATTTCTATCGCCCCGATCGCCCCCAGCGAGTGGCCGACCATGGATTTGATCGAACTCATCGGGATGTCGAAGGCGTGGGCGCCCAGTGCCCGCTTCACGGCGGCCGTCTCGTGCCGGTCGTTCTGCTTGGTGCCCGAGCCGTGCGCGTTGACGTAGTCGATCTGCGAGCCGTCCATGCGGGCGTGGCCCAGTGCCCGGTTGATCGCCTCGGCCATCTCCAGGCCCTCCGCGGTCAGTCCGGTCATGTGGTAGGCGTTGCCGAAGGTGGCGTAGCCCGCGATCTCGCAGTACACGGTGGCACCGCGGGCCCGGGCGTGTTCCAGCTCCTCCAGGACGAGTACCGCTCCGCCCTCACCCATCACGAAGCCGTCGCGGCGTGCGTCGAACGGCCGGGAGGCGTGCTCCGCGTCGTCGTTGTTCGCCGAGGTGGCCTTGATCGCGTCGAAGCACGCCACGGTGATCGGGGTGATCGGTGAGTCGGACGCCCCGGCGACGCACACATCGACGCGGCCCTCCTCGATGGACTGGAAGGCGTACCCGATGGCGTCCAGGCCGGAGGTGCAGCCCGTGGAGACGGTCTGCACCGGGCCGTGCGCACCGACCTGCTCGGCGACCGCCGAGGCGAGCGAGCTGGGTGAGAAGGCCCGTTGCAGGTGCGGACCGGCCGGCCGGGGGTCGACGTCCCAGCGCGCACCGCTCTCGCTGACCGCGACGTAGTCGTGCTCCAGCCGGGTGGTGCCGCCGACGGCGGTGCCCAGCGACACCCCCATGCGCCAGGGGTCCACCTTCTCCGGGTCGAGGCCCGCGTCGCCGAGGGCCTCCCTGGCCGCCACCATCGCGAACTGGATGTAGCGGTCCGACCGTTCGACGGTGTCGGTGTCCAGTCCGTGCGCCGCCGGGTCGAAATCGCACTCGGCGGCGATCCGGGAGCGGAACCCGGCCGGGTCGAAGAGGGTGATGCCCCGGGTCGCGGTGCGTCCGTTCGCGAGGAGGTCCCAGAAGGCCGGTGCGCCGATGCCGCCCGGGGCGACGACACCGACGCCGGTGACCGCCACGCGGCGGGTCATGAGGCGGCCTCCGTTCGTTCCGGGGGTGCGACGCGGCCGGCGGATTCGGTGTGCTCGGTGTCGACGTGGCCGAGCTCCGGGCGCGGGGCGAGCGGGCCGAGGTGGAAGACCATGCGGGCCTCGACGTCGCCCACGTTGCGGAATCGGTGGCGTACATGGGGAGGGATCAGCAGGCCCTGGTCGGGCCGCATCCGGTGCGGTTCACCGTCCAGATCCACTTCCAGCAGACCGTTCACGACGTACACGAACTCCTCGGAGTACGGGTGGTAGTGCTCGCCGATGCGGTCGCCGGGCTGAACGATCGCCAGCCCCATGAAGCCACTGGTCGCTCCCACCGCTGTCGGCGTGAGCAGGGCGCGAAGGTCGCCTCCACGCCTGCGGTTGGGCTGCGTCTCACTGAGGTCCACGATGCGTGGCCGGTGCATGGTCATGACTGCTTTCCTCCTGGCGCATTGCGCGTTGAAATGACGGGTTGAGCGAGAACCCCCCAGGGTGCGGATGCGCGGTTCAGGACTCCATGGCCCGCCGATCTGTGATCAGGGTCATCTCGGACTGCTTGAGGAAGCCGGAGATGCCCTGCTCGTCCGTGGGCACGGCGTTGCTGCCGCCGTCGAGGAGACGCCCGAGCCTGGCCACCTTGCCGGCGCCGTCGATGCCCACCGCCTGGGCGGGCTGTGCGTCGATGGGTTCGACCGCTTCGAGCAGGCGGACGACGACGTCGTCACGCTGGAAGATGGTGCTGCTGTCGATGATGCTCGCCGGGTCGTCGGCCGCCTCCTCGTCGTGCTCGGCCAGGAGCCGGGCGAGTGCCATGCCGCAGCCCTCCTTGGCCTGGTAGAAGAGCGCGTGCCGGCGGACGTCCTCGGCCTTGTGCCGGCCGGCGGTGACGTGGTGCACGGTGGGGAGCGCCGCCCGGGTGAAGAACATCCGGGCGGAGTCCGGGTCGCTGAGGTCCCGGTCCTGCTCCAGATACGGATTGATCGCCTCTTCGACGGCCCTGACCTCGGGCTGCCGGGCGACATGACGCAGGGCGGCGAGCAGGTCGCCCTCGACCTCGACGGCCCGCACGACGCGGTTTCCGTGCATGAAGAGCGAGGTACGGCGCAGTCGGGTGTCCTCGTCGACCCGCGCGTTGGGGGAATCGTAGTCGGCGAGGATCTTCGCCACGACGTCCTCGGTGCCCGGCTTGACGGTGAAGGTGAGCGCGTGGCGCACCACCCCGTCACCCAGGCGCGGGGACGCCTGGAGGCGGCCCTTGGCCGGCTCGGGCGCCATCTCGAAGGCCTTCCCGGTCTCCCGCAGCACGCTGAAGCGCAGCGACCGGGTGTCGCGCACGCAGTTGTGCAGCGGCTGGACGGTAGCCACGTGCTCCTCGCTGTTCACCCAGGCGAGGAACGGGGGCGCGCTGTCCCACTCACTGGTGATCAGCCACTGGGAGGGGTTCTCGATGGACTGGCACAGCTGGTCGCTGATGTGCCCGGGGACGGAAGCCACCTGATTGCGCAGGTGCTCGTACGCCTCCAGGAACTCCTTCTGGGCCCCGTCGTAGAGATCCAGCAGCAGCACGACGCGCAGCCGGGAACCGTCGAAGGCGGACTGGGAGATCCGTTCCGAGAGGGTGGTGGTCATCTTTCGATCTCCTTCGAGACGGTTCGGTGGTCGAGCCGGGTGGCAAGCCGTCAACCGTCGGTTGGCGAGTGGATTCGGAGCGGGGACTCTCCCGGCGGATGTGAATTGGTCCGCCCCCCAGGACCGCGGGCGTCGTCTCCGTGACCGATCGTGAAACGCTGGTCCGGGTGGCGCGAGATTTATGAACCGTTCAGGTGAGCGGGCGTCCGAACCGCTCTCACCAGGGCATTGAACAATGCATCCGAACGGCGTCCGAGCTGGAGCAACTGATGAACGAGAACGTCGACATTCGCGTACCGGTCCTCATCGTGGGCGGCTCACTGGTGGGCCTGTCCGCCTCGCTATTCCTCGGCCGGCTCGGCATCGAGCACCTGCTGGTCGAGAAACACCGGGCCACCTCGACACACCCACGCGGCCGCGGCAACAACGTCCGCACGATGGAGGTGTTCCGTACGGCCGGTGCCGAGGCGGGCATCCGGCAGGCGGCATCGGTCCTCGCCGACAACCACGGCATCCTGCAAGCCGGTTCACTCACCGGGGACGACCAGGAGTGGCTGTTCAAGGAGATCGACCCCGGTGGCGGGATCGCCCGGTTCAGCCCGACCGGCTGGTGCCTGTGCAGCCAGAACGACCTGGAGCCGGTGCTGCTGAAGCAGGCCCGGGAGCAGGGCGGTGACCTGCGGTTCTCCACCGAGATGCAGAGCTTCGACCAGGACCCTGCGGGGGTGGACGCGGCACTGAAGAACCGGGAGACCGGCGAGCACATCAGTGTGCGCGCGGACTACCTCATCGCCGCGGACGGGCCGCGAAGCCCCATCCGCGACCAGCTGCGCATCGACCGTACGGGCCCCGGCGACCTGTTCCACAACGTCAGCATCACCTTCCGCTCCCGGCAGCTCGCCGATGTGCTGGGCGACCGTCGGTTCATCGTCTGCTATCTCACCAACCCCGCAGCGGACGGTGCCCTGTTGCCGGTCGACAACAAGAAGGAGTGGGTCTTCCACGCACCGTGGCAGCCCCAACTCGGCGAAACTCTTGAGGACTTCACCGACGAGCGGTGTGCCGAGCACATCCGTACCGCGGTCGGCGCTCCGGACATCGACATCGAGATCACCGGAAAGGCGCCGTGGCACGCCGCGGAGCGGGTCGCCGAGCGGTACGCCTCGGGGCGGGTCTTCCTCGCCGGTGACTCGGCGCACGAGATGTCCCCCACCGGGGCATTCGGCTCCAACACAGGTATCCAGGACGCGCACAACCTGGCATGGAAGCTCGCCGCCGTGCTGAAGGGCGAGGCGGGCCCCGGCCTGCTGGACACCTACGAGGCGGAGCGGCTGCCGGTGGCGCGGGCGACGAGCGCACGGGCCTCGGCGCGCTCCAGCGAGCACAGCCACCCGGGGTACTCGGCGGCGCCGGGCGTGGGCGGCGGGAAGCAGGGCGGCATGCTCAGCGTGGCGCTGGGCTACCGCTATGTCCGTGGCGCGGTGCTGGGCACCGACCCCGAGCAGCCGGTGGTGCCGCAGGGAGTGCAGTTGAACGGTGAACCGGGCAGTCGCGCGCCGCATCTGTGGGTCCATCAGGGCGGTGCGCGCAAGTCCACACTGGATCTGTACGAACAGACGCTGGTGCTGCTCACCGACGGTGCGGACGTGGCCTGGCGGCGGGCGGCGGCGCGGGTCGCCGACCGGCTCTCGGTACGGCTCCAGGCGTACGGAATCGGCCCGGGCGCCGATCTGGAGCCGGAGAACGGCGCGAATTGGGCCGAACTCCACGGAACGACGCCGGAGGGTGCGGTGCTGGTGCGCCCCGACGGCTTCGTGGCCTGGCGTTCCACGGGCCCCGCGGCGGATGCGGAGAGCACCCTCCACGAGGCCCTGACCACCCTGCTGCACCGCGCCTGACCCCGCCGCCGGCGCCCGCGACACGCTCAGGAGAGACCGAACGCCCTTAGTTCCGCGAGGAATTCTTCCGGCCGGTCGGTATGTACGAGGTGTCCGGCGTCGATGGTGACGAACCGGCCGTCCGGTATGCGCCCCGCCATCCAGATCAGCTTTTCCTGGGCGATCCGACTGGTGGGGCCGCCGCCGATGACGAGGGTCGGGGCGGTGATCGCGCTCAGCCGTTCCGACCAGTCGGGATCCGGTGCGTTCAGCTGGGCGTCGGTCGACGGCACCACCGGCCAGTCGAAGTCGAGTTCCCCGTCGGGCCGTTCGGCGGGGGCGCGCGGCGGATCGAGCGGGAACGGCGGCGGCATCTCCTCCAGGACGAGCCTGCCGATCAGCCCGGGTTCCCGTTCGGCGAGCAGACAGGCGGCAGCGGCGCCCATGGAATGCCCGATCACGGTGGCTCCGGCCAGGTTGCGGGCCTCCAGGAAGGCGTGCAGATCGTCCCGGAACAGCTCGAAGGAGTAGCGGCCGGGCCATTCGCTGAGCCCATGGCCGCGGAAGTCGAAGGCGTACACCCGGTGTTCGGCCGAGAGGCGTTCGGCGATCGGGATCCAGGTGCGGCTGTCGCCGCAGCGGCCGTGGGCGAGCACGACGGGCGGCGCCGACGGATCCCCCCACACCCGGTGGGCGAGCCTGGTGCCGCCTGCCTGCACACTGTGCACTTCCGGGTCGAGGAAGGCCGCCACCGTACGGACGAAGGCGCCAGGGTCGTCCAGCCAGGGGAAGTGCGCGGCACCGCGCTGCACGACGAATTCGGCCTCCGGGAAGAGCGCGACCAGTTCGGCGGCGCGGTCCGGAGTCGGTCCCGCGTCGTACTCCCCGGCGAGAACGAGGACCGGCGCGGTGACCGCCGCCAGGGCGGCCTTGGTGGCGGGCGGGTCGAAGACGCCGTCCTGGTAGAACACGGGCGCGGCAGCGGAGTTGGTCTGTCCGGGGCTCGCCGCCGCGTGGGCCCGGGCGGTCTCGTCCCAGCGTCCGTAGGCGAACGGCGCGACAGCGGCCCGGTCCGTGGAGCGGCCCGCGAGGAAGTCGTCCAGGGCGGCGCGTGCGACCGCGAACCACGGTTCGTCGCGGCGGAGTTCGCTCGCTTCGCGCCAGTCTCCGTCGGTGACCGTGATGCCGACGGCCCGGGTGCCGGGGGTGACGAGCGTGAGCGTACGCAGCCGCTGCGGATGCCGGGCCGCGTACAGCGAGGCCAGGTTCCCGGACGCGGAGTGGGCGAGCAGGTCGATGCGCTCCTCGCCGAGGTGTTCCCGCAGCGCCTCGATGTCGTCGGTCAGCCGGTCGCAACGGTAGCTCGTCGGGTCCTGCGGTATCGCGGAGTCTCCGCTGCCGCGCGGATCGAGCACCACGAGCTGCCTGTGGGCACAGAGTCCGCCGAGATCCCCCAGGTACGCACCGGCCCTCATCGGTCCGCCGGGCAGACAGATCAGCGGTGCGCCCTTCCCCAGAAGGCGGTAGGCGAGTTCGGTCCCGTCGTGTGCGTGGAAGATCGGCATGCCCGCCATCCAAACAGCGCCCGACGGGCGGCGCAGCCGTGTTCGGTATGAGCGAAGCCGCGATGTGGATCAGCTGCGTCGCCCCTCTTGCCATCGGGCGGAACATACTGAATTACTGCTACCGAAAGATCGACCGAATGATCGGTCGCCTGCTCGGAAGAGGGAGATCCGGATGACGTCCCTGCTGGACGAGGCGGAACGGCTGGGCCGGGACGAGCTGGAAGCACTCCAGCTGGAGCGGCTGCGGGCCACCCTGCGACATGCGTACGAGAACGTCGGCCACTACCGGGCGGCGTTCGACGAGGCGGGGCTGCGCCCGGACGACTGCCGTACGCTCGCCGATCTCGCCCGCTTCCCCTTCACGACCAAGGCCGACCTGCGGGACAACTACCCCTTCGGCATGTTCGCCGTCCCCGAGGAGCAGGTGAGCCGGATCCACGCGTCCAGCGGAACGACGGGCCGTCCGACCGTCGTCGGCTACACCCGGCGGGACCTGGACACCTGGGCCGACGTGGTGGCCCGTTCCATCCGGGCCGCCGGGGGGCGTCCCGGGCAGAAGGTCCATGTCGCTTACGGATACGGGCTGTTCACCGGCGGACTGGGCGCGCACTACGGGGCGGAACGGCTCGGCTGCACGGTCATCCCCGCCTCGGGAGGCATGACCGCCCGCCAGGTCCAGCTCATCCAGGACTTCCGTCCCGAGATCATCATGGTGACCCCGTCGTACATGCTGACGCTCCTCGACGAGTTCGAACGGCAGGGCGTCGATCCGCGGTCGACCTCCCTGAAGGTGGGGATCTTCGGTGCCGAGCCGTGGACACAGGAGATGCGGCGCGAGATCGAGGAGCGGTTCGCGATCGACGCGGTCGACATCTACGGGCTCTCGGAGGTGATGGGGCCGGGTGTGGCGCAGGAGTGCGTCGAGACGAAGGACGGGCTGCACATCTGGGAGGACCACTTCTATCCGGAGATCGTCGACCCGTTCACCGGTGAGGTGCTGCCCGAGGGCGAGGAGGGCGAGCTGGTCTTCACCTCGCTCACCAAGGAGGCCATGCCGGTGATCCGCTACCGGACGCGGGACCTGACCCGGCTGCTGCCGGGCACCGCCCGGGTGTTCCGGCGGATGGAGAAGGTGACCGGACGCAGCGACGATCTGGTGATCCTGCGCGGTGTGAACCTATTTCCGACCCAGATCGAGGAGATCGTTCTGCGCACCCCGGGGGTGGCGCCGCACTTCCAGCTGCGGCTGACCCGCGAGGGCCGTCTCGACGCGCTGACGGTACGGGCTGAGGCGCGCGCGGATGCGACCTCGGAGCAGCGGGCGGCGGCCGCGGCGTCGATCACGGCGGCCGTCAAGGACGGGATCGGGGTGTCGGTCCGGGTCGAGATCGTCGATCCGGAGACGCTGGAACGCTCGGTCGGGAAGTTCCGGCGGATCGTGGACGAGCGCGGCGGGCGCTAGGGTCTTTCGTTTGGATCAGGCCGGGTCGGGGAGCGGGGTCCGGTGTCGTGCATCGCAGGGCGGAGGAGGGAGTCAGGGCAGAGTCCTGGCGACCGACGACAACGCGGCGAGGCGCGGCACCGGGGCACGCGAGCCCGGCATGCTCCAAACGAGAGGCCCTGGGTCGTGCCCGCCGGCACCGTGCCGCCGCACACCGGTGTACGCCACCCTCGTGGTGAGCGCCGTCGGCCCGGTGTCGCCCTTCCTGGACCTCACCGTCGCGTCCTCACTGATCGGCTTCGGGGCGCCGACGCTCTTCTCGCTCGTCGACATCGCCGCGGTGAAGCACTTCGTCGTCGAGCGGAAGCGGCGGGGCGTCGAGGCGTTGCTCCGGTACCCGGCGGCACCGGAGATCGGGCCCGGTCCTGGTGTGCGGCTGTGGACCAGCCCGGCCGGGCATGCCTTCGGGGCCGGCCTCTGCCGGCCCGGTCTCGGCCTCGCCCATCTGGTGGTGATTGCGCGTGGACTGCGGGTCGCGCCTGCGGACCTCGACCTGGCCGAGGCCTGATCCGGAGGCGGCCGGGTACTACGCGAACCGGTCGCGCAGCTCCCGCTTGAGGATCTTCCCGCTGGCATTGCGCGGCAGTTCGTCCACGAAGAGGACCTTCTTCGGGGCCTTGAAGTGGGCGAGCCGCTCGCGGGCGTGGTCGATGAGTTCGGCCGCCGTCGCGTCGCCGCGCAGCACCACGACGGCGGTGACGGCCTCGATCCAGCGCTCGTCGGGCAGTCCTACGACCGCGGCCTCGGCGACGGCGGGGTGCATGTAGAGAGCGTCCTCGACCTGCCGGGAGGCGACCAGGACACCACCGGAGTTGATGACGTCCTTCACCCGGTCGACGACGGTGAGGAAGCCCTCGGCGTCGCACACCGCGAGGTCGCCGGAGTGGAACCAGCCGTCGCGGAAGGCCTCGGCGGTCTCCTCGGGCTTGTCCCAGTACCCCTCGCACAACTGGGGTGAGCGGTAGACCACTTCACCGGCCGTGCCGTCGGGGACCTCCTTGCCGTCCTTGTCGACGACCCGGGCCTCGACGAAGAGGACGGGCCTGCCGCAGGAGTCCATCCGGCCCTCGTGCTCGTCCGGTCCGAGGACGGTGGCGAGCGGGCCGATCTCGCTCTGTCCGAAGCAGTTGTAGAAGGCGAGCGCGGGCAGCCGTTCGCGGAGCCGTTCCAGCACGGGTACGGGCATGATCGACGCGCCGTAGTACGCCTTGCGCAGACCGCCGAGTTCCCTGGTGGTGAAGCCGGGGTGCTGGGAGATGCCGATCCAGACGGTCGGCGGGGCGAAGACGCTGTCGGCCTGCCCGGTCTCGACGAGGTCGAAGATCCGGTTCGCGTCGGGTGCGTCGAGGATGGTGTTCTGCGCCCCGACCGCGAGGTAGGGCAGCAGGAAGACGTGCATCTGCGCGGAGTGGTAGAGCGGCAGCGAGTGGACGGGCCGGTCGGTGGCCCGCAGGTCGAGCGCCGTGATCGCGCTGACGTACTCGTGCACCAGTGCGCCGTGGGTCATCATCGCGCCCTTGGGCAGGGCGGTGGTGCCCGAGGTGTAGAGCAGCTGGACGAGGTCCGCCGCGCCCGGTTCGCGCTCCGGGACGAAGGGGCGCGGGGTGGCGGTCGCCGCCAGCAGGGAGTCCGGTGCGTCGCGCAGCGGGCGTACGGGGAACGCGGCCGGAATCCGGTCGGCGAGGTCCGGGTCGGTGAGGACGAGGGCGCTGCCGGACTGTTCGAGGATGTACGTGAGGTCGTCGCCGGTGAGGTTCTGGTTGACCGGTACGTGGACCAGGCCCGCGCGGGCGCAGCCGAGGTAGCCGATCAGATACGCGTCGGAGTTGTGCGCGTAGCAGGCGACCCGGTCGCCGGGGCGCAGTCCGTGCTCACCGCCGAGGACGGCGGCGGCGGTGCTGACGGCCGCGTCGAGTTCCGCGTACGTCCATGACCTGTCCGCGTACCGCAGTGCGGTGCGGTCGGGGGTGCGCCGGGCGCTGCGCGCCACGACTCCGTCGACTGTGCTGCTCCGTACACCTGTCATGGCGTGATCCTGTGCGGCCGGAACCCGGGGGTCAAGGGTCCTGATGGCGGTGGGGATGTTGACAGGGGTGCCCGGGTGCTGGCTGAGTGGCGCGTGGCGGTCCGAACCCTCGGGTAACCGCCTTTCGCACCCGCGCAGTTGGGAGATCCGTTGCCTCTCCGCAACCGTCTGAGACTTCTCGCGATATCGGGCCTCGCCCTGTTCACCGTTTCGGCGTCGCTGCCGCCCGCCGCGGCCGACGGACCGCGCTCCCACCGTCCGACGGACGGCGGGCTGTCCGCCACGATCCGGTACACCGAGTACGGCATCCCGCACATCCTGGCGAAGGACTACGCGAGCCTGGGCTTCGGCAATGGCTGGGCCCAGGCCGCCGACCAGGTGTGCACCCTCGCCGACGGCTTCGTTACCCTGCGCGGCGAGCGGTCCCGGTACTTCGGTCCGGACGCGGCTCCGGACGGTTCGCTGTCCTCCGCGACGAAGAACCTCTCCAGCGATCTCTACTTCCGCGGGGTCCGCGAGAGCCGCACCCTGGAGAAGCTGTTGAAGACACCCGCTCCGGCGGGTCAGAGTCGTGACGTCAGGGAGCTGGAGCGCGGCTGGGCGGCCGGCTACAACGCGTGGCTGGCGCAGAACCGGATCGAGGACCCGGCCTGCCGGGGCGCCGACTGGGTGCGGCCGGTGACGGCACTGGACGTGGTGGCGCGCGGCTACGCGCTCTCGGTGCTCGGCGGTCAGGGGCGCGGCATCGACGGCATCACCGGTGCCCAGCCGCCCACCGGGGCGGCAAAGGTGCCCGAGGTCCCGTCGCCGGGTGACGCGGCGGACGCGGCCCGGCGGCTGCTGTCGACGCAGAACGCGGACATGGGCTCCAACGCGGTCGCGTTCCGCGGCGACACGACGGCGAGCGGGCGGGGCCTGCTGCTGGGCAATCCGCACTACCCGTGGCAGGGCGGGCGGCGGTTCTGGCAGTCCCAGCAGACGATTCCCGGCGAGCTGAACGTCTCGGGCGGTTCGCTGCTCGGCGCACCGACCGTGTCGATCGGGCACAACGCGAACATCGCGTGGAGCCACACCGTCGCCACCGGGGTGCCGGTCAGCCTCCATCAGCTCACCCTCGATCCGGCCGATCCGACCGTGTATCTGGTGGACGGCAGGCCCGAGCGGATGACGAAGCGTACGGTCTCGGTCCCGGTGAAGGGCGGCGGGGCCGTGACCCGCACCCAGTGGTCGACCCGTTACGGGCCGGTGGTCACCTCGCTCGGTGCCGGGCTGCCGTTGCCCTGGACGGCGACGACCGCGTACGCGCTCAACGACCCGAACTCGGTGAATCTGCGGTTCGCGGACGCCGGTCTCGGCCTCAGCCGGGCACGCAGCACCTCGGACATCGCGGCGGCGCTGCGCCGTACCCAGGGGCTGCCATGGGTGAACACCATCGCCGCCGACTCGTCCGGGCACTCGTTCTTCTCGCAGTCGCAGGTGCTGCCGAGGATCACGGACGAGCTCGCGGAGCGTTGTTCCACCGCGCTGGGCAGGGCCACGTATCCCTCGTCCGGGCTTGCGGTGCTGGACGGTTCGAGGAGCGGCTGCGCGCTGGGGTCGGACCGGGACGCGGTGCAGCCGGGCATCTTCGGTCCGGGCCGGATGCCCACCGTGAAGGACGCCCCGTACGTGGAGAACTCCAACGACAGTGCCTGGCTGACGAACGCGGCCGCGCCGCTGACCGGCTACGAGCGGGTGTTCGGCACGGTCGGCACGCAGCGCTCGATGCGGACCCGGGGCGCGGTCGAGGACGTGTCCGCGATGGCGGCGAAGGGCCGGCTGACCGTGTCCGATCTGCAGCGTCAGCAGTTCGCGAACCGCGCACCGGCCGGTGATCTGGTCGCCGGGGACCTGGCGGAAGCGTGCGCGGCGCTGCCCGGCGGAAGTGCGGTCACCAGTGACGGCAGGGCCGTCGATGTGTCGGCGGCGTGCGACGTGCTGCGGCGCTGGGACCGGAAGGTCGACACCGGCAGCCGGGGCGCGCTGCTCTTCGACCGGTTCTGGCGCCGGGCGACGGCCACGGTCTCGGGTACCGAGCTGTGGAAGGTACCCTTCTCCCCCGCCGATCCGGTCGGGACGCCGAACACACTGAACACCTCGGCGCCCGGCGTCGCCAGGGCGCTCGCCGACACGGTGGCCGAACTGGGGGCGGCCGGGATCGCGCTGGACGCCCCGCTGGGCCGGCACCAGTCGGTGGAGCGGAACGGGAAGCGGATCGCGATCGGCGGCGGTACGGAATCGCTCGGCATCTGGAACAAGACGGAGCCGCTGTGGGACGCGGCGGCCGGCGGCTACCGGGAGGTGTCGGCGGGCTCCAGCTACATCCAGGCGGTCGGCTGGAACGGCAGCGGGTGCCCGGTGGCGCGCACCCTGCTCACGTACTCCCAGTCCTCCGACCCGGGCTCGGCGCACTACAGCGACCAGACCGAGCTGTACTCGGCCGAGCAGTGGGTGACGTCCCGGTTCTGCGAGAGGGACATCCTGCGTTCGCCCGCGCTGCGGGTCGTGCGGGTCCACGAACGCCGGTAGTTCCTCGCGGTGCGATGGGCCCCTGTCCGTCCGGCGGGCGGTCAGGGGCTGATCGCGAGGAAGACGAACGCGGCGAAGATCGACAGATGGACGCCACCCTGGAGCAGGGTGGCCCGTCCCGGTACGACCGTCAGCGCGCCCACCATCACGGTGAGGGCGAGCAGCACCATATGGGTGGCGCCGAGGCCGAGGTGGAGCGGTCCGTCGAGCCAGACCGAGGCGAGGGCGATGGCCGGGATGGTCAGGCCGATGCTCGCCATCGCCGAGCCGAGGGCGAGGTTGAGACTGGTCTGGACCCGGTCGCGGCGGGCGGCCCGTACCGCCGCCAGGGTCTCCGGCAGCAGCACCAGCAGTGCGATCACGACGCCGACCACCGCCTGGGGCATTCCGGCCGCCTCCACCCCGGACTCGATGGTCGGCGAGACGGACTTGGCGTCACCGACGACCGCGACCAGGGCGATCAGCAGCATCACCAGGCTCAGCGCGGTGGCGCCCCGGCCGGGCAGCGCCGCGCGGTGTTCGTCGGGCTTGAACGCGCCCTCGGGGGTGAGGGGCAGGAAATACTCGCGGTGCCGCACCGTCTGTACGGCGACGAACAGCCCGTACAGCAGGAGTGAGGCGACGGCGGCGAAGGCCAGTTGGGCGGTGGAGAACTCGGGGCCGGGTTTGCCGACGGTGAAGGTCGGCAGTACCAGGCTGAGGGTGGCGAGGGTGGCGACGGTCGCGAGGGCGGCCCCGGAGCCCTCGGCGTTGAAGACGACGACACGGGAGCGGACGGCTCCGACGAGCAGCGACAGTCCGACGATGCCGTTGCAGGTGATCATCACCGCGGCGAACACGGTGTCGCGTGCGAGCGCGGACGTCTTGGGACCGCCTCCCACCATCAGGGTGACGATGAGGGCCACTTCGATGACGGTGACGGCGACGGCCAGGACGAGCGAGCCGAACGGTTCGCCGACCCGGTGGGCGATGACCTCGGCGTGGTGCACGGCGGCCAGGACGGCGCCGGCGAGGCAGAGCGCGACCACGGCCACGGCGAACGCCGACAGCTCCCGGCCCCAGCTGAAGACCAGCGCGAGCGCGGCGACGAGCGGCACGACCACCGTCCACCTGGTCGCCAGTGACCGGACCGTAGCGCTCGCGTTCATGGGCCACACCCTGCCAGAGCCGGTCCGGGGGCGCTCGTCGGACGGCGGCCGGACGGCGGCTCACACGGCCCGTGAGTGGCCTTCCCAGTACGGGTCGCGCAGCCGCCGCTTGTAGAGCTTGCCGTTGGGGTCGCGGGGCATCACATCGATGAAGTCGATGCTCCTGGGGCGCTTGTATCCGGCGAGACGCTGCTCGCAGTGGCGCAGGATCGCGGCGGCGAGCTCCTCCCCCGCCTCGTGTCCCGCGGCAGGTTCGACGACCGCCTTGACCTCCTCGCCCCAGTCGGGGTGCGGGATGCCGAAGACGGCGACATCGGCGACGGCGGGGTGGCCGAGCAGGGCGCCCTCGATCTCGGCGGGGTAGATGTTGACCCCGCCGGAGATGATCATGTCGATCTTGCGGTCGCGGAGGAAGAGGTAGCCGTCCTCGTCGAGGATGCCGAGGTCGCCGACGGTGAAGAAGTCGCCGATGCGGTTCTTCTTCGTCTTGGTCTCGTCCTTGTGGTAGCTGAAGCCGCCGGTGTTCATCTTCAGGTAGACGGTGCCGAGCTCGCCGGGCGGCAGCCGGTTGCCGTCGTCGTCGAAGACGGCGAGTTCGCTGATCGGCCAGGCCCGGCCGACGGTGCCCGGCTTCTTCAGCCAGTCCTCGGCGGTGGCGAAGGCGCCGCCGCCCTCGCTGGCCGCGTAGTACTCCTCGACGCACCTTCCCCACCAGTCGATCATGGCGCGCTTGACGTGGTCGGGGCAGGGCGCGGCGCCGTGGATGGCGTGCCGCATGGCTGTGACGTCGTACCGCCGTTTCACCTCGTCGGGGAGGGCGAGCAGGCGGTGGAACTGGGTCGGGACCATGTGGGTGTGGGTGCAGCGGTGCGTGTCGATGAGCCGCAGCATCTCCTCGGGCGTCCACCGGTCCATCAGGACCAGCGGGTGTCCGATGTGCAGGGACGCGCCCGCGAACTGCAGAACGGCCGTGTGGTAGAGCGGCGAGCACACCAGGTGGACGTTGTCGTCGAACGGTTTGATGCCGAAGATGCCGAGGAACCCGCCGAGGTGGCTCTCCTCGGGGAGCCTGCCGGAGAGCGGACGGCGGATGCCGCGCGGGCGGCCCGTGGTGCCCGAGGTGTAGTTCATGACCCAGCCCAGGGTGCGGTCCCGGGGGGCTTGTTCGGACTGTCCTTCGAGGAGTTCGGCGTACGGGCGGAAGCCGTCGACCGCGCCCACGGCGAAGCGGTGGCTCACCGGCAGCTTCGCCTCGTCGGCGGCCTCGGTGGCGGCCGGTGCGAACCGCTCGTGGGCGATGAGCACCTTGGCGCCGGAGTCGGCGACGATCCAGGCGATCTCGGGGCCGACGAAGTGGTGGTTGACGGGTACGAGGTAGAGGCCGGCCTGGGAGGCGGCGAGGTAGGCGGTGAAGAACTCGACGCCGTTGGGCAGCACCACCGCGAACGCGTCGCCCTTCCGGAGTCCGGCCGCACGCAGTCCGTGGACGAGGCGGTTGGCGGCGGCGTGCAGCCGGCCCGCCGTCCAGCTCTCGCCGTCGGGTGCGATCAGGACGGTGCGTCCGGGGTCGGCGGTGGCCTGGGCCCAGAAGCCATTGGGCGGTGGGGTCATGAGGCGCTCCGTCCGGCGATTCGGTTGATCCGGTCCACGGCTCGTTCGAAGCCGCGGGTCAGGTCGTCGAAGACGGCCTGCACGCTGCGTTCGCTGTTCATCCGGCCGACGATCTGTCCGACGGGCGTGCCGAGCAGTGCGCCGGTCTCGTACTTCTGGATGCGCGACACTGCCTCGGCCACCAGCAGCCCCTGGAGCGGCATGGGCAGGGTGCCGGGCCCTGCCGGGTCGTCCCAGGCGTCGGTCCATTCGGTACGGAGCTGGCGTGCGGGTTTGCCGGTGAGGGCGCGGGAGCGGACGGTGTCGCCGGAGCCGGCGGCGAGGAGCTTGCGGGTCAGGGCGCGGGAGTGCAGGTCGGCCTCCTCGGCGGTCAGCCAGAGGGAGCCGAGCCAGACGCCCTGGGCGCCGAGGGCCAGTCCGGCGGCGATCTGCTCGCCGCTGCCGATTCCGCCGGCGGCGAGGACGGGAAGCGGTCCGACGGCGTCGACCACGTCCGGCACCAGGACCATGGAGGCGATCTCACCGGTGTGGCCGCCCGCCTCGTACCCCTGGGCGACGACGATGTCGATGCCCGCGTCGGCGTGGTGGCGGGCGTGCTTCGCACTCCCGGCAAGGGCGGCGACGAGCACACCCCGGTCATGGGCGCGCCGGACGACGTCCGCCGGTGGTGATCCGAGGGCGTTGGCGAGGAGCTTGATGGGGTAGTCGAAGGCGACGTCGAGCTGGTTGCGTGCGACCTCCTCCATCCAGCCGGTGATGCGCCAGCCGGACGCCTCGCCCTCGGGGAGCTCCGGCACTCCGTGCTTGGCGAGGGTGTCCTGGACGAACTGCCGGTGGCCGGCCGGGATCATCGCCTCGACATCGGCCTCGGTCACCCCCTCCACCTTCTTCGCGGGCATGACGACATCGAGGCCGTACGGCTTGCCGTCGGTGTGCTCCTGCATCCAGTCGAGGTCGCGCGCGAGGTCGTCGGGGGCGGTGTAGCGGACCGCGCCGAGTACGCCGAATCCGCCGGCCCGGGTGATGGCCGCGGCCACCGCGGGGAACGGCGTGAAGCCGAAGATGGCGTGCTCGACTCCCAGTTTCTTGCTCAGCTCCGTCTCCATGGGGCGCAGGATGCCTCAGCCCGACATCCGAGGGAAGAGATTTTCTGATGCAGTGTCAGATTCTTTGTGACGCAGGGGGCCTCCGCGACGACGGGGGTGACAGTAATCTCTGCGGCGGCAGGAAGTTTCATTGCCGGACGAATTTTCGAAAGTTACTTTCGCGCAGTGAGAAGGAGTTCCGGATGACCGAGGACGCGGCGGGCAGAGGGATCAGCCGGCGGAGGCTGGGCGGTGGGATGCTGGCCCTGGGCGGGGCACTCGCCCTGGCGCCGATTCCGTTCGCGGGGCAGGCGTCGGCCATGGAGTCGGGGGCGGGGTCGTCGGATATGCGCACAGGGGCCGGGAGCGCCGTGTCGGGACACGGCAGGCCGACGCTGCGGCGCGGTTCGGCCGAACGCGCGGGGCTGCTTCAGGAGCCCCTGGACCAATTGGTCACCGACGCGGAGAAGTTCCTGGCCGCCTCCCCGAAGCACCCCTGGTACGCGGGGGCGGTGCTGCTCGCCGGGCGGGGCGGCACGGTGGCCCTGCACCGGCCGATCGGCAAGGCCGTGCGCTATGCGGCGTACGACGAGAAGTCCGACACCGGCGTGGAGTTCCCGCCGGACCAGCAGATCCCCATGGCCGAGGACACCGTCTTCGACCTGGCTTCGGTGTCGAAACTGTTCACCTCGATCCTGGCCGTGCAGCAGATCGAGCGCGGGACGCTGGAGCTGGAGGCGAAGGTCGCCTCGTACCTGCCCGATTTCGCGGGCGGCGGCAAGCAGGACATCACGATCCGCCAACTGCTCACGCACACCTCCGGATTCCGCGCCTGGATCCCGCTGTACAAGGCGCCGACGCGCGAGGGAAAGCTCCAACTGCTGTGGGACGAGGTGCCGGCCAGCCCGCCCGGCACGGTGTACCTCTACTCCGACCTCAACCTGATCTCGCTGCAACTTGTGCTGGAGAAGCTCACCGGCCGCACGCAGGACGTCCTGCTCCGTGAGCAGATCACCGCTCCGCTCGGGATGCACCGCACCCGGTACAACCCGCCGGCCTCCTGGAAGCCGAAGATCGCCGCGACCGAGGACGCCCGGCTGCCCTGGTCCGGGCTGGACCGCGGACTGGTCTGGGGCGAGGTGCACGACGAGAACGCGTACAGCCTGGACGGGGTGGCGGGCCACGCCGGAGTCTTCTCCTGCGCCTGGGACCTGGCGATCCTCGCCCGTACCCTGCTCAACGGCGGGGTCTACGGCCGCGCGCGGATTCTCTCCGCCGAATCGGTCGACCTGCTGTTCACCGACTTCAACACCGCGTTCCCCGGCGACGCCCACGGCCTCGGCTTCGAGCTCTACCAGCACTGGTACATGGGGGCGATGGCCACCCCGCGCACCGCGGGCCACACCGGTTTCACCGGCACCAGTCTCGTACTGGATCCGACGACCGACTCGTTCCTGATCGTCCTCGGCAACTCGGTTCACCCCGTGCGCAGTTGGCGCTCCGGAAGCGCCCCGCGCGTCGCCGCCGCGAATCAGCTGGCGCGCGCCGTCGCGGTCCACCCCGCCCGTGGCCGTACGGCGTGGTTCTCGGGCATGGCGAGCGCCGCCTCGGCCACGCTCACGCTGCCCCCGCTGCGCCTCACCTCCTCGCACGGCCGGCTGAGCTCGGCCCTGTGGTGGGACACCGAGCCCGGGTCCGACTTCCTCTTCCTGGAGGCGTCGGCGGACGCCGGGGCGACCTGGCAGCCGGTCCCGTTCACCACCGTCCCGACGTCGGAGAAGCCCCGCCCCGAGCCCGAGCCGCATCCCACCGGCGCGGTCTCCGGCTGGTCCGGCCGGGTATGGCACCGTCTCGACGCGGACCTCGCCGCCTGGCGCGGCAAGGAGGTCCGGCTGAGGTGGCGGTACACGACGGACCAGCTGTACGTCGGACGCGGGGCGTACGTGGACGCCGTCCGGGTCGAGGACGGCAACCGGACACTCTTCGACGAGAGCCGGTCCGGCGACGCCGCACGCATCGAGGCGCTGGGCTGGACGACGTCGGCGGACTGACCCCGCATCGCACCGGACGGGGCTGGTCCGGCCCGGCCCGGTGGGACGCCGCACCGGAATCGGCACCCTCGGGGGTGCCCGGGAACGGCGTCCCACCCGTCTCCGACGGGCCCCGGCCGCACTCCGGCCGGGGCGCGGGAGTCCATCGCCCGCCCCCGGCACCGAGCAGACCGGCGTGGGCCTGACGGCGGTCGTGCCGGTGAAGCCGGACCGTCCGGGAACACCTCGGCACCCGGCGCCAGGACCCCTCCCGGCATCGGCTCCCCGCAGTCCCGGGAACTCACCGCCGACCGCATCACCGGGGCTCTCACCATCCGGATCACGTGACCGGACCCCGGAGTCCACGGCCTCGCTCGCGGCGGACGGAGCGGGGAGGGCATGCACCGCAGCCCGGCCCCCTCGTCGGCATCCGTTCCGTCCCTCCCGGAGAATGCTCCGATGACCACCTCACCGCAGCACCACTGGGAACGTGCCGAGCGCCTCGACGCCGGCCGGATGACGGATGCCGTGCACGCCGAGACCGGCGTACGCCTGCTCGTCGAGGGGCCCTGTCCGGGCGGCGAGGTGGGCGCCGCGTACGTCCGGTGGCCCGACGGCCACCGGTCCGTGCTGAAGTGGCGGCCGGGCAGTCGGCTCGACACCCTGCGGTCGGGGCCCCTGGCGGTGTGCCAGGCGCTGCGCGGGCAGGGGTATCCCTGCCCGTCCACGGAGCTGGCGCTCCAGGTGGGCGGCTCAGTCGTGCTGGTCCAGGAGCTTCTGCCGGGCGCACCGCTGGAGTTGCTGGACCACCACGCTCTCGATCAGGCTCTCGCTCTCAACGAGTCGCAGTCCGGGCTGCTGGCCGGGCGCGCGGACATCCCGTCGATGCACCTGTATCTGCTCGACGACGGCCCCGGCTACTGCCTTCACGAGCCGCTGCGCCGGCACAGCCCGCGCCGCGCCGCCCCTGTGCGCCGGGTCGGTGGGATTGGCGCCGGGGACCCCCCCCCCCCGGCCGGGGACGATGTGGGGGACCCGGGCGTTAATAACACCAATCAGCGC